>CAIRGA010000071.1 GCA_903877935.1 uncultured Hyphomicrobiales bacterium
AGCTTGTCTTCGATCAACTGGTCGGACGTCGCGGCATCCGGTACGCGCAAAAGAGCTTCGGCCAATACCATAAGCGCCAAGCCTTCGGGCGTTGAGAGCGAATATTCACGCAGCAATTCTTCAACGCCACCAAGGCCCGATGACTTAGAGCGGATCGCCTCAATCATGCCAGTAGCCGTTGTATCAATGCGCTCTTCGGCATCGCGGGCGAGTGAGGCTTTGGCCAAAAGGGCTGCGGCCATGCCCTTATCCGCGGGAGCAAAATCGGTACGAAAGGCTGCAAATCCGGACATGGTGCGGGCGCTCCTGATAGCGTTATGTGATAAATCTTTTATAACGCAAAAATTTAAACGTTTTAATTGGGTAGTTTCTAAATTATATAGTGAAAATCACTAAATAATTTGGATTTTTAGGGAAATATGCAAGAGCTTGACCGCACCGACCGTTCGATCCTCAAACTTCTTCAGAAAGATGGTCGGATCACGACCGTCGAGTTAGCCGAAAAAATCGGATTATCGCCAACGGCCGCGAGCGAACGCATCAAAAGATTGCAGCGCGAGCATTACGTGCTGGGTTACCGCGCCATGCTGGACCCGAAAAAGCTTGGCCTCGGCCTGCTCGTCTTTATCGAAGTGACGTTGGACAAAACCACGCCCGACGTGTTTGAGCGCTTCGCCGACGCGGTAAAGCGATCGCCCGAAGTGCTCGAATGTCATATGGTGGCCGGCGGGTTCGATTACCTCGTCAAAACGCGTGTGGCCGATATGGCCGCCTATCGCAATTTGCTGGGCGATGTGGTGCTGGCGCTGCCCGGGGTTAAAGAATCGCGCACCTATGCCGTGATGGAAGAAGTGAAGTCCGACGGTGCTTTACCTGTTTAAACATCTCTTGCTCTGTTGCACTGCACCTGTTGCATTGCAATAGCCCCCAATCCGCGCTTAAAGTGCCTGCCGTTTTGGGCAGGGCGAGGCCGGTCGATGCTTCCCGATATTAGAGATGAAAAGCAGCTTCATGCAGCGTTCCGGTGGGATATACCGGAACGCTATAATATCGGCGTGGCTGTTTGCGATGTCTGGGCCGAACGCGAGCCAGACCGTCTCGCTTTATTAAATGTTCTGGATACGGGCGCGGTTGAACGGGTTACCTTCAGCGCGCTTCGGGCGCAATCCAACCGCTTGGCTAATCTACTCGTCGCCTCCGGCATTGTACGCGGTGAACGAATTGCGATTTTGCTGCCGCAATCGCGCGAAGTGGCGGAGAGCCATATAGCAATCTATAAGATGGGTGCTATTGCTTTGCCCTTGGCGGTTTTGTTTGGCATTGATGCCCTTACCTACCGCCTTGATGATGCGGGCGTTTCCGCATTGATCACCAACAAGGCGGGATTGGCCAAGCTGCGCTCTGCGCCAGAGGGCATGCTACCTTTTAAGCTGGTGCTCTCGATCGATGGACCCGATGGTTCCGCGCTTGGCTATACTGACGCTTTAGCTTCACAATCCGATTCCTTCACGCCTGTTGCGTCAACGCCCGACGATCCGGCCTTGATGATTTACACGTCCGGCACAACCGGCCAGCCAAAAGGGGCGTTGCATGGCCATCGGGTTCTGCCCGGCCATTTGCCTGGCTTTCAATTGGTTCATGAATTTTTCCCGCAAAATGATGATTTATTATGGACGCCCGCTGACTGGGCATGGGCGGGTGGCCTATTGAATGGTCTCTTACCCTCGCTCGCGCTTGGTGTACCCGTCGTCGCGCGTAAGTTCGAAAAATTTGACGCGAGCGAAGCGTGGCAACTCATTGCCAATTTAAAGATCCGAAATATTTTTATTCCTCCTACCGCCTTGCGAATGCTAAGGACCGTGCCGAACCCTCGCGCGAGCTATGATATAAACTTACGGACAATCGCTTCTGCAGGCGAAGCCTTGGGCGCGGAAACATTACGATGGGCGCAAAGCGAATTGGGCCTCACCATTAACGAAGCCTATGGCCAGACCGAATGTAATTTGGTGATAGGCTCGTCCGGATTGCTCGGCATTACGAAGCCCGGCTTTATCGGCAAACCAGTTCCGGGACATCAGGTTGCCATTATTCGTGAAGATGGCTCCTCCTGTTTGCCCGGAGAAGTCGGACAAATCGCGATTTTCAGACCTGATCCTGTCATGTTTTTAGGATATTGGCGGCGCGATAAAGCAACGATAGAAAAATTTATCGGCGATTGGATGACAACAGGCGATCAGGGCATCCAAGACGAGGAAGGCTATATCCAGTTTATCGGGCGCGACGACGATGTTATAACATCCTCAAGCTATCGGATCGGGCCTGTCGAGATCGAGGATTGCCTCATCCGGCATCCCGCTGTGGCGTTAGCAGCCGTTGTCGGCAAGCCCGATCCCTTACGCACCGAAATTGTCAAAGCGTTTTTGGTGTTGCGGCCCGACTTCGAACCGTCTGAGGTGCTCGCTTCTGATATTCGTGATTTTGTGAAATCACGTCTGTCAGCCCATGAATATCCACGCGAAATAGCGTTTGTGGAGTCGTTGCCGATGACAACGACCGGAAAAATTATTCGCCGTGAATTGAGAGCACGCGGTTAAAGGCGAAGACGGCCTTCCTTCAACGCATGGCGGGTATCTGAATCCAACACCCGATATTGACCAATGCCTGTATCATACCAATGAATATCCTCTGCCGTATCTGGAGGTTCAATCCCTTCGCGCATCAAATCAATCTTCCGTAGTTTAAAGGTTCCGGTTATATCCATTTCACGGCGAATGCGAATGAAGACTGGGCGAGCGTGTTGCGGAAGATTTTTAGTAAGATGATCGACGAGTCGATCAAGCTGCAATGGAATATCATCTGACGGCATAATCGCAGCCATTCCTGCTTTACCATCATGGCCAGGGACTGAGACGCCATAGACCGCACACGCCGCAACACCGGCATGGGTATTTATTGTTTCAGCGACTTCATTTGTCGAAACATTTTCACCCTTCCAGCGGAACGTATCACCAATACGATCGACAAAATAAAAATAGCCCTGCTCGTCGCGTGTCACGAGATCGCCGGAGCGAAACCACGCGTCTCCTTCGCCGAATACATTACGAAGTATTTTTGCTTCATCCGCCTTTTTGTCCGCATAACCCTCGAAACGATTAGCCGGCGCTAAAGGATCATCGATGATCTCGCCAATAATTTCGCCAATTTCACCCGGCAGGCAGGGGATGCAATGGCCATTCTTGTCTCGCATTGGGCGTTCATGTTCGACATCAAACCGAACGACGTTCACGACGAAGCGTTTTTCTGCCCATTTCGGAATTCGACCCACAGCACCGGGACGGGCATCAAAATTAAAGAGCGCAATATTGCCTTCGGTCGCGCCGTAAAATTCGCGGATATGCTTGATGCCAAAGCGCGATGAAAACGATTTCCAAATATCGGGCCGCAGACCATTTCCACAAATCAGTTTGATCGTATGGGAGCGGTCATACGGACCGGGTGGCGCGTTCAAAAGATAACGGCAGAGTTCGCCAATATAGAAAAACCGAGTGCAGTGATGCTTGACAATATCCGACCAAAATTCGCGCGCCGAGAATTTCTCACGGATCACCACACTACCACCGCGGATGAGAACACCAAGCGTGGATAAGATGCCACCATTCGAGTGATACATTGGCAAGCAATCATATAGCCGGTCACGCGCCTCAATTTCCATGACAGAGGAAAATCCGAGCGCCATCGCACTCACGCGATAATGATTAATATTTGCGGCTTTCGGTAGGCCTGTCGTTCCGGACGTAAAGATATAAAGACATTTGTCATCAATCGTCAGCGTGACGCGCTCATTCAGGCTCAAGGCGTCAGGCGAAAAGCCTAATAGCGCCGCATCAAAAGCGGATTCGCCGTGCACAAAAAGCTTTGGTGGGTTTTCAAGAAAAGGCAGAGCGCTTTGCCATGCTTCTAAAAGGTCGACTGACACGATCGCAAGCTTAGGTTTGACGATAGCGATGGAATGAGCAAGCGCTTGGCCGCTCTGGCTTGTGTTGAGTAACGCGGTAGCGCCACCGGCTCGCGCAACACCCATCCAGACAGCGAGATAATCAGGACGGTTCGGCATCAACAAAACAATTGTATCGCCCTTTGCAATACCTTCGGATTGTACAAAACGAGCATAGCGATTGGCGCGCCCGTTATACGCGCCATAGGTGAAGGTTTCACGGTCCGAGATGAGGGCGATGCGATCTGGGTGCAGCGCGGCGACCTCCTCCATACGCTCACACATCGTGCGATTAGGCGTTGATTTGATAGGCTTAACGCGGTTCAACGTCCGCAAGGCACCCCGCAGATAGGCGATTTCACTGGCGGCACGTTGGAAGATACCCATGCGTTTTCCCTTGATCTGTTATTCTCGCCTGAGTGACAGCGGATTATCGAGCATGGCTGAGCGGTCCGGCGTGTCAATCCCCGGACGACCGAGAAAGGCATTCCACAAGCCTTCAACAAAGCTTTGCTCCAAGTCTTTGGTGATAAATACCAGACGGGTACGGTGATCGGCATCCGGCCATCCCGCTAGCGCGATCGGCGGGTGAAAAACATGTTGTACGCCGTGTAGGATAATAGGGCGCTCCGGCGTTTCGGCCAGTTTCACAATGCCTTTCATACGAAGCATTTTTTCGCCATGAGCGGAACGCAAAAGCGATAAGAACATATCGAAAGCAGAGGATGGGATTGCATCATCCGTCGTAAGACAAAACGCACGAATATGGGCATCGTGTCGGTTCACATCATGGGCGTTCCGGCCTTCGGGTCCGTCATGATTGTGATCATGGTGATGATCGTGGTGATGATGATCATCATGATAGGCTTCAGCATTCAGCCAACGTGCAACATCGGGGATTTTTGAAGCAATATTAAAAGGGCCGGTGCCGATCAAGGCACTTGCTGTTGCGTCACCTTTCATCGCATCGAGAACAGGAGCAGCGGGATTGAGCGCGAGAAGGCGCTTAATTAATGCGGAAGGATCATCAACCAAATCGCTTTTCGTGAGTACGATACGGTCGGCAACGGCGGCCTGTTTAACAGCTTCCATGTGATGATCGAGGGTTGACGATCCGTTCGCCGCATCAACCAAGGTAACAACCCCATCAAGCGCATAGCGTGCCGCAAGATAGGGATGGGAAAGCAGTGATTGCAAAATGGGTGCGGGGTCAGCAAGACCGGTTGTTTCAATGACGATGCGCTGGAAGTGAGAAATTTTACCGGTGTCGCGCTTCTTCATTAGATCATCGAGCGTATCGACGAGATCGCCTCGAATCGTACAGCATAGACAGCCTGAGGCCATCAAGATCATGCCGTCATCGCGGGTTTCGATAAAAAGATGGTCGAGTCCGATCTCACCAAATTCGTTGACGATAACGATGGAGTCGGAAAGCAACGGGTCTTTTAAGAGCCGATTGAGCAAAGTTGTTTTGCCAGCACCCAAGAAGCCGGTCATCACGGTGACAGGTACTGGCATTGGCAGGGCTCGATCCATCATGCTGCTTTATTCCGTTCAACAATAACCGTTGCAATGATTGCCGAGATTACAATGGCACCACCTATGTATTGGATAATGGCCAATCGCTCGCCTAAGACAATGGCGGATGTAATGGCGGCGACAACGGGTTCAAGGCAAAAGGCTAATCCCGCAACAGAAGCCGAAATGCGCGTTAAGGCCAGAATCTGAAATCCAAAGCCAAAGACGAAGCCGCCAATGGTGAGCCAGACCGGCACAAAGGCCGCGAGCTGACTATCGATGGTGAAGACAGACCCGATGAAATAAACCGTGAAAAGCGCGGTTGGCAAAACGATCACCTGACTAAAAACGAGTTTGGCCGCTGTCCCTGTCTGGCGACACCGCGTTCCTGCGAAGAATTGGATGGCAGCGGAAGCACTGGCTCCGGCCGCTAGGAGAAGGCCTCGTGGATCGAGGCTGGCATCGGTGGTGCCAAGCACCAAAACAACGCCAATAAAGGCCGCTAGCACAATCGCCATCATGGATACGGTTAAGGGCTTTCGATCAATCAATGGGCTTAAGACGACGATCAAAATCGGAAACGTATAAAAAATCACGGCAGCGATCGTGATCGGAATAAAAGCGACCGACGAGATATAGCAGATCGAAACACCTGTACTGCCAAGCCCCAACGCGAAGAGCGAGACACGCTCATGACGGGGCACGGAAAAGGAGGCGCCTGTTAGACGGCCAACGAGCAATCCGATCGCGATCATCACCAGCACGCGCTCGGCGACAATCATTGGCCCGCCGACGCCTAGCTCGGCCGCAATCTTCGCAAAGGTGATGTTAAAGCCATAGAAAAAGGCGCCCGAAAGCGCGAAAACAAGGCCCGTTCCGCTCCGCTGCACCCGCTCCATCGCCATCCATCTCCACCCTAACGTACTTTTCGTTGGCGTTCTTCTAACGTGCGTTGACGCGTGACGAAAGCGGCAAACGGGACTAAGGGACAAAGAAAGGACGGACGCAATGACACTCTATTGGGTTTTGGCCACCATTATTGGAGCCGCAGGACTGACCACCCGTAACGCGATGCAACGCAATCTAACCCAGCGCATCGGAACCGTTGGTGCCACTCAGGTCCGCTTTTTATATGGCCTACCCTTTTCGGTGATTTTTCTCGCGGTCAGCGTTTGGATTACAGGTCATGCCATCCCGTCGCTTACCATCGCCATGCTTGGTTTTGCGCTCGGCGGGGCTGTTACCCAGATCATCGCAACGGCCTTGATGCTGCTGGCGATGAAAGAGCGATCCTTTGCGGTTACTACCGCTTACACGAAGACCGAGCCCGTTCAGGTCGCGATTTTCAGCGTCGTCGTTTTAGGTGACAAAATCAGCGCCCTTGCAGCCTTAGCCATTGTAACGGCCACGATCGGCGTGATTTTGATGGCCGCTAAGCCTGGCGATAGTTGGACCAAAAGCGGGTTACGGCCCGTGGCCTATGGCATTGTGTCGGGTACTTTTTTTGCCCTTTCTGCGGTTTCTTATCGCGGAGGTATTCTGGCGCTGGAGGATACACCTTTTTTATTGGCGGCTAGCACCACGCTGGTCACGGCGCTGAGCATGCAATCTGCCATTTTGCTCGTTTATATGGCGCTTTTCAACCGAACTGCCCTTATGGGTAGCTTAAACGTCTGGCGTGCATCGCTTTTGGCCGGGTTTGTCGGTGCCTTTGCCTCGCAAGCCTGGTTTATTGGTTTTTCGCTGACAAGTGCCGCCAATGTGCGAACGCTAGGCCTTGTGGAAATGATTTTCGCGCAAATCATCACGCGACGGGTGCTTAAAGAACAAACCGCAGGTCGCGAATGGATCGGGATGGCGCTTATTTTAGTAGGCGTCGCTGCGTTGCTTGCCTTTGGCTAACCCGCTCGCGCGCTAATGGCCAAGGCATGAACCCGCTCGGCGAATTCCTCGGCCAATACCGCATTAATTGCTCGGTGCATGTCCACGCGGCTTTTGCCAGCAAAGGCCAAGCTCGCAATATCGACCGAGAAATGCGTCTCTCCGCCCTCTCTCGCTCCGCCATGACCGGCATGATGATGCGAATCATCGGTTACCGTTAGCGATGATGGCGCAAAAGCTGCCGTAAGCTTTGCCTCAATTCGATCCCGCATCGTCATTATGTGTTCCTTAAAATACCCTGAAAACGGAATAAGAACCGTCGACTTGTTTGGCAAGGCTTGCCCCCGACTAGGCTTGGCGACTATGAGAACATCCATGAACCCTTCTTCAAAACTATTCGACAAGATTCGCATCGGTCCGCGTAAGGGCCGCACGGCTGCGCCTGCGGAGCCACCGCGTTGCGAGCGCCCCGGTTGCGAGGCGCCTGGGCCGCATCGGGCCCCCAAGGGACGGAATTCCGAAGGTAAATTTTGGAATTTCTGCATCGAGCATGTGCGGGAATATAACCAATCCTACAATTATTTTGCAGGAATGCCGGATGACGCGATCCTTTCCTATCAAAAGGACGCCTTAATTGGTCATCGTCCGACGTGGAAACTTGGCGAAAATGCTGCAAGTGGTAAGCGCAGCCCTCGCAAAGGCGGCGTGCCCAAAGACGAGGCCTATGTGGATCCCTTTGATCTGTTTGTCGCGAGCGGACAAAAGCGCCCGCGTCGCGAAGCCGAGGCATCCAAACCAAAATTTGGGCCTGTGACCCTGAAAGCCTTCGAGACGCTGACATTGGAGACATCCGCTGACTCAGCGACTATCCGTTTGCGCTACAAGGAACTGGTCAAACAGTTCCATCCGGATGCCAATGGCGGCGATCGGTCGCTAGAAGATCGGTTACGCGAGATCATTAACGCGTATAATACATTGAAAGCGGCGGGTCTGGCCTGATAGGGTGAACCTGACTGTGCCATTCAGGATCATCCATTTTTCCCGGACGATCGGTTAAGGTTATGCAACGGCGGGGCTAAACCGCCTAAGATGTGATGTGAGGTTCGACTGTGACTGCCACCCATACGGTTCCCGCCATGCCCGACATTATGGTGTCGGCACGTGAAATGTTCGGTATCGATAGCGATATGATGGTTCCTGCCTACTCTGTAGCAGACTCCCATGTCCCGGACCTTGACCCCGATTATCTCTTTGACCGCCAAACAACCTTGGCAATTCTGGCAGGCTTTGCCAAAAACCGCCGTGTTATGGTGTCGGGCTATCACGGCACGGGCAAATCGACCCATATCGAGCAAATCGCAGCGCGCCTGAAATGGCCTTGCATCCGCATCAATCTCGACAGCCATGTCTCGCGGATCGATCTCGTCGGCAAGGACGCCATTGTCTTGAAAGACGGCAAACAGATTACCGAATTCCAAGACGGTATTTTGCCTTGGGCGTTACAAAACAATGTCGCTCTCGTGTTTGACGAATATGACGCAGGTCGCCCCGATGTGATGTTCGTGATCCAGCGCGTGTTGGAGCTTTCCGGAAAACTGACCTTGCTCGACCAAAAGCGCGTCATTCGGCCGCACGGCGCATTCCGCCTGTTTGCAACGGCAAATACGGTTGGTCTTGGCGATACGTCGGGCCTTTATCATGGCACGCAGCAGATCAACCAGGGCCAGATGGACCGTTGGTCGATTGTCACCACGCTCAATTATCTGCCGCATGACAAGGAAGTCGACATCGTGCTCGCGAAGTCGAAGCATTATACGGGCAAGGAAGGCCGCGACATCGTCAACCGCATGGTGCGACTGGCGGATTTGACGCGTTCGGCTTTTATCAATGGCGATCTTTCGACCGTGATGAGCCCGCGTACGGTGATCACATGGGCCGAAAATGCAGATATTTTCAATGATATCGGCATGGCATTTCGCCTGACCTTCCTCAACAAATGCGACGAGTTGGAGCGCGCTTTGGTAGCAGAATTTTATCAGCGCAGCTTTGGCGAGGAATTGCCGGAGAGTTCGCTGAATGTGGCGTTGAGCTAATCGCCAATCGCAAAGGATCGGCCAAACCCCGTGTCAACCTCCAACCGCAAACCTGCCCAGCCTAAAGAAGCGCCGACCGAACCGTTTAAACGGGCGGTTGGTGGCGCTATGCGTGCAATTGCGGGGCGCGCCGAGCTCGATATTGCCTTTGCCAATGATCGTCCGGCCCTGATTGGGGACAAAGCACGCCTGCCCGAACCTCCCCGCAAAATGTCGGCGGCAGATGCCGCCATTGTGCGTGGCCATGCGGATTCGATGGCGCTTCGCCTTTCCTGCCATGACAGCAATGTGCACCGCCGCCTTCTACCCGAAGGCCAGACGGCGCGTGCCGTTTATGATGCGGTAGAGCAAGCACGTGTTGAATCGATTGGCTCGCGGCGGATGGACGGCGTTGCCTCCAATATTTCGGCGATGCTCGAAGACAAATATCACCGCGGTAATTTCCAAGATGTTCGCGATGTGGCCGATGCGCCCATTGAAGATGCCATCGCGATGATGGTGCGCGAGCGGCTGACGGGTATGGCGCCGCCCGCGTCTGCGAAGCCCTTGGTGGATCTCTGGCGCTCCCATATTGAGGAAAAAGCGGGCGCCACGCTCGATACGCTGACAGGCCGGATTGAAGATCAAAAGTCGTTTGCGCGTTTGGTGCGCGATCTGCTCGTAAAGCTCGATATGGCCGAAGAAGCCCAAGGCGAACCGCAGGCCGACGAGGACCAGAGCCAGGACGAGCAGCAAAGCGAAAGCGAAGAACAAAATCAGGGCGAGACGGAAGAGCAGTCCTCAACCGAGCAGGCTGAATCCTCAAGCGCTGACGAGTCGACGCAAGAACTCGAAGACGGCATGGCCGATTCCGAAGATGGCCCAACGGGCGAAATGCCGGAAGAGGATGAAGGATCGGATGCAGACGATTCATCCGAGTCGAGCCGTCCGCCACCAGCATCGGGACGCGATAGCCGGGTGACGGATTACAAGCTGTTTACGGCCAAATTTGACGAGACGATTTCCGCCGAAGAACTCTGCGATGCCGAAGAGTTGACCCGTTTGCGTGCCTATCTCGATAAACAGATCAGCCATTTGCAAGGTGTCGTTGCACGGCTTGCCAACCGGTTGCAGCGGCGTTTGATGGCGCAGCAAAACCGCGCATGGGAATTCGATTTGGAAGAAGGCACGCTCGATCCAGCGCGCTTGCCCCGTATCGTGATCGACGCGCAACAACCCCTCTCGTTCAAGCACGAGAAAGATACGAATTTCCGCGATACGGTTGTGACGCTGCTGATCGATAATTCAGGATCGATGCGCGGGCGTCCGATTTCGGTTGCTGCAACCTGCGCCGATATTTTAGCACGAACATTAGAGCGTTGTGGTGTGAAGACCGAGATTTTGGGCTTTACAACACGGGCTTGGAAGGGCGGGCAATCTCGCGAGCTTTGGCTACAATCGGGCAAACCACCCATGCCGGGGCGTTTGAACGATTTGCGGCATATCGTCTATAAATCGGCGGATTCGCCATGGCGGCGGGCGCGCAAGAACCTTGGGCTAATGATGCGCGAAGGCTTGCTAAAAGAAAATATCGACGGAGAGGCGCTCGATTGGGCGCATAAGCGACTTCTGGCGCGGCCCGAGCAGCGCAAAATTCTGATGATGATTTCCGATGGCGCGCCGGTGGATGATTCAACGCTGTCGGTCAATCCCGGCAATTATCTCGAAAAGCATTTGCGCTTTATCATCGAAGAAATCGAAACACGCTCACCCGTTGAACTGATCGCGATTGGCATCGGGCATGATGTGACGCGTTATTACCGCCGTGCGGTAACGATCGTCGACGCCGAAGAACTCGGCGGCGCGATGACGGAAAAGCTTGCGGAACTGTTTGAAGAAAACGGCCCGACACGCGGACGCAAAAAGCGCGCGGCCTAATTAGCTCGTTTAGACTGCGGCTTTTTCAACCCGTTCCATCGGCAAAATCGAGCTCATCAGCGCGCCGTAAGGCAAAAGCGCAATCAAAGCCACAAGCATCTTGACCGAGAAATCGAAGATCGCGAGGCTTTGCCAAAGCGGCAAGGTCGTACCGAAGAGATCGACCGGGCCCGACATATCAGGATCACCCGCAAAGGCGAGCGAGAAGAACAAGGCCGTATCCAAAGCGGAACCAATCACGCTGCCAATCAAAGGCGCGCGCCACCACGTTTGACGGCGCAGGCGATTGAAGGCCGTAATATCGAGCAACTGGCCGACCAAGAACGCCGTTCCAGACGCCAGCGCGATGCGGGGTGTGGCAAGCCCAATCGAAAGGGCCACAGCGATCACGAAACCAACGGCCACGAGCTTACGGGCCATGCCCGCTCCATAACGGCGATTGGTGAGATCGGTGACCAGAAAGGCCACGGGGTAGGTAAATGCGCCCCATGTCAGGTAATCCCCGAGGCCGAAAGGCTCGAACGGATATTGCACGAGGACATTTGAGGCCACGACAACAATCGTCATAGCCAAAACAGGCAGCGCGAGCTGGCGCAGCGGGAGATTAATCATCCTATGCTTCCTTTAGCTGACGGCTGAAGCCGACGCAGGGTCATCGATCACGAAAGGCTGACGGCTAACGGCCGACGCCGCACGGAAGGCAAACTTAGTGAGCAGCGAGCTTCTTCTCAATGTCGCGCTTCAAATGGCGAGCATTGATCGACAAATCATCGGCGTGAGCCTTGATCAAGAAGGCATCGAGACCGCCACGGTGCTCAACGGAGCGAAGCGCATGAGCGGTAACACGCAAAGATACAGAACGGCCAAGCGCTTCGGACTGCAAGGTCACTTGGCACAGGTTCGGCAAGAACTTGCGCTTGGTCTTGTGGTTCGAATGGCTCACGAGCTGTCCGCTCTGAACGGCCTTGCCCGACAATTCGCAACGGCGTGCCATGGTCTTTATCCCTTATCGTCTGAGGTCGTCCAACATAGGATCCGATACGAACCCAGGCAAAATCTTGCCCTTTGTGTCACACGCCTGAAAAAACAGATTGGGGTCTATAGGGTAGAAGATCGGGAAGCGTCAAGCGAAACATCAGAAAATATGCCGCGAGCAGCCCCGAAAGCAAAGACAAGATACGCGAAAGCCGCTAGATTGACGACATGTTCGCCACTGCAAGAACAAATTGAACAGAAATTTATCCAATGCCTTCGCTTAAAATTCCCAAATTCGCTCATTTTGTCCGCTATGGCGGATTTTTAGCGATTTTTGCTGGTTTCATTCCTTCTCCGCCAAGTCTAGCAGCCGAACCGTCAAAGCCTGTAACGATTACCTATGCGGTTTCGATTGCCTATGTTCCAATCGGAACGGCGAGATTTTCGCAAAGTTTCAAGGGATCGACCTATCATTTGCACCTTGGCGCCGAATTTACGGGTCTTGTCAGGATGTTTTTTGCCCCCGATCTCTCATCCGACGCCGAGGGCTTTGATGCAGGCAATCATCTCGTCGCGCAGCGTTATACTCTGACCGTCAATCATCCTGATGACCCGCAGCGGGTGGACATGAAGATGTCGGGCGGGAACGTGGTAAGCGCCGAACTTGACCCGCCTTTGCCAGAACGGGCTGATCGCGTGCCCGTACTGCCTGAGCATAAAAGGGGTATCCTTGATCCGCTGAGCGGCTTTTTAATCCCGTCAGCATCCGGGCAGCCCAACGCAGCCAGCCATTGCAACCATGCCATTCCAGTTTTTGATGGTGCCGGGCGGTTTGACATCACGCTGATGCCTGATGTCGATCAAACCTATGAAACGGCGGGATATAAGGGTCCAGCCATCCGCTGCCTCGTTCGCTATACGGCGGTTTCCGGCCACCGAGCCAAAAAGACCAATGTCACCTTCATGGAAAATAACCGCGATATTATGGTGACGCTGGCTCCGATACCGGGCAAAGCCTATCTGGTTCCTCTGGAAATTTCGGTTGCGACCTTGATTGGGAATTTGCGCCTGCGCGCCGAGAAGGTTGACGGGTTAACGCCCGCAAATGCCGAGACCGCGGCCGCAGCCCAGTGAATGATCGTCCCATTTAGGGACAAATTAATTAAAATCCACCGCTTTTCACCGTCAAACGATACAGCCAATTCGGCCGATTCTTTCGCAAAATGAGCTTATCCCATTGAAAACGAATCAGTTTTTTGCCGATTCGGGCCTGCTTCGTTCACGCTTCGCGCTCATTCTTAATTGAAGTTCAATTTTGCCTAGGCTTTGGTTAAGGTCTTTGAAACCTCTTGCGGGCCGCTTAGCCCCGCCCAATGGTTAATGACGATAGGGCAAAGGATTGTTCAAATGGGGTCGCTTTGGCGGAGTTATCCACAGACCGAGCCTTATTTGCGCGCAAACGAATCAGATTTTTGCCGATTCGGACGCGTTTCGTTCCTTGCGCGTTCGTTTCGTTAACAGCCTTCCTTATTTATGTGTCATATCGGGACAAGCTGGTCCGGCGGATCTGCCTCGTTGAGTGATCGATAATGGCCTTCTCTAACCTACCACCCGCGATGCGGGCCCGTGGTGTCACTGCCATTTTAGGGCCAACGAACACGGGTAAAACACATCTCGCCATTGAGCGTATGCTGGGTCATCCCTCGGGGATGATTGGGTTACCGCTCCGGCTTTTGGCGCGGGAAGTCTATGGCCGTGTTGTCGATAAAGTCGGAGCGCCCGCTGTTGCCTTGATCACCGGCGAAGAAAAGATCAAGCCACCCGGCGCGCGTTACTGGATTTGCACCGTCGAGGCGATGCCGCGCGATATCGACGTCTCGTTTGTTGCCATTGATGAAATCCAACTCGCCGCCGATTTCGACCGCGGCCATGTGTTTACCGATCGCATTCTGAATCTGCGGGGTTACGCCGAGACGATGCTGATCGGCGCTGATACGATGCGCGCACGGATTGAAGAATTGATCCCCGGCGTTCACATTACATCGCGCCCTCGCCTCTCTCAGCTCACTTTTGCCGGCGAGAAGAAAATCAGCCGTTTGCCCCGTCGCAGCGCGATTGTCGCTTTCTCGGCGGAGGAAGTTTATGCGATCGCGGAACTGATCCGACGGCAAAGTGGCGGCGCTGCCGTTGTGCTTGGCGCGCTTTCACCCCGCACGCGCAATGCCCAAGTGGCGCTCTTTCAATCCGGTGATGTCGACTATTTGATCGCCACCGACGCCGTCGGCATGGGGCTTAATCTCGATGTCGACCATGTAGCCTTTGCGGGAGATCGCAAATTCGACGGCACCAAATTTCGAAGCCTTCTACCGGCTGAATTTGGACAAATTGCCGGACGCGCGGGACGGCATTTGCGCGATGGCACGTTTGGAACGACTGGACGATGCCCCGGATTTGAGCCGGAATTGGTCGAAGCGCTTGAAGCGCATCGGTTTGAGCAAATATCTATGTTGCAATGGCGCAACACTGTACTTGATTTTTCAAGCGTGTCGGCGCTGATCCATTCGCTGGATCGGATCCCAACGGAGCCAGGCCTGACCCGCGCGCCGATCGCGGATGACCTTCGTTCACTTGAATCAGCGGCTCGCGATCCCGAGGTTAAATCGCTGGCAATCGGCAAGAATAATGTCGAAAGACTATGGGAAGTCTGCCAAGTCCCCGATTATCGCAAGGTTTCACCCCAAGCGCATGCCGATTTGGTGAACACGCTTTACACCTATCTGATGCAGCGCGGACGGGTGCCGGATGACTGGTTCAAACGTCAGATTGCCGAGATCGATCGCACCGATGGCGACATTGATACGCTGTCAGCACGCATTGCACAGGTGCGCACTTGGACTTTTGTTGCTAATCGAAATGACTGGTTACGTGATCCTTTGCATTGGCAGGAGGTCACGCGACAGGTAGAAGATGGATTGTCGGATGCTCTGCACGAGCGTTTGGCCCAACGGTTTGTGGATCGTCGCACGAGCGTTTTGATGCGGCGACTTAGAGAGAATGCGATGTTAGAGGCGGAAATAACGGCGACAGGCGATGTTCTTGTCGAAGCCCATCCTGTCGGTCGTTTGATCGGGTTTCAATTTATACCTGAATCCGACAATGGCTCAACGGAGGGAAAAGCCCTTCGTGCAGCGGCGCTTAAAGCGCTCGCGAGCGAGTTCTCCAATCGTGCGACACGGGTTTCAAACGCCGTCGATGACGCCTTTGCGCTGAGCAATGATGGATCGCTTCGCTTTTTGGGGGAGCCGATTGCTAAACTCTCGGCGGGCGAAAAAATCCTTGACCCACGGCTTCGCATTCTAGCCGACGAACATTTAGAGGCTCCTTCGCGTGAACTCGTGCAAACGCGGATCGATCTTTGGATCAAGGCGCATATTGAAAAACTGCTTGGCCCTCTCCTAAAACTCGAAACAGCGGAAGCGCTAACCGGTATCGCGCGTGGCATTGCCTTTCAAACGGCAGAGGCACTCGGTGTCCTTGATCGTACGCGTGTTGCAGACGATTTGAAGACGCTCGATCAAGACCAGCGCGCCGCGCTGCGCTCGCTAGGTGTTCGGTTTGGTGCGTATCATCTGACCGTTCCGACACTTCTAAAGCCGGCGCCGCGCGGCTTGGCGTGTCAGCTCTGGGCGTTGAAGGAAGGTGGCGCCGACATTACGGGCCTTGATGACATCCTACATTTGGCTGCATCGGGCCGTACGTCCATTCCGGTTAACGAAGAGACGCCGAAGGCGCTTTATCGCGCAGCGGGCTTCCGCGTGTGTGGTACACGCGCCGTGCGTGTCGACATTTTGGAGCGTTTAGCGGATCTTATCCGGCCAGCCATTCAATATCGGCCGGGCGTAACGGTGGGTGAGCCGCCGGCTGGGGCCGCTGATGGCGATGCCTTTGTGGCAACCATTGCCATGACGTCGCTTTGCGGATGTGCGGGTGAAGATTTCGCCTCCATTCTCAAATCGCTCGGTTATGTTTTGGAGCGCCGCGTTGGTCCAGCCATTACCAAGGAATTAGCCAAGCCCGCTTCGATGGAGCCTATCTCAGCTCCTGTATCGGAAGCAGCCGATTCGCAGGCTGACAGTGAACCCGTCGCGCCCACAGAACCTGACCTGGTTATTGAAGCGGCGCCTGTTGAACTAGCACCCATTGTCGAAATTGCCTCTGAGGTAACGGAAGCAGCAGAGCCTGTAATGATCGATGTGTGGCGGCAACACCGCCAGCGGCCGCATGCGCCAAGGCATCAGCGGAACAAGCCACAAGGACAGCGCCCCGCCGTGCCCAGCGACGTGCCGGCAGATGCGTCTTCTGAGGCTACGAAAAACGAGCGGCCAAAGCAGGATCGCCCGCGTCATGAGCGTGACAAGCGCATTTCCGATGATCAAAAACGCGACCAGCGCGCGCCGCGGGCCGAAGGCTCCGAAGAGCGTCGGGGGCCACGCCCGCCGCGCCGCGATGATAAACGGAACGATCGTCGCCCGCAGGAAAATCGCGGATGGCAAGATCCCCCTAAGGCACGCGCTGACAATAAAGCGCCAGATCCTGATTCACCTTTCGCAAAGCTACTCGCATTGAAAGCTGAAATGGAATCAAAAGGCAAAAAAGGCTGAGGGACTAACCCTCAGTCCGCTTTAGGCTCGGACACCAAAATCGTTTTGTGAACGATGTCACCGAGGCCGTTGGCGCGCAAAGCCGTGTCGATGGCGAGCAGGAGATCGCTGCCAACTTTGCCTGTTTGATCGACATCAGCAACAAAACAAATCAGCTCAAACTCTTTCGTCGTTTCGCCGAGTTTGCGGAAGAGAACGACTGGCGCGGTCTCGCGTAAAATTTCTGTATTTGCAGCGGCAGCTTCGGAGATGAGGCGTATCACGAGATCAGGATCGGCCTCTCTGGAAACGGGAATTGTTACAACGACGCGTCCGGTACGATCATTATGCACCCGGTTTTTAACATTACCCGATACAAGGCTTGAATTCGGAACAATCAGGATCGAGCGGTCAAAGGTTTCGATCTCAGTGGCGCGAACATTGATGCGCTTGACCAAACCCTGCTCATCCCCGACCACGATCCAATCGCCGACGCGAATGCCGCGTTCCCATAAAAGGATCAATCCAGAGACGAAATTATTGACGATAGACTGCAGGCCAAAACCGATACCAACCGATAAGGCACCTGCAACAATCGTCACTTTCTCGAGACTTAATCCAAGAACGCTGAGGCCGACGGCAATCGAAATAATAAAACCGAGATAGCCAACGCCTGTCACGATAGAATTACGTAACCCTGAATCGAGATAGGTATGCGGCAAATAGGTGTTGTTTAGCCAACGCTGGATACCGCGTGTGAAAAGAATGCCCGCTCCTAAAAGCACAATGGCAAACAGTGCCGCTCCGAAGGAGATGGTAACATCGCCAATCGAAAAGCCGAAAATAACCGCACGCAGCGGCATTAAAATATCGCCTGAATCGACACGCCACGGCGCAAGCGCAAAGGTTGCGCAGAAGCCCAAGATAAGAAGCTGCGTTAATCCTGAAAGAATGACCGCCAGCTGCTCAAGCGCTTGTCGGGAGAGACCAGAGGCTGATTGAATCGATTTAAAAAGCTTTGTTTCTGGGCGCAGCAATTGTTCAAACAAGGCGCTAGAAATATGCATCGCAAGAAAGGTTAGCGCCGCTAGAATGGAAAGTGTCGCAAGCTGATCGCTTAGAAAGGCGGCCAACGCAGAATACCCAAATAATACCGCTGTCAAAATTCCGAAGACGATGAGCCAGGCGCACATCCGTGCAATCACAATCCAAATTGGCCGCGTCTCTTGACCTTGTGACCCTTGGTCCTCCGGCTTAATGGCATGAAGGCCTGCAGCTAAGATGCATGCAACCAGCAAGGCAAAGAGTGATTTTGATAAAACGGAAAGAGCAAGCCCCGCAACGATCGCTTGGGTAATGCCTTCAACGATACGACCAATAACAATGATCAAACTCACACGCCCAGCAAGGGCCGAGAGCCGAAAAGCCGTTCGGTTGGGGAGCGTTAATAGTCGCCATTCGGGTTTAGCCGTCGCTAATAGCCCCTCGGCTAGGCCACGTATCAGGCTGACAAATACAACGCCATGCAAGATAACGAGTAAAACTTTTTCAACACGTGCCGGCAGAATATCAGCACCATTAATCGCCTGACCAATGGCATAGGTTCCGGCGGCCGGAATTAAAAAGCCAATTCCTCCAAAAGCAATCGCGCGCAAACCCTTTTGCATCGCCGTTGGGTTGCCAAACAACGTCGTCCGCTCAATAGCCGCAAGAACTTTGCGACGTGCAAAAGCCGTCGCCGCCGCCGTTAATGCCAAGCCAAAGAAAATAAGGAGGCCGCCGATGAGCCCCGCACGGTCGACAGCGCGGCTATAGGTATCTTGTGCGACGATTAGGAGTGCACGAACATCATGCCCCAGATTGACGGCGACATCCGTCCAAAGCGTTGGCGATAAAATACTCGATGAAGGGGTAAATAATTGGTCAGCAAAAAGCGCACGACGCTTATCCGATATCGCTGTCGCTAATTGGTCCGATTGGACAAGCAAGGCTCGAGCAAGCTTTACCGTTTCTTCGACATCTTTTACCGCTTTTTCCCGATCGTCGCGCTCCTTTGTAATTTCGGGGCTCTCAGGGGGGGATTTATCGTCGGGCCGAGGACCAAGTTCCTTCAGGCGCGAGCGCACCGCGTCAGCGCGCGGCGACTGCTCATCGGCGACCGTCTTGATGTCGGTAGCAATCTCATCAATCCGCTTGCGATTGGACTGCAACGCGATATCGGACGTGGTGCGGGTTGTTACCGAGGTTTCAATCTGATCAAGCTCGAGCCGCAGCCCATCTAACCGGGAGCGGATCGCCGATTGTTCTTGAGCCAAAGAAAATGAAGAGCTGCCCAGCAATAGCAGCACGATGAGCGCAAATGAGGTGATGTAGCGTTGCATGAGATACATCAGAGTCCTTAAATTCTAAGACGAAAACGGCTAATCACTTCGTCAAACCGTAATCAACCCCATTAAGATAACTGTCCGCAAGGGTACAGTCCCGCACAAGGTCAGGCAAACATGGCTGGAAAATGACAGACGAGCGCTTATTTGTGCTTTTTAGCGCGCTCGACGCCTTCAAGAATGAGCTTTTTAGCTTCGACGGCATCGCCCCAACGAACAATCTTGACCCATTTGCCGGGCTCAAGATCTTTATAGTGCTCGAAGAAATGCTCAATCTGATGCAACGTGATTTCCGGTAAATCGGTATAATTTTCTACTTTTTCGTAGCGGCGGGTGAGCTTCACGCTTGGAACGGCTATGATTTTCTCGTCCTGACCGGCCTCATCCTCCATGATGAGAACGCCAACCGGCTTCACGCTCATAATGGCGCCCGGAATAATTGCCCGTGTATTGGCCACGATCACGTCGCACGGATCACCATCGTCCGAGAGTGTATTGGGGATGAAGCCGTAATTCCCCGGATAGCGCATCGACGTATATAAAAACCGATCAACGACCAGGGCACCGGCCTCTTTATCCATTTCATACTTAATAGGTTCGCCGCCAATGGGTACCTCAATGATCACATTGACGTCATCGGGGGCATTGGCACCTAATGAAATAGCAGAAAGATTCATGGTTACATTCGCTTTCAAGATGAAATTGGCACGATGAACCTGTGTATGAGCCTAAGCTTAAGGAGGCAATAACGACTTTATACGAAAGCAAAACCTGGCGGAATTCTTTGACATCGTGCGCCGTCACCCCCATCTTGTGTGGATATGACCAATGATTCATCCTCCACGCGCAAAAGTCGAAACCCCTATTATAAAGGGCCGGTTTCAGACCATTTTGATGGCGAACATTTCTTTAATCCCGGCCGCCGCTGGGCTAAAACCTCGTCGGACCTGTTCAAATGGATGATGGAACGGCGCACGGAGCGCTGGCCAAAAGAGCATCCAAGCCCTTTTTCTGACCGCCCGCCTCGCCGGATCACTGGATTTGATATGCGCGTCAGCTTTGTCGGGCATGCCAGTTTTTTGATCCAAACCGCAGGTCTCAACATCCTCCTCGATCCGGTTTGGTCAGATCGTGTGTCGCCCCTTCGGTTTGCGGGTCCTAAGCGGGTCAATGTGCCGGGTATTGAATTTGCGAGATTGCCGCCGATCGATGTCGTTTTAATATCGCATAATCACTACGACCACCTCGATATTGCGACGCTCCGCCGCCTCCATGCCGATCACGCACCGCGCATCATTACGCCCTTGGGCAACGATACGATTATCAAAAATGCGCATGACGGGATCCGCGTCGAAGCGCATGATTGGGGTGATCGTATTGAGTTAGGCAATGGCGTTTTCGTGCATCTCGAAGAAGCTTATCATTGGTCCGCACGCGGCGTGCGCGATCGGCTTCGTGCGTTATGGGCCGCCTTCGTGATTGAAACACCGGGTGGAAAAATTTATCATATCGGTGACACCGGCTTTCACGATGGCAAGATTTTTCCTGCGGTGCGGGAAAAGCATGGGCTGATCAAGCTCGCCATCTTACCCATTGGTGCTTATGAACCGCGCTGGTTTATGGCCGAGCAGCACATGAATCCCGATGAAGCCGTGCGAGCCTTTATCGCGTCAGGCGCCCAGCGAGCGGTCGCTCATCATTGGGGCACGTTTCAATTAACCCACGAGGGTGTGACAGCGCCGCCGGAAGATTTGCGCAAGGCACTAAAAGCCCACGGCGTTATTGAAGAGCGGTTTGCCGTTCTTCGACCGGGTGAAGTTTTATCGGTGCGCTGATTATTTCTTCGGTTGAACGAAGATATTGATGGTTGTTCCCGGTGATGCCGAGTTTTCACCAAATACCAGATATTCTTCGATGAAAGCATCTTTGACGACAATATCTTTAGCATCGAGATAGGCGGTGATTTGCTCATAGGCTCCGTCAATTTCATCATAGGACGCCAAATGGGCGAAGCGAATGGCTTTACCGGACGGTGTGGTTCCTAATTTGATATCGGCTCCCAGATCAACGGGCGGCGGCGTAGGCGCGGACGCAATCGGCAGGATGGCATCATAGGTGAACGACGCGTCGTTGGTTTCAACAAACACGGTGATGGGATAACCGGAAACAACAAGGCCTGCCTTTGATGCCGCTGCCTGTCCACGATCAAAAGCTGCCCGCAAATCGCTATAAGCAGTTTCCCACTGCGCCTTGCCGCGGACGATGACGGCGGGCTTGGCGACAAGCTCCAATGAATCCGGCAAGGTTACTTCAGACATGGGAGGCGCAAGGCTGGTAAGCGTTGAAACGGGATTGGCGTTCGATGCATCAGGAACCGATGGCGCACTTTGCGGCATCGTTTGTGACACAGGCGCTGGTGTAACGCTGAGCGTGTTTGGGCTTGCGGAAGGTGGTGCGAGCGGCACGGCTTCAATGCTCGGTGACGCTGTTTGCGCTGCGACCGGTAAGGAGAGGAGTATCATGAGCAGTGACACGGAGCCCCATGTGGCAATACTCAAATATGGACGATACATCCCATAACCCTCCCGACGGCCAAACTGATTCGCCGCGCGTTTCATCTTTGAAAGATAGAACGTGGCGAAAGCGAGGTCGAGCAGCGTGTGACTCGCCTCCCCGCCCTAAATTATGATATGGGGCGTCGAAATCAGGATTTATCATGACAAGCGCATTAAACGGCCGTCCCTATTTGAAGATGAATGGGGCAGGCAATGAAATCACGGTCCTCGACCTACGCGGAAGCGGCCTAACCGTGCGTCCCGAAGAGGCGCGCGCGATCGCCAAAAATCAGCAAACGGCATTTGATCAGCTGATGGTGTTGTTTGATCCCCAAACGGCAGGCACGGATGCCTATATGCGGATTTTTAATACCGATGGCAGCGAGTCATCGGCCTGTGGTAATGGCACACGCTGCGTGAGCTGGTATGTGCTTGAGCACGACGGCCGTGACACGCTGAAGCTTGAGACGGCTGCAGGATTACTCGATTGCCGGAGAGATGGGCCGCTATCCTTCACGATTGATATGGGAATGCCCCGTTTTGATTGGCAAGACATTCCATTGGCCCAACCGCAAGCCGACACGAAGGCGATTGATTTTCAATTTACAACGTCAAACAGGAAAATCCTATCAAACCCCGCTTGTGTGAATATGGGCAATCCGCATGCGATCTTTTGGGTGGATGATGTCGAGGCCTTCGCACTGGATGTGAACGGGCCCGTGCTTGAGCACGACCCGATATTTCCGGAGCGCGCAAATATCTCGCTTGTTGCGGTTAAAAGCCGGGATCACCTTGTGCAAAAAGTGTGGGAGCGTGGCGCGGGCTTAACCTTGGCGTGTGGTTCTGGTGCTTGTGCAGCAGCCGTTGCAGCGGCGCGCCTTGATCTTACGGATCGCAAGGTTCGCGTGACCTTGCCGGGTGGTGATCTCTTAATCGATTGGCGTGAGAGGGATGACCATGTGTTGATGACCGGGCCCGTTGCCCTTGAGCACCGCGGCCAGTTTGATGCGGACGTGTTCAAGGGCATTTCCTGATGGGCGTTGAGCTCGTAACCTTTGGTTGCCGCCTCAACGTCGTTGAATCAGAGGCCATGAAGCAAGCGGCGGAGGCTGCAGGACAGGATGATCTTATCATCATCAATACCTGCGCGGTGACGAACGAAGCGGTCCGGCAAGCGCGGCAAACCATCCGCAAGCTTAAGCGCGAACGGCCTCTCGCGAATATTGTTGTAACAGGCTGCGCTGCACAAATTGAACCCGAGCGCTTCGCAGCAATGGCAGAAGTATCAAACGTTATCGGTAATGAATCAAAAACAAAGCCGGATACTTGGGCCTCACTCGCGGATCCGACGCATGGTTTTGAGCGCGTTCGTGTCTCGGACATTATGGCGGTTAAGGAACTTACACCGCATTTGGTCGGCGCTTTTGAAAGTCACACGCGGAGCTTCGTTGAAATTCAAAATGGCTGCGATCACCGCTGTACGTTTTGCATTATTCCCTACGGCCGCGGCAATTCACGCTCGGTTCCAATGGGAGCCATAACGGAACAGATTGCGAAGCTTGTTGAAGCGGGCCACAAGGAAGCGGTGCTCACGGGTGTTGACCTGACAAGCTATGGCGCGGATTTGCCGGGTGTACCAAAGCTCGGCGCATTGGTAAAAGCTATCTTGCGGTATGTGCCGGATTTAAAACGACTTCGGCTTTCGTCTATTGATTCCGTTGAGGCCGATGATGTTCTTATCGACGCCATAGCGACAGAGCAACGCCTGATGCCGCATCTGCATTTATCGCTGCAATCCGGCGATGATCTGATTTTAAAACGCATGAAGCGGCGGCATTTGCGCGACGACGCTATTCGCTTTTGTAACGACATTCGTAAGCTTCGACCCGACATCGCCTTTGGTGCCGATATCATTGCAGGCTTTCCGACGGAGACAGAGGAGATGTTTCAGCACTCACTCGATCTTGTCGATGAATGTGGCTTGGCGTTTCTTCACGTCTTCCCCTACTCGCCACGCCCCGGCACCCCAGCGGCGAAGATGCCACAGGTGAAGGGCGACGTAATCAAAGAGCGGGCGCGGCGGTTGCGGGACAAGGGTGAGGTCGCACTCCGTCAGCATTTAGAAAAGCTTGTCGGTACCCAGCAGGAAATCTTGGTGGAGCGTGGCGGTATTGGGCGAACGCCTTGTTTTACGCCGGTGCGGGTTGGTAACGGGTTTGAGGCGGGAACGTTAACGACGCTGCCTATTCGCGAACAGGATGGCAGCTACCTGACAATCTAACGTTGATACCCACACGCCGCCATGCGCTCGATCATATGATCGGGAGGCGGAGCCTCAACGCGGATCGGTAGCTTGTTTTTATAGAGCGGCACCGTGATAGAGCGGGCATGCAGATGCAGCCGCTCGCCTGTAATTTTCCCATCGCCATAGATCGGGTCCCCAATGATCGGCCAACCCATGGCTTGGGTGTGGACGCGCAATTGATGGGTGCGGCCCGTGTGGGGCGATAATTCCATTAAGGTGCAACCCTCGGCTCGTCCCATGACTTTCCAGCCAGTTTGCGAGGGCAATCCATTCGGATCAGGCTTCATCCACCAGCCTTTGGATTGATCCATTCGGCCTAAGGCCATATCGATAAAGCCTTCGTCTTCCTCTGGACCACCCTTCACTACCGCCCAATAGGTTTTCGTCATCAGGCCTTCGCGGAACAATTTGGAGAGATCATCCAGCGCTTTGCGGTGACGACCGAGCACCAGGCAACCGGACGTGTCCTTATCTAAGCGATGCGCCAATTGCGGCGGCTTTGGCAGGCCGAATTGCAAAGCGGGAAAATATTGCTCCAAATGTGCGTCGCGGCTTACCGCGTTCGGATGAGCCTGATGCACGGCGATGCCGGCCGGCTTATTGATCACCAGCATCAGCGCGTCACGGTAAAGAATTCGACCTTGGATTTCTTCAGGCGTCATGGTGAGGCTTCCTAACCCTTTCCTGTTGAGCGGGAAAGGGTTATCGAGGGGGCATGACGAACGATGCGCCCAAAAAGTCTGGCCTGATGTCCCGCCTGTTCGGCGGCGGGGTGACTGCATCGGCGCCCAGCCCGTCGAGCGTTGGACTGAAGCTTAACTGGTGGCAGCGGCTCAAAAGCGGACTTGCGCGTTCGTCCTCCTCCATCGGCCAAGGCATTACCGACCTTTTCACCAAAAGGCGCTTGGATGACGACACGCTGCAAGATTTCGAGGATGTGCTGATCCGCGCCGATCTTGGCCTTCCGGTTGCCAGCCGCATTGTCGAGGCGGTTGGCAAAGGCCGCTATGGCAAGGAAATTGAGGGCGAAGAAGTCAAA
The DNA here is from genome assembly GCA_903877935.1 of uncultured Hyphomicrobiales bacterium. Lineage (GTDB taxonomy): Bacteria > Pseudomonadota > Alphaproteobacteria > Rhizobiales > Beijerinckiaceae > CAIUPE01. The sequence continues at coordinate 25,302 of CAIRGA010000071.1, forward strand.
GCCATTTTGGCGGCAGAAGTAACAAAGACGCTAACGCCTGTCGCAAAACCGCTTGTGATTGACGAGACAAAAAGGCCATTTGTGATTTTGATGGTTGGCGTGAACGGTTCGGGCAAAACCACCACCATCGGCAAGCTGGCGGCTAAATTTTCTGCCGAGGGGCGCAAAGTGATGCTGGCGGCGGGGGATACGTTCCGAGCTGCGGCGATCGAGCAGTTGCAAGTGTGGGGGACGCGGGTGGGGGCGCCCGTGATCACACGGCCGCAAGGTTCAGACGCGTCAGGTCTGGTGTTTGATGCGCTCGACAAAGCCTATGAAGCGGGCAGCGACGTATTGCTCATCGATACCGCAGGGCGTTTGCAGAACCGTACCGAATTGATGGCGGAGCTCGAAAAAGTTATCCGCGTCATCAAAAAGAAAGACGAGACGGCACCTCATGCTACGGTGCTGGTGCTTGACGCGACCGTTGGACAAAACGCGCTCAGCCAAGTCGAAATTTTTGGCAAAATGGCAGGCGTAACGGGCCTTGTGATGACCAAGCTCGACGGCACCGCGCGGGGCGGCATTTTGGTGGCATTGGCGGAGAAATTCGGATTACCCGTGCATTTTATCGGCGTGGGCGAAGCGGTGGATGATTTGGAACCGTTTAACGCGGATGAGTTTGGGAGAGCGATTGCGGGGTTGGATTAGAATTTTCTTTATCGATTGAAGCGCGGTTTAGCCCTTATTACTAACGGACCGCGCGCCTCCCGGCGCGCTCAAGAATGCGAGCCAGGAGGCTCGCAGTCCATCATTAGCCTCGTCAATGGGGCAAAACTAATCCTCGCCACTCCCCAGTGCATAAACCCCTTCAGCGCCAATGCCTTCTTCGAGCATCAGTCGCGCCCGCGCCCTTAACTTTTCCGTCTCGCTCTTCAACTGCCCGCAGGCTGCCAAAATATCGCGCCCGCGCGGGGTGCGAACGGGCGAGGCATAACCTGCACGAAACACAACATCGGAAAATTCTTCGATCCGTCCCCAATCCGAGCATTTATATTTGGTACCGGGCCATGGGTTGAACGGAATGAGGTTGATCTTGGCTGGAATGCCGTTAAGCAGCCGCACCAATTCGCGCGCGTCTTTCAGACTGTCATTGATGCCATCCAGCATCACATATTCGAAGGTGATACGGCGGGCATTGGAGACGCCCGGATAGTTCCGGCAGGCGTCTAAGAGTTGCGCGATCGGATATTTCTTGTTGAGCGGCACCAACTCGTTACGCAACTCATCGCGCACGGCGTGCAGTGAAATGGCCAGCATCGAGCCGATCTCATCGCCTGCCCGCTCAATCATCGGCACAACGCCGGAGGTGGAGAGTGTAATGCGGCGACGGGAAAGCGAGAGGCCTTCGCCATCGGTAACAACGGCCATGGCATCGCGGACATGTTCAAAATTATAGAGCGGCTCGCCCATGCCCATCAGAACAACGTTTGAGACGGCGCGCTCGGCATCCGGCACCAGCCCGTCGGTTGGGCGCGCCGCACCCGGCCAATCGCCGAGGCGATCCCGCGCGATCATCACTTGAGCGACGATTTCTGCGGACGTCAGATTACGCACCAAGCGCTGCGTACCCGTATGGCAAAACGAGCACGTTAGTGTGCAGCCGACTTGCGAGGAGATGCACAAGGTCCCGCGGTCTGATTCGGGGATATAAACCGTCTCGATTTCCGCGCCTTTGTCGTGGGCACTGACGGGTGGCATGCGGATTAGCCATTTGCGCGTGCCATCGACCGAGATTTGTTCGGAAACGATTTCCGGGCGATCAAGCGTGAAATGCTGCGCCAAACGACCCCGCAACTCTTTGGAAACATTGAGCATTACATCAAACGACGTAGCGCCGCGATGATAGATCCAATGCCAGAGCTGGCCCGTGCGCATGCGCAATTCGCGCTGATTAACACCAATTTCAGCTAGTTTTTGAGATATCTCAGCCCGGCCGAGGCCTGCTAGCGATGATTTACCATCCGCGAAGACGGGCTGAGGCGACAGAATTTCGGCTGTCTTCTCGATGGCGTCGATAGGCCCGGCTGCGCGCCCTGATGTCACGGACAGGCCTTTTTCACCTGATCAAGCGCTTGAGCGAAGCCGGCTAAGGCATAATTTTCCTGCAACGCATTGCCGCGCTTGGACGTCACTTTCAACGAAAGCAGCGGATTTTTCTTCATTTGCTCGATGACAGAGGCATTCTCTTGTGGGTTTTTGAGCCACGCCACAAAGGTGCTGCCCTGCGATTTGGGCGATACGACGAAATTGGCCTTGCCGAGCACAAGCTGCGCGTCAGCACCGTCTTTCGGCGGGAAGCCCAACACAAAGCTGATCTCGTCGCGGATATTCTCTTTGGGCCGCGTTGATACGAATAAATATCCCGGATCGCGGGTCAAATTAGCAGGTAACCGTTCTTTCGGCACCGCCAACGCATAACAGATGCGGCCATTTGCCGTATCGGAGGCGTAGACATTCCAGCTGCCAAAGGTCCCCAATTGAGTCGGCTGCGACTCAGTGGCTGCTGGCTTTGCTGGTGCCGCCTTAGCAGCTTCCGGCTTCTTTACCTGAGCAAATGCCTCGGGTGAGAGCGCAAAAAGACCTGCAGCCATAAGGACGGCTGCGGCAAGGATCCGGACGTTAAGACGATAAACCATGGGCGTATCAGGCTCCGACAAATCAGTTCGTGAGGTAGCGCCTACCCTAATCCGAGTTCAGTTGAAACCAAAATTCTTCTTAAGAAGTGAAAACTCCGTTTCAAACGGCGAATTTTCATGCCAATATCGGGTCAATTGAGTGGTTAATTCCCGGTATTCGCGGCGAGGTACAAGCGTTGTCGACACATCAAGAGCTCGGCGAGCTTGTGCGAGCTGTAGCCAGCACCCGCGACCGGGCGGCTTTTGCACAACTTTTCGACCATTTTGGGCCTCGTTTACACGCGTATTTGACCCGTTTAGGGTCGGATGCGGGAACGGCGGATGAGATTTTGCAAGATGTGATGACGACGCTTTGGACGAAAGCGCATCTTTTCGACCCCTCGAAGTCATCCATCGCAACTTGGCTCTACCGAATCGCTCGAAATCGTCGAATCGACACGCTCAGACGTGACCGCTTGGACTTTTTCGATCCCATGGAAGCGCCTGAAACGGCGGCTGAAGACGAAGGCATCGACCGGCGGATCGATATGCAGTTTCGTGAGGAGCGAATCAAAGAATCTCTGGTGTCGCTCCCCGAGGAGCAGCTCACTTTGATTCGGATGGCGTTTTTCGATGATCTTTCCCATAGCGAAATCGCCGAAAAAACGGGGCTTCCCCTCGGCACGGTCAAATCTCGAATCAGGTTAGCCTTTGGCAAGCTCCGGCGACAGCTGGAAACAAATGGCGTGATTGACGCGGGATCTGAGACTTAATCGCTATTTTGATCCATCCAAAATGGCGTTGACGGCTTTCGCGAGGGCAATGTCGCGATGCGACAGGCCTTTGACGTCGTGGCTGGTCAACACAAGATCGACCGTCCGATAGACGTTTGACCATTCCGGATGATGGTCCTGCTTTTCGGCAATAATTGCAACGCGCGTCATAAAGCCGAATGCCTCGTTAAAATCACGAAACACACATTGGCGATGAAGTGCATCGCGACCATCGACCAAAGTCCAGCCTGTTAAATCAGAGAGCAGGGTTTGGCGTTCCTGATCCGTTAGCTTGTCTTGATTGCCCATTGATGGATTCCATTAAGCGGTAATGCGCGCCCGCTCTGTGTCTTCTTTTTGATGAAGCGGATAGATCGCCTCTGTCACATAAAGCCCGCCGCCCGTCGACGAACGAGACGAAAATACATTAAATGATTCAGCAACAAACTGCATAGATGGTACATGTCCAATCACGCTTAAAAAATTAGCGAGCTCGAAAGGAGATGTATCGCGCAGCCGCGCCAAGGTAATGTGCGGTGTATATTTGCGTGACTCGGGTGGCAAGCCAATACGGCGAATTAACCGCTCATGCTCAGCTTGCAGTTCGATCAAAGCGCTGGTGGGAATAATTTTAGCCACCAAAGCGCGTGGCCTATCACCACCAAAGACGGTAATCCCTTCAATGGTCAGCGGTATCGGTGCGCGCGAGATGCGGCCAAGGACAGCGTAAATATCATAAGCCGTACTCTCATCGATATCGCCGATAAAGCGAAGCGTGATGTGGTAATTATCGGGCGTTATCCAACGTGCGCCAGAAAGACCACCCCGAATAGTCATTAGCTGTTCAGCAACTGAATCGGGAATTTCGAGACCGGTAAAGAGGCGGGGCATGGGCTCCTCCTTCGACAGCTCTGAAGCCGTATCCTTAGGCACGAATCATATATTGCAGTGCATCACACAGAACAGTTTCCGGCAAGATGGCGATGATGCATCCGTATATCTTCGGATCCATGCAGACCCAATCAAGCCCGTTGTAAAGTTCTTGATTTCCACCCTTCGACGACAATTAACGCCAGCCCACTCGCCAGAATAAGGGTAGCGCCTTCAAAGACGGCAACCGGTGGCCAATCACCCCAGATTAAAAATCCCCAGCTAAAGGACCATATCAAGGTAATATATTCGAATGGAGCAACGGCCGAAGCGGGGGCCAAGCGGTAACCCTCAAACATCAGAAATTGTCCCGATGCCCCAACGCCACCCAATAATAAAAGAAGCAACAAACTATTTAAATCAGGTGTCACCCATACGAAGGGAAGCGTTACCCCGCAAACCAGAATAACAACACCATTGCTTGCTAACATGAGACTGAGCGACGATTCTTTGCGGCTAATGAGACGCACCAGAATATTGGTCCACGCCCAGCAAAATGCAGCGATCAGAACCAACGCAATTGGAATAAGATCAACCGACCCTGCCGGGGCTGCCGCAATGATAACGCCGATAAAGCCAATGAGTGTGGCTGCCCAACGGACCAATCCAACGGTTTCTTTGAGAACCAGAACCGAAAGAACGACAGCAAAAATTGGCGTCGAGAAATAGATTGTTACAAGCTCTGCAAGATGCAGCGAGCGGGATGCAGTAAAATAGGCAAGCCACGCAATAAGAATAAGCGCTGAACGGATCAAGAGCGCATTACGGTTTGAACTTTGGGTTAATTCAACAACCCGCTTGGGGCCCGTAATCGATAGACACAAGATGACGATCAAGATGCTGCGCGAAAACAAAACCTGCCAAACCGGCAAGGTCGTAACGAGCCACTTAACGGTCGCATCTTGAATCGAAAAAATCGAAAATCCAGCTAACGCATAGCCAATGCCCGCCATGGTGCGGGTGTGAAGATCTTTTGTATCTGAGGACATTGGGCGCCTGAGGAAAAATTGTGCCTGCAGATTAGGCAGCGCATCCTTGATCCGGCAAGGAAATTTTCTACACCCGTTTCTCTGCCTAGCCGAGGCGGATTAAATCACATATAAAGTCACAAAATATCACATTGAGCGAGAAACGCCGATGACCCGCCCGCTTGCGATCAACCGCCTTAACCAAATTTTACAGACGCTCCATGATACGGGCTCGGTCAGCGTTGGCGCTTTGGCGGATCAATTCGATGTTTCAAAAGAAACCATTCGGCGCGACCTTAAACAATTGGCCGAACAAGGCCGGGTGAGCCTTGTCCATGGCGGAGCAACCGTGGGTATTCCAGCCGAGCCTTCGCTTTCCAGACGCGAGGCCGAGAATGCAACCGGCAAAGCGGCGATTGGTCGAAAAGCGGCGAGCCTTGTCAAAGATGGCATGGTGATATTGATCGACTCCGGTTCAACCACGCTTTTTCTTGCGGAAGCCCTGACGACGCGTGAGCATTTAACCGTCATGACCAATAGCCTGCCGATTGCGTTGACGTTGTGCCGCACCCCAGGGGTGAAGACCATCATGTTAGGCGGGGAAATTCACGCCAATGACGAAGCGAGTTTTGGCGTCGATACGCTTGAAAGCCTGAAACATTTTAACGTCGATCTCGCCTTTGTCGGTGCCGGCGGCATATCGGACGAGGGCGAATTCACCGATTATACGCGGCTTGCCGCCGAACAGCGCCACGCCATGCTCAATACCGGACGGAAAGCATATGTTTTGGCCGATCACACCAAATTTGAACGCAAAACACCCGTTAACATTGCACCGAGCGACCGCATTGCAGGGCTCATCGTTGATTATCTACCATCGGGACAGATATCGGCCGCCGCGGCGCAAAGCCGTTGGCCTATTATGTTGGCCTAATTATCCTGAATTTTTTAATCCAATGAGGGACGGACTAACGCAAAAGCCGTGTGATCAAATGTGGTATTTTGTGGTATATTGACTGTTTTTGTGGAATGCGGTATGCAGCTGAAGTGAAGATGGCTGATCCTGGAGACATTCCTATGACACGCGCTTTTCGTGGGCCTGAAGGCCAAGCAACAACCCCTTATCTGCTGACGCCCGGCCCGCTCACCACAACGCCGGCGGTCAAAGAAGCGATGCTTCGAGATTGGGGATCATGGGACGCGGACCTTCGTAGAGTTGTGGCCAATATTCGAGAACAATTGCTCGACATTGCAGACGCCTCGAACGGGTTTGAATGCGTCTTGTTGCAAGGATCAGGATCCTACGGCGTTGAAGCAGCTCTGGGCAATTTTGCCCCGAAAGACAAAAAAACACTTATGCTGACCAATGGCGCCTATGGCGAACGGGCCATTAAAGCACTCGCCTATATGAATCGTGACTTTATCTCGTACGAAACGGACGAACTTGAGGCGCCGTCCGCCGATGAAGTTGCCGCCTTACTAAAAGCCAACCCAGATATTGGGGCGGTATTCTTGGTTCAATGCGAAACAACGAGTGGTATCGTCAACCCCATTGAGGATATTGCGGCGGTCGCACAAAAGGCTGGCTGCATTGTTATTCTCGATGCCATGTCGAGTTTTGGGGCGATGGATATCTCGATGAAACGAATGGGCATTGATGTTGTCATTTCATCAGCGAATAAGTGTATCGAAGGCGTCCCAGGCTTTACCTATGTGATCGCACGTCGTGATTTGCTGGCAGCCTCACAAGGCATGTCGCATTCGCTGGCGCTCGATCTTTATGAGCAATGGGCCTATATGGAAAAGAGCGGTCAGTTTCGCTTTACACCCCCAACGCATACGCTCGTTGCCTTTTCTAAAGCGCTCGAACAACACGCTGCCGAAGGTGGCGCACCGGGACGCCTCGCGCGCTATAAGAAAACCGCGAAGACGCTGCGTGATGGTATGCGAAAGATCGGGCTTTCACCGCTTTTGGGCGACAATGAAACAGGGCCAATTATCCAGACCTTTGCAACGCCACGCGACAAGAATTTCGACTTCATGACATTCTATGAAGGTTTGAAACAGCGGGGCTTTATTATCTATCCCGGCAAGCTCACCAAAAAGCCAAGCTTCCGAGTAGGCAATATGGGGGCGCTTGATTGGGAAGTCATGGAGATGCTCGTGGCTGCTACTCAAGCCACCCTTAAAGAAATGAATGTCACAGACCTCACGCCTGCGGAATAAAGAGCAATGAACAAAGCACCCGTAACGATTAATGGTCGCGTTTTTAATTGGCCAAAACGAACCCTTGTTGTCATCTGCCTTGATGGGTCAGAACCCGCTTACACGGATGAAGCGCGGAAACGCGGCTTGATGCCTAATCTTGAGAAGCTGATAGCAAAGGGCGGTGAATATCGCGCCGATAGCGTGGTGCCGAGCTTTACGAACCCGAACAATCTTTCCATCGCAACAGGCCGCCCACCGGAAGTGCACGGCATTTGCGGGAATTATCTGATCGACCCTGACACGGGGCTCGAGACGATGATGAATGACCCAAAGTGGCTCCGTGCCCCAACCATCTTTGCAGAATTTCAAAAGGCCGGCGCTCGCATTTTGATGGTGACAGCGAAAGATAAGCTCAGACTGCTGCTGTCGAAGGGGTTGGTTTATGACGGGAGCGCGATTGCATTTTCTTCAGAGAAGGCCAATATCGCAACCCTTGAAGCAAATGGAATAGCCGATCCATGCACGGCGTGGGACATGGCGTTACCCGATGTTTATTCCGGTGATTTATCGGAATTCGTCTTTTCCGCAGGCGTGAAATTAATACCGCAGATGAAGCCTGATCTCGTTTACCTTTCAACCACCGATTTTATCCAGCATAAATTTGGGCCCACTGAAGCAGGCGCGCTGGATTTTTATGCGATGTTTGATCGCTATGTTGGCGAACTTGACGCGTTGGGCGTTACACTTATCATCACCGCCGATCATGGCATGAATGACAAGCACACCGCGGATGGCAAGCCTGACGTCCTTTATTTGCAGGATGCGCTCGATCAAAAATTTGGATCCGGCAAGAGCAAAGTTATTTTGCCAATTACGGATCCCTATGTTGTCCACCACGGCGCACTTGGATCTTACGCAGCCATCTATCTTTATGGTGCGGTGGCCTCAGACGTGACCGATTATATCCGCTCGCTTGACGGTATCGACGTCGTGCTAACAAAAGCCGAGGCCTGCGGGCGATTTGGCCTACCGCCGGACCGGACGGGCGATCTCGTTGCTATTTCGGGCGGGCCTAACAAATCGAAAGTGATCGGTACCTCGGCAGCAGCGCATGATTTATCAGGCCTCGACGTTCCGCTGCGCTCCCATGGCGGCTTGACGGAACAGACCGTACCTTTCTTTATCAACGGACATGTAAGCGAATTGCCAAAGGGCTTGAGAAATTTCGATGCCTTTTTCGTCGGCTGTAATTTCGCGGAGTAAGACCTATGAGCAAGATTATTAAGGAAACGATGCGCATCGGCGGTAAACAGGTTTCGACCGATGGCGCTGTCAACGTCCATTATCCTTATACCAATGAAGTCATCGGCACGGTTCCGGCCGGGCGAGCAGAACATGCGCGCGAGGCGTTTAGGATTGCCGCAAATTATAAGCCAAAGCTTACCCGATACGACCGACAGAAGATTCTCTTCCGAACGGCTGAATTGATTAATGCGAGAAAGGACACTCTTGCCCCACTCATCACAAGTGAGCTCGGTATATCGCTGAAAGATTCATTGTATGAATGCGGCCGTGCCTATGATGTTTTTTCCTTAGCGGGACAATTGGCCATTCTGGATGATGGCCAAATCTTTTCATGTGATTTAACGCCGCACGGTAAGTCGCGTAAAATTTATACAAAGCGCGAACCTGTAAGAGCCATCTCAGCAATCACGCCATTTAATCATCCGCTCAATATGGTGTCGCATAAATTAGCCCCCGCGATTGCAACCAATAACTGCGTTGTGTGCAAGCCGACCGAATTAACGCCCCTCACTGCGATTGCCCTTGCGGATATTTTATATGAGGCAGGGCTACCACCCGAGATGGTGCAGATGGTAACGGGCATGCCCGATGATATCGGCGATGAGATGGTTACCAATCCCGATATCTCGCTGATTACCTTTACCGGTGGCGTGAAGGTTGGAAAAATGATTGCCGCAAAGGCCGGGTATCGGCGGGCTGCGTTGGAACTTGGCGGCAATGATCCGCTAATTATTTGCGATGATTTGTCAGATAGCGATCTCGACAAAGCGGCCGAACTCGCTGTTCAGGGTGCCACAAAAAATTCCGGCCAACGGTGCACAGCCGTGAAGCGCATTTTGGTTATGGAAAAAGTAGCCGATGCCTTTGTAGAAAAAGTTTTGGCAAAGGCCAAGAAAATCAAATTCGGCGATCCGATGGATCCGAATACGGATCTTGGAACCGTGGTTCATGAACAGGCTGCGGCAATGTTTGAAAAGCGTGTTTTTATGGCCGAGGAACAAGGGGCAAAAATACTGTACCATCCCGGTCGCCAAGGCGCTTTGCTACCCCCAATCGTCGTTGACTATGTGCCCCATGGCTCTGAGCTTGTCTTGGAAGAAACATTCGGGCCGATTATTCCGATCATTCGCGTGCCGAACGACGTCGAAAAAGTCATTGAAATTTCGAATTCGACGGCCTTCGGTCTTTCATCAGGCGTTTGCACCAATCGGCTAGACCGTATCACGGCGTTTATCGAAGGACTCGACGTCGGCACCGTGAATATTTGGGAAGTGCCTGGCTACCGGATTGAAATGTCGCCTTTTGGTGGCATCAAGGATTCGGGCAATGGTATTAAGGAAGGTGTATTAGAGGCCATGAAATTCTTCACCAATGTGAAGACCTATTCGCTGCCATGGCCGGCATAAAATAAAAAAGCCCCGGTAAGCAAATGCTCCCGGGGCCTTTTAAATTTACTTTACTTAGAATGCTTTCAGCGTCGTACGCATGATATCGATCATCTGATCTATATGACCCGTTTCCATCACGAACGGCGGAGCAACAACCGCGGCATCGCCGGTTGTTTTAATATGAAGGCCTGATTCAAACATCCGCTTCTGCCATTGATAGCCCCGCGTGCCGGGGCCACCCATCGGGGCAACGTCGACCCCACCCATCATGCCATAACCGCGAATATCGGTAACGACCGGAAGATCCTTCAGAGAGAATAATCCCTCAAGAAAATAGGCTGACATCTGAGCGGCACGCTCGAAGAGCCGCTCATCCTCATAGATCTTCAAAGTGGCGAGTGATGCAGCGCAAGCGGCCGGGTGTGCCGACCATGTGTAACCATGGAAAAACTCGGTTACATTTTCAGGAGCTGCGTTAACAATCGTATCGTGAATTTCACGACTTGCCGCAACGGCTGCCATGGGTTGCGCCCCATTGGTAATGGCTTTGGCCATTGTGATAAGGTCTGGCTTTACATTGAAACTATGGGTCGCAAAGGAACGGCCTGTGCGACCAAAGCCCGTGATCACTTCATCGAAGACCAGCAAAATGCCATGTTGCGTGCATAATTCGCGAAGGCGCTTCAAATAGCCCTTTGGCGGAACGAGCGTACCCGTTGAACCAGCGATCGGCTCGACAAACACAGCCGCTATATTTTCGCCCCCGTAATTAGCAATGATGCGTGCCAAATCTTCCGCTAAATCGACGCCATGTTCACCTTCGCCGACTTGGAATTTGTTTTCTGCAATATGCGTATGGCGCATATGCACGGCGCTTGGCAAAGCGCTACCAAAGGCGCGGCGATTATTGACCATACCCGACAGGGCAACACCGCCGAAATTAACGCCATGATAAGCGCGCTCGCGGGAAACGAACATCTGCCGATTACCCTGACCGCGAATACGGTGATAGTTCAGCGCCATTTTCATAGCCGTATCGACGGCCTCAGAACCTGAATTCACGAAGAATATCTTATCGAGACCTTCTGGCATAAAGGCCGCTATCTTGGTGGAAAGTTCAAAGCTCTTATCGTGGCTGCGTAGGAAGCTTGGCGTGAAGTCGAGCTCGGACAATTGTTTGTAGACGGCTTCGGCGATTTCCCGGCGGCTATGGCCGGCTGGGGTTGTGAACAGGCCAGAGGAGCCGTCGAGGATTTTGTTGCCTTCCCGGTCGTAATACCAAACGCCTTCAGCGCGGGCGAACATCTTGGGATCTTGTTTGAAATCCCTATTCGCCGAAAACGGCATCCAATGATTTTCCATGGAAGGCGATGCGGATGAAGCCATAATGTAATCCTTTTCAAAGGTCGGAACTTCTGCCAGATTGGACCAGAATGGACAAATGGGTCCAGAATGATAGAGCCAGAAGGTGAGTTTCTCTTGGAACACGGTATCCCACGCCCTTTACGGACGGAACTGTCAATCGCATCCGCAACCGATGAGACGGTTATTTGGGATTCGTTGTTCCAGAAATTTTCCCATAGTGGTCGTTCTCTCCAAGTTCAAATTCGGCAGATGATTGTTGCTGCGATTGAAGAGCGAAGGCTTCCTTCCGCCGCTCGGATGCCTTCGAGCCGTGATCTGGCCGCTATTCTTGGTGTCGCGCGCAACACGGTTGTTCTTGCCTATCAGCAGCTTGTTGACGAAGGATTTTTGGAATCCCGCGAACGGAGCGGCTATTTTGTAAAAAGTGCTTCGCCAGTCGACCATTTGGGACGAGAGCCTCGGCCTTTAGCGGGTGACAGCTCCAATAAGCCGCAATGGTCAAACCGCTTTACGATGCAGCCATCGACGCGGCGTAACATTACGAAAACCAAAGAATGGCTAAGCTACCCCTATCCGTTTTTATATGGTCAATTCGATCCGGGGCTCTTCCCAACCAATGATTGGCGTGAATGTGCACGCGGCGCTTTAAGCGTGCTGGAAATCCATAATTGGGCTCGTGATTTGGTCGATGGCGACGATCCCGAATTGATCGATCAATTAAGGCTTCACGTTTTGCCTCGCCGGGGCATCTGGGCAAGCCCTGATGAAATTATTGTTACGATCGGTGCGCAACAGGCGCTCTATTTGCTGGCGCGCCTTCTCTTGAATAAAGAGTCGCGCGTTGGCGTTGAAGACCCCGGCTATCCGGATGCTCGAAATATTTTTTCAATTATGACCGATCATGTCGTCGGACTTCCCATTGATGAAGATGGGCTCCAGATTTCTGAAGGCCTGAAAGAATGTGATTACGTCTATGTAACGCCGGGTCATCAATGCCCAACAACTGTAACAATGCCTGTTGAACGGCGTAAAAATCTGCTCGATTTTGCGGCCAAGCGCGACATTGTTGTTATTGAGGACGATTACGAGACCGAGTTTTTGCCTAACGCACGAGAGACGCCTTCGCTTAAAAGTTTCGATCAATCGGGTCGCGTGCTTTATGTTGGCAGCCTTTCCAAAGTGTTAGCCCCGGGCTTAAGGCTTGGCTATATTATAGCACCCGCTGAAGTCGTCCGTGAATTACGCGCCTTACGGCGATTAATGTTAAGGCATCCTCCTTCGAACAATCAGCGAGCTGCCGCATTGTTTTTGGGACTTGGTCACTACAAAGCGCATATCCGTAGGCTTGGCTCGTCACTCGGGACACGTGCAAGTCAGCTTGATGCAGCTCTGAGAAAGCATTTGCCAGAATTTAATTTTTTTCTTGGCCAAGGTGTATCAAGTTGCTGGTTAAAGGGACCTGATGCATTGGACGGACGGGCTCTTGCTGTTGCGGCACAAGATAAAGGCGTGTTGATCGAGACGGGTGATATTTTTTTCAAAAGTGATGAACCGCCCAGCAATTTTCTCCGCTTGGGTTTTTCATCGATTCCCTCGGAACGCATTGAACCGGGAATTGCGGCATTAGCCGCTGCCTGGCATGGGATGAAAACCTAATTCATGAAGCTTGTTCTTGTTCTCAATGCTGGTTCGTCAAGCGTTAAGTTTGCTTTGATCGATGTCGATCACTATGGCAACGAGCAAGATATCGCCCGTGGCGCCGTTGATGGCATAGGGCAAACGTCTCGATGGAATGTTCATCGATCTGATGGTGTGATGAATAGCGAAACTACAATAAAAGACGGCATAGCCTCTAATCACAAGGAGGCTTTATCGCACATCGTTACATGGATCGATAAAAATTATGGACTAACGTCACTTGCGGGGGCCGGGCATAGGGTGGTCCATGGCGGTGCGCACTTTACGAAGCCGGTCCGATTGACGGCTGAAAATATTGAAGCGCTTCGTAAACTCGTTCCGCTAGCACCTTTGCATCAGCCACATAATCTGGCGGCAATTGATAGTCTAACCGACTTAGCGCCAACGCTTCCGCAAATTGCTTGCTTTGATACGGCCTTTCACTCAACGATACCGGATGTTGGACGTGAATTCGCGCTGCCGCGTTCAATCACGGCATTGGGAGTCAAGCGATATGGCTTTCATGGATTATCCTATAGCTATATTGCGAATGAATTAGCCAACAAAAATCCTGAACTTAGTAAGGGCCGAGTACTCGTCGCGCATCTGGGTAATGGTGCGAGCCTTTGTGCGATGAAGGAAGGCAAGAGTATTGCAACAACGATGGGATTTTCGGCGCTTGATGGTTTGATGATGGGAACGCGGACAGGTTCAATTGATCCCGCCGTTATCTTTTATCTTATGCGGGATCAAGGCATGAGTGCCGATGATATAGAGACCCTGTTTTATCAAAAATCGGGCTTGCTTGGTGTGTCGGGAATATCGAACGATATGCGGACACTGCGCGAGGCCGCTCACAACAATCGTCATGCACGCGAAGCGCTTGAACTGTTTACCTATCGGATTATTCGCGACGCCGGAGCGATGATTGCGGTTCTGGGCGGTATTGATGCTTTGGTCTTTACCGCCGGTATTGGCGAAAACGATAGGCAGTTGCGCGCCGATCTTATACGCGGTTTATCTTTTATGGGCTTCGCACTTGATGAAGCTGCGAATGCTGGGAAGAAAAGAAAGATTAGTGGCGAGGTTGGACCGGTAGCATTGGTCATACCTACGAATGAAGAAGTGATGATCGCCCGCGAAACGGCGATGCTCATTGATTGTAAACATAAGTGAGGATATCATGACGATAAAGGACCTAAAGCGCTATCCAGAAATGTCCGAGCCACAATTGCGACCGCGCTATTCTGGCGTAGCAACTTTTTTTCGTCGGCCATTGGTTGATACAACCGACGGTGTTGATATCGGTGTTATTGGTGTGCCATTCGATGGAGGCGTTACAAACCGCACGGGCACACGGCACGGCCCTCGTGCCGTACGGGAGCAAACAACACTCGTACGTCGGGTTAATCAGGCAACGGGCCTTTCACCCTTCGATCTTGTCAATGTTGCGGATTGTGGCGATGCGTTTTTTGAAGCACCTTATGAGCTGATTAGCGCACACAAGGAGATCGAAGCATTTTTTGCGAAAGTCAAAGGCTCCGGTACCACGACACTGGCCGTTGGGGGAGATCATTCGATCTCCTTGCCAATCTTAAGGGCTATTGCGAAAGACGGTCCGGTTGGCATGGTGCATATTGATGCGCATTGCGACACCGGCGATGATTATCTCGGTTCAAAATTTCACCATGGCGCGCCGTTCTCCCGCGCCGTCGAGGAGGGACTGCTCGATCCGAAGCGGGTGATTCAAATTGGCATTCGAGGCTCCATCAATCACAAGGATATGTGGAAGTTCAGCCATGATAGCGGCATGCGCGTTGTCTATATGGAAGAATTGACCGACAAAGGTTGGGCTTGGGCGGCTGAGGAAGCGCGCCGGGTTGTGGGCGACGGCAAGACCTATCTTTCCTTCGATATCGACAGTCTTGATCCTGTATTTGCGCCTGGAACGGGCACGCCCGAATCCGGTGGCCTTACGATGATCGAAGCCCAGCGCATGATCCGCTCGCTCAATGGTATTGATTTTATCGGCGGCGATCTTGTCGAAGTATCGCCCCCTTTTGACAATGGAACAATCACATCCATGAATGGGGCTAATGTTCTCTTTGAAATTTTATGCGTGCTCGCGACGGCGCGTCAAAAGCGAAATGGTTAGGGCGTGACCGAACACGAAACGTGGCAAATTGGCGGCCTTAAGGCGAATGCGGAAATTCTCATCGATCGATGGGGTATTCCGCATTTGCGGGCGAGCAATCTTGATGATCTTTTTTTTCTGCAGGGTTTCAACGCGGCTCGCGACCGGCTTTGGCAAATTGACCTGTGGCGAAAGCGCGGTCTCGGGCTATTAGCAGCTGATTTCGGGCCGGGCTATTTGGCGCAAGATTATGCGTCGCGGCTTTTTCTATACCACGGGGATATGCAAGCGGAATGGGATGCTTATTGTCCCGATGCCGAACAAATTTGCACCTCGTTCGTAAAAGGTATCAATCAATACATCGATCGTATTGAAAGCGATCCTTCGCTTCTACCGCCCGAATTCGGAATCATGGGTACAAGGCCTGCCCGTTGGAAGGCAGAAGACGTGGCGCGGATCAGAAGCCATGGGCTTTGCCGAAATGTACTATCGGAACTTTTGCGGGCACGACTTCTGACCGATGCCGATCGAGCTACCGATGAGATAAGGCGACCTTTGGAGCCAGAGCATATTCCGGGTAACATTCCCGGAATGGATTTGGGTTCGATCCCGATTGATATAGCGACGCTTTTTAAGCTTGGCATCGCCGGGGTTACGTTTTCCGAAGCACGCCTTAACGCAAAACTTGAGGATGCGTGGAGCTGGACCGAGATCAACGACCTTGGCGAGGTGATCGAGGAAATCGCCACAACAGGGTCAAATAACTGGGTTGTGGCAGCCGAACGCTCGGCAACAGGGCGGCCAATTTTGGCCAATGATCCTCACCGTGCGCATGGATTACCTGGTCTGCGCTATCTCGTGCATTTAACAGCACCCGGCTTCGACGCTATTGGTGCTGGCGAACCCGTCATCCCTGGAATTTCCATCGGTCATAATGGTACATCCGCTTTTGGGCTAACCATTTTCTACACGGATCAGGAAGATCTCTACGTGTTGGATACTGATCCAGACACTCCTACGCGATATCGTTGGCAAGACGGTTGGCGAGAGTTGCGCGCGGTGGATGAAACGTTCCGTGTAAAAAATTCACCAGACCAGATTTTGAAACAGTATTTTTCACATCACGGTCCGGTACTTTTGCAGGATGAGCGACAAAATCGAGCCTATGCAGTTCGCTCGGTATGGTTTGAGCCCGGTGCGGCACCCTATTTGAAGAGCATAGCTTCGATGCGAACAAAATCGCTTGGTGAATTCCGGGAAGCCGTTCGTGGATGGGGCGTGCCGTCCGTCAATCTTGTTTATGCGGATACGTCAGGCGAAACCGCATGGGCGCCCGTTGGTTTTACGCCAATCCGTAAAAATTGGGATGGGTTATTACCCGTTCCCGGCGACGGCACCTATGAATGGCAAGGGTTTTTAGACAATGAAGAATTGCCGCGGACGGTTAATCCGGCCGATGGGTTCCTAGCAACTGCCAATGAAATGAACCTGCCGGACGGGTTCCCACACGCCATCGGCTATGAGTGGGTAGATCGGGCGCGAGCTGACCGTATCAACGAGGTGTTGAGCGGGAAGCAAAAAATCTCGTTGGAAGATTGCTGCGCATTGCAGAATGACCCTGTTTCAATACCGGCACGTCGTCTGGCTCATTTGGCACAAACGGCATGTCGGGACGAACCGGAAACCGGTCTTCTAGAAAATTGGGCGGGAGAGCTTAAGGAAGATAGCGCCGCGGCGGCATTGATTGAAATTTGGTGGACCCTTCACCTAAGACCCGCCCTCCTTGCAGCCCTAGTTCCCCATAAGGCGGTTCGCAACTTGGTGGGGGCGGGCGATATTGAATCTCTCTTGCGAGCGCTCGAAGTGCCCGATAACCGATTTGGTGCCCACCCGACGAAGGAGCGCGATACACTTCTGCGCGATACGCTGAAAGCGGCCTTTCAAGATTGCCAACGTCGTTTGGGCGCTGATTCTGGCGTCTGGCGCTGGGGGGATATTCACTATGCCGCCTTTGAACATGGCCTTTCAGCCGTCTCGAAATCCGCTAAAGACTGGACCGTTGGCCCCTTCCCCCATGGTGGCAGCGGCTCCAGTCCGATGCATACGGGATATCGCTCGTCGGATTTTCGGACGACGCAGGGAGCATCCGTGCGGATCGTCATGGATGTTGGAAATTGGGACGCTAGCCTGTGGATTAATGCGCCAGGCCAATCAGGCGACCCAAGATCTCCGCAATTTGGTGACCTTGCCCCGATTTGGGCAAAAGCTGGATATGTACCCATGCTTTACAGTCTAAATTCGATAAAAAAGCAATTGATCAAGCAAATCTCGCTTGTTCCTATAATTTAAGTAGGATGGTGCCAGTTAGCATAAGTTGTTTGGTTCACATAAAATATATTTGCCCTTAATTTAGACAGTTTTAGCTTCGTTGCTACGTATAGAGGCAAAATATATTTCCATTCTGCCGACTTCGTTTAAATTTTATTCTGTAAATGCTTTTTCGTGTCATCGGCGTAATCAGGGTGTCATAATCAATGTGACATCTGATTGTCATACTTGTCTTTAATGGTATAAAAAGTCCGGGTTCTTGCTCTGTCAGGTCAAACAGAGGGCGAGAGTCGGCATGTCCGCTTTATTTTAAGTTGATGCGTTCCACAAACAGAGATGGAGAATTCACTGTGATCAAGAACACGACATCTGTAAGCCGCCGTTCCTTTCTAAAGAGCACGGCAGCTCTCGGCCTCGGTGCAGTTGCTGCACCAGCGCTGATTTCCCGCTCCGCACTCGCCTCCTCTGGCGAGCTCAATTATATGGGCTGGGCCGGCTACGACTTCAAAGACGCCTTTGCTTCGTTTACGAAAGCAACCGGCATCAAGATGAACTTCACGGAACAGCCTGATAACGACACGATCTTTGCTCAAGCAAAGCTTGCTATCCAAACGGGCGCAATCGACGTCATCGAACCTACCGTTGACCGGGTGCAGTCCTACAACGAAAATGGCCTGGTTCAGGCTTGGGACATGAGCAAGATCAAGCTCGACCAGTGGGAAGCTGGCCTTGTAAGCGGTCAGGCTGGCGACATGGCCACGATCGATGGCAAGCGTCTGTTCCTCCCCGGCGTCTGGGGCACGGAAGCATTGACCTTCAACACGAAGGACGCTCCGATGGAATACGGCAAGGCAAGCCTCGCCGACCTTTGGGATCCAAAGTTTGAAGGCAAGGTCTGCGTGCGCGCTCACTCCTCGCTCGCAGCCCTTGGCCGCGTGTTGGATGCGCAGGGCAAGCTTCCGCATCCATTCATGGAAGGCTACAAGGACGACGCCAAGATGAAGAAGATCTGGGACGTTATCCTCGCCGAAGCCATCAAGCATAAGAAGAACATCGCTCAATTCTGGAAGGGCGAAAACGAAGCTCAGGCTGGTTTCCGTACCAATGGTTGCGTGATCGGTCTGACGTGGGATTCCACCGGCTACAACATGGGCAAGGAAGGTCCTTTCTCCTACATCGCTCCTAAGGAGGGCGCGTTTGCTTGGAACCAGGGCAACATGCTCATGAAGAACGCCAAGAACGTTGAACAGGCGCATGCGTTCCAGAACTGGGTATCTTCGGCTGAAGGTTCCGCACTTTGGGCAACCGCATTCTCGGCCAACCCAGTGGGCAAGGGCGCAGGCGCGAAGCTCGATGCAGCGGTTGCAAAGTTCTACACGGACTCGTTCCCAGGCGACGCGCTTTCGAAGCTTTGGTGGTGGCCCGTTCAGACCAGCTCGTTCTTGAAGCTGCGTGCTGAATACGCCGACAAGTTCATCGCGGCATAATCAAGAAGCCTTTAAGCGGCGGGTTTTCGGACCCGCCGTTTTTTTACATAAACCTAGCGCGGCATCAGAAAGAACTCGGTTTTAAAATGAGTGAAGACGTTCATTTATCCCAAATTTGCATGGATTTCGGCAGTTTCCGCGCGGTCAATAATGTTGAAGTAACGATCAAGCCCGGCGAGTTCTTCTCCTTTCTAGGCCCATCGGGCTGCGGCAAGACGACGATCCTCCGTTTGATTTCCGGCTTTATGGAGCCGACCCAAGGTGCGGTAAAAATTGGTGGCAAAGACATGAAGGGCATCCGCCCGAATGCCCGCCCGACCGCCCTTATCTTTCAGAATTTAGCACTCTTCCCGCTGATGCCCGTTTGGGAAAACATCACATTTGGTCTTGAAGTTCGCGGTGTTTCAAAAGAAACTCGCCGCGCAAAGGCGGAAGAGTTGCTGCAACTCGTTGATCTTCACGATTCGGCCGACAAGCGCATCAGTCAATTGTCCGGTGGCCAGAAGCAACGCGTGGCAATTGCCCGCGCGCTTGCGGTTGAGCCTAAGGTGATGTTGCTCGATGAGCCGCTTTCAGCGCTCGATCTGAAGCTTCGCCAGCATATGCGCGCGGAATTACGCGCCATTCAAAAGCGTACCGGCGTTACCTTTATCTATATCACGCATGATCAGGGCGAAGCGCTCGCTATGTCGGATCGGGTTGGTGTGATGTCGCAAGGTATTTTGCAACAGGTCGCTACGCCGCAGGAAATCTATAACAATCCTGTAAACGGCTTTGTTGCTTCCTTCGTTGGTGAGAACAATGTCATCAATGGAAAGGTGGCGTCGGTTAACGGCGGAATGGCGCAGTTCGAAACGGCCAAAGGGTCGTTCCACGCGAAACTCGGTGCTTCGGTTGGTTTAGGTGATCAAGCCAAACTTTTCGTCCGACCCGAATTTTGTTCGCTTCAACCGGCAAGCGAAACAAAAGCCAATTCGATTGCAGTTGAAGTAACCGAGATTGCCTTTGAAGGTAATTTCGTGAACGTTTTTGTTCGTGATAACAGCGGCGATACGCATATGGTTCAGGTTCAAAATGATCCATCTCTGCCGCCGCCTGCGCCGCATACGGCCTGTCAAATGGTCTTCAATCCCGAAAGCTGCATGATTTTGTCAGAAGCCGCAACTTCCCGGCACGGGCATTGAGGGGCTAGCGAGACATGCAAGAACTTATTCGGCGATATGGGATTAGTTTATCGGTGATTATGGCGGCGATGACGGCCTTTTGGCTTCTCGCATTGGTTGTTATTCCAAACCTTGTGCTCTTTAAGTTCTCGTTTCGGCTCTATCTTCCCGTCGATCAATTGGGCGGCCCCAATGACGTCTATACGCTGAAAAATTACGCCACGTTTTTTAGCAGCCCTATTCACATCAACGTGTTTTTCTTGACGATTCTATACAGCAGCCTGGTGACCATTATCTGCCTCGCCGTTACTTACCCACTCGCCTATATACTCGCTAAAGTGTTGAAACCAACCGACACCGCGACATTCTTTCTCGTACTACTCATTCCATTATGGGTGAGTGAGATTTTAAGATCGTTTGCTTGGTTCATTATTCTATCAATGCAGGGGCCATTAAATGCGATCCTCACCGGTATCGGATTAATCGATAAGCCGATCCGTTGGATATCAGGCTTTCAATCGGTCGTTATCGGTTTGGTCTATGCCTATATCCTCTTTATGTTGTTCCCGATTTACAACGCGATCCAAGCGCTTGATACGAACCAAATCGAAGCCTCGCAGGATCTTGGTGCATCCACTTGGCGCACGCATTGGCGGGTTATCATTCCACACGCGAAGCCCGGTATCGCATCGGGTTGCGTGATGGTGTTCATGCTCTGCGCGGGTTCTGTGGTTGTGCCAACCACACTTGCCTCAACCAATTCGCGTTGGTTCACGGAAATCATCCAACAATGGATGTTTGAAGGCCTCGATTGGAATGTTGGATCAGCATATGCCTTCCTTCTTCTCGCCTTGTGCATCCTGTTTGTTAGCCTCGTCATGCGCGTACTGAACGTACGCCTTGTCGATATTGCCAAGTGAGGGACGGACGATGAATTCCCAAACCTTCGCTAAGATTACGATGCGGGTCTATCTCGCACTGTTTCTTGCTTACATGCTGCTGCCTTTGGCAATCATGGGGGGCGCAGGCCTTAACAATACGCGGTTTCCATCGGTATATCCGTGGGTCGGCATCACCGATCGGTGGTTCGTCGATTTATGGAATGACCAGCGCATGTGGGGGGCGGTGCGCAACACAACATGGGTTGCGTTGGCCGTTGTCGCAATTTCAGTTCCGATAGGAACGGCAGCCGCTATTTTGTTGAACAGCGTTAAGCCGAAAGTTCGCTCCTTCCTCTATGGCTTTATGGTGGCGCCAATTTTGACGCCTGGTGCCGTCATTGGCATTTCAACGCTACTGTTCTGGAATAGTTTTGGCGTATCGGCTGGGCTTTATCTCTCGGTCTTGGGACAGGTTTCGTTTGTAGCAGCCTATGTGATGCTCTTGGTGCTTGCGCGGCTACAAAGCTTTGATCCGGGACTTGAAGAAGCCGCCCTCGATCTTGGTGCAAGCCATGGACAAGTTATTCGCCGCATTCTTGTGCCGCATCTTTATCCGGCCATTGGTGCGGGTGCGATTATCGCCTTTTTCCAATCGGTCGAAAATTTCAACGTGACTTTGTTTACGCGCGGCAACTCCGACACGTTGACCGTTTATGTCGGGTCGAAGATTCGCTCAGGCATCACGCCAACCATCAATGCGCTGGCGCTCTTGCTGATTATCGTCACGGTGGTCTGCGCCATTATCTACGAAGTATTGCGCCGTCGGGCCGAAAAGCGCGCTGCTGCGTTGGTCGCTGTTGAAGAATAATAAAAAAGGCGCTTTCGATATTTAAACCGAAAGCGCCCTTTGACATTATCCGATCAATGGTAATTGACCGTTCCTATGGGCAGGGATTGCAATAGGTGTGGTGTATCGCATTAATCTTTGCCTCTAGCTCGGGCGTCATTACAATATCTATGGATGCAATGGCAATTTTAAGCTGTTCCATCGAGGTCGCGCCAATGATGTTGGCGCCGAGAAATGGTCGCGAATTGACGAAGGCTTGGGCTAAATCTTCGGTCCTGATACCAACTTCTTTCGCCAAAGCCACATAGGCCTTAATGGCAGGTTCGGCATTCGGCGTTTGATAGCGCTGGCCACGATTGAATAGCGTTGTGCGGGCGCCAGCAGGGCGTGCGCCATCCAAATATTTTCCGGTGAGATAGCCTTGCGCCAAGGGCGAAAATGCCAATAGCCCGGCCTCCTCGCGCATTGAAACTTCAGCAAGTGCCGTCTCATAGGTGCGGTTCAAGAGATTATAGGCATTTTGGATGCTCGCCATGCGCGGCAAACCATGTTTATCCGACAAAGCGAGATAGTGCATCGTGCCCCACGCGCTTTCGTTTGAAAGGCCGACGTGACGGATCTTGCCTTCCTTCACACACGTGCCGAGTGTTTCGAGAATTTCGAGCATTGAGTTTTCATGGCCTTGATAGGTCTCAAGCTTGAATGCCGTTGGATTGGAACCCCATGGCATCGGAC
>CAIRGA010000072.1 GCA_903877935.1 uncultured Hyphomicrobiales bacterium
GCGGCGGGTGCGGGTGTTTCCGTTGAACTCGTCAACCGTTTGCTGAAACAGCATCGGCAAATGGCCGATATGATGAAGATGATGGGCCAGAACAAGCGCGGCGGGCCGATGGCCGGTCTTGCGAATATGTTCGGTATTGGCGGCGGCGGTATGCCGTCACCGGAAGAAATCGCAGCGATGCAAAAGCAGATGGGTGGCGGTGCAGCATTGCCGGAATTTCCGGGTAATTCAAAACCTCCCGCAGGGCTTCCCCTTGCAGGCAGCGCCCCAAAACTACCCGGATTGCCGGGGCTTGGAAGCAAACCAACGCTTCCGGGGCTCGGCAGCTTCAACCCGTTTGGGGGGAAGAAGAAGTGAAGAGATTAGCGAATGGTGAGTGGCGAATAGCGAATAAGGAAAACATCACGACCGTTTCCCCTACTCCCTATTCGCTATTCGCCATTCGCTCTTAACCTACCAACCTAAAACCTAACCAAGAAAGTCCAACCTATGTCAGTAAAAATTCGTCTCGCCCGCGGTGGTGCCAAGAAGCGTCCACATTATTCGATCGTCGTTGCCGATAGCCGCTTTGCGCGCGATGGCCGTTTCATCGAGAAGCTCGGCACGTTTGACCCGATGAAGCCGAAGGATTCGGCTGATCGCGTGCATTTCGATCACGACAAGGCCAAAGCCTGGCTTGCCAAGGGCGCGCAGCCGACCGACCGCGTCGAGCGTTTCCTCGAAGCCGCTGGCTTGTGGAAGCGCAAGGCCCGCGTCAACCCGGAAAAGGCCAAGCCAAAGAAGAAGGCTCAAGAGCGTCTTGATGCGGCTGCTGCTGAAGTTGAAAAGGCCGCTGCAGCTATCGTCGCTGCAAAGGAAGCTGAGAAGGCTGCCGCCGCTGCTGCTGCAGAAGCCGCTGCTGCTCCTGCGCCTGCTGCAGAAGAGCCAGCTGCCGAACCAGCTGCGGAGTAAGAATACCCCATGGCGCGCCAACCCGGACCGTACCCATCGGACCGCGAGCCTCCCGGCTCGCATCCTCTGCAAAATGCGGACCAATCCGGAGCGCTCCTTTCTCAAGATTCGGGCCGGGAGGCCCGCGGTCCATTTACCGGACTTGTCGAGGTTGGTGTGTTGGGTGCGCCCCACGGCGTGAAGGGTGAGATGCGTCTCAAATCCTTCACCGCCGACCCTTTGGCTATACAAGATTATGCGCCGCTGACGGATAAAACCGGGCAGCGGCGTTTCCTTATTCGAACAGCTCGACTCGTCAAAGATGACATGCTGGTTGTAGCCCTTGAAGGCGTTGCCGACCGTACCGCCGCTGAAGCGCTCACCAATGTCACGCTTTTTATTCCGCGCGATCAATTGCCCGAGCCCGATGAAGAAGAATTCTATCACGCGGACTTGATCGGGCTTTCTGCTGTATCGCCTGATGGCACGGTCATCGGCACCGTCACCGCCGTGCATGATTTTGGTGCAGGCGATATTTTGGATATTGCGCCTGTGATCACAGGCCCGTCTTTGCTCGTCCCTTTCACCAAAGCCAATGTGCCGGTGATTGATCTTGCTGCGCAAAAAATGACGGTCATCCTGCCAGACGAGATCGAGGGCGAGGAGCGCCCCGGCGCATGAGCGGCTTTCGTGCCGATGTGCTGACTTTGTTTCCCGAGATGTTTCCCGGTTCGCTTGGTCTGTCGCTCGCGGGTGAGGCCTTAAAATCGGGCCGCTGGTCGCTTGAAGCCCATGATATCCGCGCGCATGGTTTGGGCAAACACCGCACGGTGGATGATTCACCCGCAGGTGGTGGCGCGGGCATGGTGTTGCGTGCGGATGTACTGGCCAACGCAATTGACGCGGTGGTAACGCCCGATGATCCGCGTCCGGTCTTATTGATGAGCCCGCGCGGTAAGCCCTTGACGCAAGAGATGGTGCGCGAATGGGCGGCGGGAATAGGCGTTGTCATTGTCTGTGGTCGCTTTGAAGGCGTCGACGAGCGCGTGATTGAGGGCCGTCACTTACAAGAAATTTCCATCGGCGATTATATTTTATCCGGCGGCGAACCCGCAGCGCTTGTACTTCTCGATGCGTGTGTTCGTCTCTTGCCCGGCGTCATGGGCAAAGTGGAATCGGGCGAGGATGAGAGCTTTGAAAACGGGCTTTTAGAATATCCGCATTATACCAAACCACGGGAATGGGAAGGTCGTGACACTCCGGAAATTTTACTCTCGGGAGATCACGGCAAAATCGCGAAGTGGCGGCGCGAACAGGCCGAGAAACTGACGCGCGAGAGACGGCCGGATTTGATGAGGAAGGCGAATAGCGAATAGCGAATGGCGAGTGGGGATATTGTTGCTGTTTGCCAATAAGTGCTGCTCTTTTGGACCGCGAGCTTCCCGGCTCGTATCCTATGCGCGGCAGGAGCCGCGCGGTCCAATTTTTATTCCCTATTCGCTATTCGCTATTCGCTTTGGCGCTACTTCGCCAACCCCTTACCCTGCAACGCCAGCTTGATCTCATCCAGCACAGCAGGATCATCAATTGTCGCCGGCATGTTGTAGGTATCGCTATCGGCGATTTTCTTCATCGTGCCGCGCAAAATTTTACCCGAGCGGGTTTTTGGCAACCGCTTCACCACCATCGCCAGTTTGAACGCGGCGACAGGGCCGATTTGATCGCGCACCCGGGCGACCAGTTCTTTCTCGACTTGCTCGGATGGCGTGCTAACGCCGGATTTGAGAACCACGAAGCCGCAAGGCTGCTCGCCTTTGAGCGCGTCTTTCGCACCGATCACGGCGCATTCGGCAACCGCCGGATGACCCGACAACACCTCCTCCATCGCACCCGTTGAAAGCCTGTGGCCCGCGACATTGATGATATCGTCGGTGCGGCCCATAATGTAGAGATAGCCGTCCTCGTCGATATAGCCCGCATCCGATGTTGAATAATAACCCGGATAGGTGGTGAGGTAGCCCTCGCGGAAGCGCTCTTCCGCGTTCCACAGGGTCGGCAAGCAGCTTGGCGGCATCGGCAATTTGACGACAATCGAGCCCATTTTGCCCGGCTGTACGGGATGGCCGCCTTCGTCCAGAATGCGCACATCATAGCCAGGCATCGCGACAGTCGGCGAGCCATGCTTGACGGGCAGCATTCCCATGCCGAATGGATTACCGGCAATCGCCCAGCCGGTTTCGGTCTGCCACCAATGGTCGATGACGGGGGTGCCGAGCTTTTCTTCGGCCCATTTCACCGTATCGGGATCGGCGCGCTCACCGGCTAAGAACAAAGCGCGGAAGCCTTCGAGATTGTATTTTTTAAGTTCAACCGCTTCCGGATCTTCTTTGCGGATGGCGCGAAAGGCGGTTGGAGCCGTAAATAAAGCTTTGGCACCATGCTCCGCAATGACACGCCAAAACGCGCCCGCATCGGGTGTGCCTACTGGCTTCCCCTCATAGACAATCGTCGTGGCGCCGACGATGAGCGGGGCATAGACGATGTAGGAGTGACCCACCACCCAACCAATATCGGATGCGGACCAGAACACATCGCCGGGCCCGATGCCGTAAATGCCTTTCATCGTCCAAGACATCGCAACCAAATGCCCGCCATTATCGCGGACGACACCTTTGGGTTTTCCCGTCGTGCCGGAGGTGTAGAGGATATAGAGCGGGTCGGTGGAGGCTACCGGGATGCAATCGGCCTGATGGCCATTGGCCTTGGCCTCGCTCATCAAGGCCTGCCACTCAACGTCACGTCCGGCCGTGAGCTTGGCGGTTTCTTGCGGGCGCTGAAAAACAATCACGGCTTCGGGCTTATGCTGCGCGATCTCGATCGCCTCATCGATCAGCGGTTTATAATGAACCACGCGACCCGGCTCGATGCCGCAGGAGGCGGCGAGGATCAGTTTGGGTTCGCAATCGTCAAGACGGGTTGCGAGTTCCCGCGCGGCAAAGCCACCAAAGACAACCGAGTGAACCGCACCAATCCGCGCACACGCCAGCATGGCGAACAGCGCCTCGGGAATCATCGGCATATAGATGATGACGCGGTCGCCTTTTTGAACACCGAAATCCTGCAACACGGCGGCGAGGGTTGCGACTTCATCGCGGAATTCGCGATAGGTGATTTTGCGCTTCGTGCCCGTGATCGGGCTGTCGTGAATAATCGCCGTGCGGTCGGGATGGGCTTCGGCATGGCGATCAACCGCATTATAGCAGGTGTTTACCACGCCATCGGGAAACCAGCGGCCATAAACCCCCATTGAGGGATCAAACACCGTTTGCGGCGGTACAATCCAGTCGATCGACTGCGCTTCATCAGCCCAGAAGCCGGACGGATCTGTGATCGATCGGTTATAGATTTCGCTATAGCGCGCGGCATTGCTCATGGCTTGCCCCTTTGATGGCGTTTCCCTTTTAAGGCATGCCTTTAGCATTGGATGACGTTCGCGTCAGGCACGACTTTCGATGCAAGGCTGACCTACCCTGATCGGTGCTTGCCAAATGAGACGACTTGCCGCCAATTGCGGATTGTCTCAACAGGATCAGGTTCCACTATGCCCCCGATCATCACTGACCCGCTCTTTTATCTCGCTGCAATCCCAGCTGTTTTTCTGATGGGGTTATCAAAGGGCGGGTTCTCTGGGCTCAGCGTTATGGCCATTCCCTTGATCGCGCTGGTCGTGTCACCCGTTAAAGCGGCTGCCTTGATGCTACCGATCCTCATTGTGCAGGATATGGTGAGCACATGGGCTTTTCGGCATGATTTCGATTTTCGGAATTTAGCCATCATGTTGCCGGGCAGTGCCATCGGCATTTTTATCGGCTGGCTCATGGCGGCCCATGTTTCCGATGACCTCGTTAAAATGGGCGTTGGATTAATCTCGATCGGTTTTGTGATCGTCTATTGGAAAAAGCGAGCGGTAACCGGGGAGCCCATAAAGGGTAAGGTTGGGCCGGGCGTGTTCTGGGGGATCGTTGCAGGATTTACGAGCTTTGTTGCCCATGCCGGCGGACCACCCTTCCAAGTCCACGTGATGCCGCAGCGTTTGCCGCCGCAAACCTATGTCGGAACATCGACGTGGTTTTTTGCCATCACCAATCTGGCTAAGGTTCTTCCGTATTTTCTTCTCGGGCAGTTTTCGAGTGAAAATCTTGGAACATCTATCGCGCTCTTTCCGCTTGCCCTTGTTGCGACGCTTGTTGGCGTTTGGCTGATCCGACGGATTGCCGCAGAAAAATTCTATACCCTTATTTACACCCTGACCTTTTTGGTTGGCATAAAATTGCTCTGGGATAGTGTTCCTCAGCTTTTCTGAGGCGGGCCCGTTGATACCTCTGGTATATTGGCGCACAAAAGCTTACCTTAGCTGTGCGGGGCTGCGGAGTGCGTGAGAACAACTGAATTCCCGGGGCCTTATCGACCCTTAGGGAGCTGTCCCTGCCTTGGTCCGTGGACCAGGGCACACGGCGCCCACCTACATATGTAGGCACCTGGGATCGATCGTTCCACGGCTATTGTGGCTCCGCACTTTATTGATGGAAGCATGACCGAACCTTCTGCCAAAGATGTACGCCGTAAAGAGGCGCTTGATCGCCGCGGTGCGCTTAGCCCTGCGGAGCGGGCCGAATTTTCGCTTCAAATCGCAGAACGTGTCCTGCCTTTCGTCGACCAAATGGGCGGCGGTCCTGTCGGCGGCTTCTGGCCGATCCGGACAGAAATCGATCCCCGCCCGACCCTTCTCAAACTCGATTCGTTAGGGCTACGCGGGGCACTGCCGGTGGTTACGCCATCGGGGCTTATTTTCAGAACATGGGCTGCGAATGATGTCCTGTCAGAAGGTCCTTTCGGTTTACGCGAACCTGAGGCAACTGCGCCGGAAGTCTCGCCCCTCGCTTTGCTCGTGCCGCTTGCAGCCTTTGATCGCCGCGGCCACCGTATCGGTTATGGCGCGGGCTATTATGATCGCGCGATTGCTAGGCTCTCGGCCATTGGCCCCTTGTTGACGATTGGCATTGCCTTTTCCGTGCAAGAAATCGATCGCGTTCCCGAAGAACCGCATGACCGATCGCTTAACGCGATTGTGACTGAAAAAGAGACGATTCTTATTCCGCGCTATTGAAGCGTTTCAGCCTTCTGCGTTCTGAATAGCGAGTGTTGCCGCAACCGTTCCCGACACAAAGGCAAAGAGAGTCAGCGCGATCAGAATTGAAAACGGCGTCATAAAGGGAATGGTCCCGCCAAGCGCCGCAGACGTCGCCGATATGCCGAAAATCAGTACCGGGATCATCAGCGGCATAACCAGCACCGACAAGATCAATCCACCGCGCCGCATACCGGCCGTCAGTGCCGCACCAATCGCGCCAATAAAAGTGAGCGCGGGCGTGCCAACCAAAAGCGTCACGGTCACCGCTAATAAGGCTTTTGGCTCTAAAGCAAGAAGAAGCCCAAGCAAGGGAGCGGCAAGCGCCAGCGGCAGGCCGGTTGAAATCCAATGCGCCAAGCCTTTGGCTAACACAATCAGAGGTAATGGCAGCGGCGACATCCGCAAAAGATCAAGCGAGCCATCCTCATCATCGGCTTGAAAGAGACGATCAAGGCCAATGAGGGTCGCGAGTAATGCAGCAACCCATAAAATAGCCGGACCAATGCGGGCCAGCAAAGCCATGTCGGGGCCAACGGCAAAGGGCATAATCGTAACCAGCATCAAAAAGAAAACGAGGCCGACACCAGCACCGCCACCGATGCGGGCACCAAGCAAGAGATCGCGGCGAAACAAAGCAAGAAAAGCCGCCATTATGCGCCTCCTTGCATAACGAGGCTGCGGGTTGAAAAGCCCAAGGGCGTATGGGTGGCAACAACTACCATTCCGCCACTCGTTAGATGCTCGTTGACCAGACCATTGAACATCCCTTCGGATTGCGCATCGAGCGCGGAGGTTGGTTCATCAAGGAGCCAGATCGAACGACGCGATACCAACAGCCGCGCCAATGCCAGCCGGCGCCGTTGGCCGGCGGAAAGATAAGCGGAAGGTAAGTGAGCGGCATGTCCAAGGCCAACTTGGATTAGGGCGTTACTCGGATCGACAAGCGGACGGCCCAACAGAGCTTGCCAAAAGGACAGCGTTTCAAAAGGCGACAGAGAGGGTTTTAGCCCATCGCGATGCCCGAGATAATGCGCCTCTTCGCTTAGCGGCGTTTCGGCATCGCTTCCTTCAAGCAAGAATTGCCCCTCGGACGCGGGTAGAAGTCCGGCAATGATTCGCAAAAGGCTGGATTTACCGACGCCGTTGGGGCCTGTCACCGCCAATGCCTCGCCCGATTCCACCTCGAATCCCAGACCGGAAAACACCGGTCGGCCTGAACGAATGGAGGCTAAGCCTTTAACAACAAGACGCATAAACCGGTTCCGAAGATAAAAGCTGCACCTGAAATAAAAAATTCACGAAAACCATCTTAAGTCGATGTAGCGGGATTGTCAGAAATTTTCTATAAGTCACGTGCGCCGGTGCGTCGCCCATGAGCGAGGCAGGGGGCCTGGGCACTCCCGGGGCGGCGTGATCGCAGAACGTCTTTGACGGATTTGCTGTAACCAGACCCCAATCGGAGATTTCATATGTCATCGTTAGACAGCTTCAAATGCCGCAAGAAACTTAAAGTCGGCTCCAAGACCTATGTTTATTATTCGTTGAAAGAGGCCGAGAAGAACGGCCTCAAGGGAATTTCAAAGCTCCCTTTTTCCTTAAAAGTTTTGCTTGAAAATCTGTTGCGCTTTGAAGATGGCCGCACGGTCACCAAAGCCGATATCAAAGCCGCTGTTGGTTGGTTGAAAACGAAGGGCAAGACGGAAGTTGAAATCGCCTTTCGTCCCGCACGCGTTTTAATGCAGGATTTTACGGGCGTTCCGGCAGTGGTTGATTTGGCCGCCATGCGCGATGCCATGAAAAATTTGGGCGGCGACCCTAAGAAGATTAATCCGCTTGTTCCGGTTGATCTCGTCATCGACCATTCGGTGATTGTGGACGAATTCGGCTCTACAAAGGCTTTCAAAAAGAATGTCGATCTCGAATATCAGCGCAATGGCGAACGTTATCGCTTTTTGAAATGGGGCCAGCAGGCGTTTGAAAACTTCTCGGTCGTGCCACCCGATACGGGCATCTGCCATCAGGTAAATTTGGAATATCTTTCGCAGACCGTCTGGACGCGCAAAGAGAAAATCAAGAATAGCCGTGGCAAGACAGAGACGGTCGAAGTTGCCTATCCCGATACACTCGTTGGTACCGACTCGCATACCACGATGGTCAATGGTTTGGCCGTGCTCGGTTGGGGCGTGGGCGGCATCGAGGCGGAAGCCGCAATGCTTGGCCAGCCGCAATCCATGTTGCTGCCGGAAGTCATCGGCTTCAAGCTGACGGGCAAGCTGAAAGAAGGCATAACCGCCACCGATCTTGTGCTGACCGTCACGCAAATGCTGCGCAAAAAGGGTGTGGTCAACAAATTCGTTGAGTTCTATGGCCCCGGCCTCAACGCGATGACGCTTGCCGACCGCGCAACGATTGCGAATATGGCCCCCGAATATGGCGCGACCTGCGGCTTCTTCCCCGTCGATACGGAAACCTTGTCCTATCTGACCATGACGAGCCGGAAAAAGGCGCGTGTTGATCTCGTCGAGAAATACGCGAAAGCACAGGGCCTGATCCGCACCAAGACAACGCCTGATCCGGTGTTCACCGATACGCTTGAACTCGATCTCGGCTCGGTCATGCCATCGCTTGCCGGGCCAAAGCGTCCGGAAGGCCGCGTGGCTTTGACGGATGCAAAAACCGGCTTCATCTCGGCGATGGATACGGAATACAAAAAAGCCGCCGATCTCTCGGCACGCTACAAGGTTGAGGGCAAGAATTTTGATCTTGGTCACGGCGATGTCGTGATTGCCGCGATCACCTCCTGCACGAACACCTCAAACCCTTCGGTGTTGATGGGCGCGGGCCTTTTAGCACGCAACGCGCTCGCCAAGGGCTTGTCGGTGAAGCCATGGGTCAAGACGTCGCTCGCACCGGGCTCGCAGGTGGTAGCCGAATATCTTTCGAAGGCTGGCTTGCAAAAGGATCTTGATAAACTTGGCTTCAACCTTGTTGGCTTTGGCTGCACGACCTGCATCGGTAATTCGGGGCCATTGCCCACCGAGATTTCGAAAACCATCAATGATAAGGGGCTCGTCGCTGCAGCGGTTATTTCCGGTAACCGCAACTTCGAAGGCCGCGTTTCGCCTGACGTACAAGCGAACTACCTCGCTTCACCGCCGCTGGTTGTCGCCTACGCTTTGGCCGGTTCCCTCCAGATTGATCTGACCAAGGAACCGCTGGGCAAGGATAAAAAGGGCAACCCCGTCTATCTCAAAGACATCTGGCCTTCGAACAAAGAGATCGCGGCATTCATTGCAAAGAACGTTACAAAATCGATCTTCAAATCGAAATATGCCGATGTGTTTGCGGGCGACAGCAATTGGCGCAAGGTGAAGACACCGGATAGCCAAACCTATGCGTGGGAAAATTCATCGACCTATGTGCAAAATCCACCTTACTTCGTGGGTATGAGCAAGACGCCTAAGCCTGTGACGGATATTCAAGGCGCGAAGATTTTGGGCCTATTCGGCGACAAGATCACCACCGACCATATCTCGCCGGCAGGCTCGATTAAGGCGGCATCGCCTGCGGGCAAATACCTCTTGGCCAATAAAGTTGACCCAGCCGACTTCAACCAATACGGCACCCGGCGTGGTAACCACGAAGTTATGATGCGCGGCACCTTCGCCAATATTCGCATCAAGAACTTCATGGTGAAGGACGCGGACGGCTCGACACCGGAAGGCGGGCTAACGATCCATCAGCCATCCGGCAAGCGTCTATCGATCTATGATGCGGCGATGGAATACGCGAAGTCCGATGTTCCACTGGTCGTATTCGCGGGTGTTGAATACGGCAACGGCTCCTCGCGCGATTGGGCGGCAAAGGGTACGAACTTGCTCGGCGTCCGCGCGGTTGTGGCGCAAAGCTTCGAGCGTATCCATCGCTCGAACCTCGTCGGCATGGGCGTTGTGCCCTTCGTCTTCGAGGAAGGCACAAGCTGGAAGACGTTGGGCTTAACGGGTGACGAGACGGTCTCGATCCCGGGCCTCACCTCGGTCAAGCCACGCCAGAAAATGCATCTTGAAATCACCGATTCCAAAGGCAAGGTGAAGCAAGTGCCCGTCATTTGCCGCATCGATACGCTCGATGAGATTGAGTATTTCAAGAATGGCGGGATTTTGCACTATGTGCTCAGGCAGTTGGCGGCATAAGCCTTAACAGCCCATTGCTCGATTATTGACCCTGCCGGAGCAATCCGGCGGGGTTTTTTGCTCATAAAGTTCCAACAGTTGGGGCGATTTTTGAATTGAAGTGTTGGAACTTCTATTCATTCAAGCAATCCTCTATTCTGGGCTCCGTCAGATTTTAAGCTACCCTATCTCCATATCACCTTTGTGTTGTCCCCGACGGCAATATCTGTTACCTATATTACCGGAAATATCATCGGTAATAATTTCAAGCTGAGGTATGACGATGGCTAGTCCCGCTCAAAAAAAGGCTACGGCTATCTACCGCCAGCGCGCCGCTGAGCGAGGCTATGTCCGTGTTGAAGTTCAAGCTAGCAAAAAGGATACGCGTCTTATTCGCGCGCTGGCTGACGAATTACGGAACGAGACGCCTCAAGCCGCGCTTTTACGATCCACCTTGGAGCAAGCCCTTATTAAACCTGAGACCAAGAGCATATTCGATATCTTTGGTTCCGACCTTCCCGACAGTGCCTTTTCAGGTGTCTTCGACCAACCGCGACAAGCCGACTGGCGTGAGGTTGAGCTTTGAAATATCTGCTCGATACCAATGTCATATCGGAACTGCGCAAGCGCGATCGCGCCCATCCAAACGTCATCAAGTGGACTTTGCAAACATCAATCAATGAGATCGGGACAAGCGTCCTTGTTCTGGCCGAAATTAGGCGCGGGATCGAGTTAAAGCGTCGAAGCGATCCCGAGCAAGCAAGAAGGATGGATCACTGGTTCGAAGCCATGCGCAATGGTCTTGGTCATCGGGTGCTACCGATTGACGAGACTATTTGTGATGCTTGGGCGAGAATGAGCGTTCCCGATCCTCTCCCTTTTATCGACGGTCTGCTTGCGGCAACCGCCAAGACTCATGGCTTGACTCTGGTAACGAGAAATATCGCTGATGTCCGTAGAACGGGCGTCGCGGTCATCGATCCATTCGCTTAAGCGAAATGATTGGCCAGTCACCCAACCCGAGCAGTTATCTCAATCTCCACCTTCATCTCCACCTTAAGCAATCCGGCGACGATATAAATTCCCCCGGCGGGTCGTATATCGCCCAATATTTCGCCGCAAACCGCCAGCACGGGTTCACAATAGGCGCGGTCGGTCACAAAATATTGCGCCCTTATAATCTGCCTCATCGACGAACCCGATTCTTTTAAAACGGCTTCAACCGTGCGGAAAATATTACTCGTCTGCTCCGCCACATCCTCCGGCATCACCATTGTTGCGTAATCATAACCCGTTGTGCCGGACACAAAGACCAAATCACCGTCCACCACAGCGCGCGAGTAGCCAAAAGCTTTTTCAAATGGCGAACCCGTCGAGATTAAGCGGCGCGTCATGGGCCTCACCTCAGTTCAAAATCGGGGACCAAGCAGGGTCGGACCCGTAAGATGGCGTCGGCACTGGCAACTCAACGCGACCCGTGACATCGACCATAAAGATCCGCGCACCCGCCGCACCGCCTTGGTCACGGAAGAACATAAGATAGCGGCCATTGGGTGCCCATGTCGGACCTTCATTGTGAAAGCCTTCGGTCAAGATGCGCTCGCCCGAACCATCGGGCTTCATGATGCCGATCGCAAATTGACCGCCTTTTTGGCGGGTAAAGGCAATGTAATCTCCTTTAGGCGACCAGACCGGCGTCGAATATCGCGCGCCATCGCTAAACGAAATGCGCTTGGCACTGCCGCCCGACGATCCCATCACATAAATTTGCTGGGTACCGCCACGGTCCGACTCAAACACAATCTGCGAGCCATCTGGCGAGTACGAGGGCGAGGTATCAATCGCGGGCGTGTCGGTTAACCGTGTTGTGGTGCGCGTGCGCAAATCCATTGTGTAGATATTGCTGGCAGCCCCTTGCGAAAGGCTCATAATCACCTTTTGGCCGTCGGGTGAGAAGCGCGGTGAAAACGTCATGCCAGGAAAATTGCCGACCACTTCGCGCTGGCCGGTTTCGATGTTGAGCACATAGACTTTCGGGTCGCCTTCGCCAAAGGCCATATAGGCAACTTCTTGTGAGGTAGGCGAGAAGCGCGGTGTTACCACCAATTCATCACCTTTGGTCAGATAGCGTGCATTGGCACCGTCTTGATCCATAATAGCCAAGCGCTTGATGCGCTTATCTTTGGGGCCTGTTTCATCCACAAAAACAACATGCGTATCGAAGAAGCCTTTTTCGCCCGTCAGCCGCGAATATACACCGTCCGAAATGATATGCGACACGCGCCGCCAAAGCGTTGGATCGGTCAGATATTGCTGGCCTGCCAATTGCTGGCCGGAAAGCACATCCCACAAGCGATACTCGGTTTTCATTTTGCCCGAGGCGTCTTTGGTCACGCGGCCTGTTACCAGCGCTTGCGCGTTAATCGCTTTCCATGAAGCAAAGTTCGGCACAGCGTCAAAATTCGGATTCTTGTCGATAAAGGCTGCTTTATCAATCGGTTGAAACACACCGGATCGCTTTAAATTATTGATGATGACGGCACTGATTTGCGCGTTCATCGCGGCATCCGCGCCAACAAAATCGGTAATCGCAATCGGCATCGGCTGGAAATTGCCTTTGTCAATCGTGATCGCCAATTCAGCCCGCGCCGCCGTGACGGTAAAGCCGATGAGTAACGCGGCGATCAGACGAACCGGAGCAGAGAAAAGATGAGCCATAGTCAGTAGCCTCAACGAACAAAGGGGAAAAACGAGTAAAGGAGCCGCATCATCACGCATCCTTCAAGGTGAAGCTTAAAATCACGCTACGCCATTCGCCGTAAAAACTTTTGAAATTTTTCGGCAGCATGTCAAAGGGCGCGGCACAACCGCTGATAGAGCGAATGGCACTTTCCTCAATCGCGCGCGCCGTTGCGTCTGATGAAGGATTTTCAACGGTTGGCTGCCCATCCAATGAACCGTCCTCGCGCAACCGAATGCGAATTTGGGGCGCGGGGCGATTAGGATCGGGAAACAGGTTGGCAAGCTTCCAGCAATCGGTGACTTTTTTATAGATATAGCCGTTGATCTGATCGATCTGGCTTAGGCTCAATTTTGCGGCTGCGCCAGTTGCTGTGCCCGCGGCAGAGTTTTTCGAAGTTTCAGCGGCGGTCGACGCCATTTTTTGCGGCGCTTCTTTCGAAATCAGCAGTTTTTGAAGGGCCGCCGGATCAAACGCCGTCGTAGGCGTCTTTGGCGCTTCCACGGGCTTAGGTGATTGTGCCTTCTTGTCTTGCTCGATCAGTTTCGCCAGTGGATCGACTTCAGCCTTAGGTGGCTGTGGTTTCGGCTCTGGCTTTGGTGGCGGTGCCTGTTTCAAACCCTCAATCTTAGGGTCCGCCGGGGCCGGATCGGGCTTTGGTTCGGGCGCAACGGGCGTCGGCGCTGGCGGCGGTGTCGGCGCTGGCTTCGGATCAGGGGCAGGCTGTGGCTCTGGTGCCTTGGCGGGCGGCGTCGGGATGTCTTTTTTCGCGTCGGCCGTTTCCTGTTTGATCAGCTCTTCTTCCGCCACTTTATCGGCTTTAATCTTCGCGTCCGGCTTGATCTCTTTGACCGTTTTATCGCCCTTGGTCATTTTGGTGAGCTGGTCGGCGGTGATCATTTCAACAGCGATGGATTCGGGCTGATCTTCAAATTTTGGTGTGTTTGAAAACGCAATCAACGTCGCAAGCAGAAGCGCTGCGTGAATCGCAGCGGAGAGTGGGACACCAGGTTCGGACCAATTGATCTTCACCGCTTAAAATCCATTCCGTCGTGCCATTATTTCGTCGGCTGCGGTTCGTTCACGAGGGCTACCTTTTTGTATCCCGCCGATGTCAAAACAGCCATTACATCAGCCACTTTGCCATAGGCGACCGTCTTGTCACCGCGGACAAAAATGCGTTCCTCAGGGCCCGTTTTTGCAATCGCTTGTAATTTTGGAAGTAGGTCAGCTTGCGCTACTTCCGTATCCATCAAAAATAATTTGCCATCCGCTTTGATCGAAACAATCAGAGGCTGCTTATCCACATTCAACGCCGCCGCTGCCGTCTGCGGCAGATCAAGGGGAACGCCGGTTGTGAGCAAAGGAGCTGCGACCATGAAAATGATCAACAGCACCAACATGACGTCAATGAACGGCGTCATGTTAATATCAGACATCGGGCGGTGCTTGCGCCCGCCCCTTCTGCCACGTCTACCGCCACCACCACTTGGAGCTGCCGCTGCCATTGCCATCGCGTGCTGCTCCTTTAGCTTGGAATTCGTTCGTCGATGTGGCGGGATAGAATGGCGGAAAACTCGTCCGCAAAACCCTCAAGCCGCGCCTGTTGTTTTGCCGCGCGCGCTTGCAGCCAGTTATAAGCGATAACGGCAGGAATGGCCGCGAAAAGACCGATGGCGGTTGCAAACAAGGCCTCGGCAATGCCTGGCGCTACGACGGCAAGTGACGTATTTTTCGACGCCGCAATCGAGCGAAACGCCGTCATAATGCCCCAAACGGTGCCAAACAGACCAATAAACGGAGCGGATGCACCGATGGTTGCGAGAACCAATAATTTTGATTCAAGCCGCCCGACTTCACGCTGAATGGTGACATCCAACACTTTGTCGATGCGTTGGGCGAGGTTGACGAAAGAGCTACCCGTTGCCTGCAGTGAGCGTTTCCACTCGGCCATCGCCGCCATAAAGACGGACGCCATATCATGCGTCTCGCGGTCTTTCAGCGTGGCATAAAGATCATCGAGGGATTCACCGGACCAGAACACATCCTCAAACCGATCCATCGCATTTTGGGTTCGGGCATAGAGGAAGGATTTGTCGATGATGATGCCCCAGCACCAAACAGAGGCACCGAGAAGACCAAGCATCACAAGCTTGACCACAAAGGCTGCTTGATAAAACATCGTCCAGAGCGTGATGTCGCTAGAGGCGGCGGCAACGATATCAGTAGCGTCCATGATGGTTCGGATCCTTGAAGTCGACGAAACATGGCAGGCGGTCGAATGTGCCGCGACATCGGCCCGCTCCTCCGTTACGCAAGATTTAGGCGAAACAAGGGCCAAACCGAATCGGGCCTATCGGAACCAGGCCGGGTTACCCACTGTTAAGACATCATCAAGGTTAATAAGCGGTTACGAAACGTTGTTTTTGAGCCCCAAAAGCTCAATTAGAGCCAAGCTTTTCGCGTAAGGCGGGTGTCAGGCGTGCAGCCTTCCCGTTCTGAACCAAGGCCACCAAAACCTCCGCCGTAAGCAGCACGGCATCGCCCAAGATAATGCGCTGACCAAGCAGCAGCGAGGCACCGCGTAGCGTATCAACCCGTGTCTCGACCGTTACCAGATCATCCATCCGCGCGGGCTTTAACCAATCAATGGTCATCCGGCGGACGGCGAAGGCCAAAGCGCCTTCATCCCCATGTAAGGCGGCCTGATGTACACCAAGATCCCGCAACATCTCGGTGCGGCCGCGTTCGAGGAAACGCAAATAAGACGCGTGATAGACGACGCCGGAAAAATCTGTGTCTTCGTAGTAGATACGGATCGGGAGAAGATGCTTCAAACTATTCCCCCTCATCCGCAAACAACCCAAATTGCGGCGTCTCGCGCTTTGGTTCCGTTAATCCCAAATGTCTGAACGCTGCGGCTGTCAGCACGCGCCCGCGCGGGGTGCGCTGCAAGAAGCCCTGCTGGATGAGATAGGGCTCGATAATGTCTTCAATCGCATCGCGTGGCTCGGAGAGTGCCGCGGCAATCGTCTCGATGCCAACGGGACCACCACCGAAACTCACAGCCACTTGGTTGAGGTAGCGTTGGTCCATAACATCGAGCCCGATCGCGTCGACATCGAGCATACCGAGCGCTTTGTCGGCAACCGCGCGGGTAACGGCTTCGACGCCATCGACAATCGCAAAATCGCGCACCCTCCGTAGCAAACGCCCCGCAATGCGCGGTGTACCGCGCGCGCGTTTGGCGATTTCATTCGCGCCCTCATCCGTCATCGGCACGCCAAGCACGCGTGCGCCACGCCGGACGATCAAATCCAATTCTTCGACGGTGTAAAAATTCAAACGAATAGGAATACCAAAGCGATCCCTGAGCGGCGTGGTCAAAAGACCTGCGCGCGTGGTAGCTCCAACTAGCGTGAATTTTGCGAGGTCGATTTTAACCGAACGCGCGGCTGGCCCCTCGCCGATAATCAGATCAAGTTGAAAATCTTCCATTGCGGGGTAGAGGATTTCTTCAACCGCAGGGTTCAAGCGATGAATTTCGTCAATAAACAAAACATCACGCTCTTCGAGATTGGTGAGCTGTGCCGCAAGATCACCCGCTTTTGCAATGACGGGGCCCGAAGTTGAGCGAAAATTCACGCCCAATTCCCGCGCCACAATTTGCGCCAAAGTCGTTTTGCCCAAGCCCGGAGGACCGACAAACAACACATGATCCAGCGCATCTTTGCGCGCTTTGGCCGCCTCGATAAACACTTTCAAATTCGCACGCGCCGCCGCTTGGCCGGTAAAATCATCCAAGACGAGAGGGCGCAAAGACCTATCGAGATCGTCCTCGCGCTTCTCTGCACTCATCAGCCCCGGACGCGTCATCTTTTTTGTAGCTCACATTTTTGTTCACAATAGCCGTCCTTCGAGGGCCCTTCGGGCCACCTCAGGATGAGGTTGAACCTGATTCCCTCATCCTGAGCCGCGCCAAAGGCGCGTGTCGAAGGACGCTGAGCCGCGCCAAAGGCGCGTGTCGAAGGACGCTGAGCCGCGCCAAAGGCGCGTGTCGAAGGAC
>CAIRGA010000073.1 GCA_903877935.1 uncultured Hyphomicrobiales bacterium
CGCTGATCTGAGTTTTAAGTGTTGTGCGACGTTTGAAGCCCCGTTTATGCGGGGCTTTTTGCGTTGGTTGGACCATAACCTGTAACGGCGCTGCTTGATCTGTTAGCTTGCTGATAATACGTATGAATTTAAAAGACCTCTAATATTAACGGGGTCGTCGACGACGCGTAATTGGCATGGTATTAAGTTATCGGCTGAAGGATAACGGATCATGATGCGGCGGCTGTTTAGCCTCTTATTGATGTATAGCGTGTTACTGACGCAAGGCGTTGCGCCAATATCCGTGTCGCTTGCCGCAGCTCGCTCGCTTGATCCCGTAGCCAATGCCATTTTATGTTCGGAGAGTGCGGGGAACACGCCAGGCTCAACCGATCATCAAGGGGCGTCCAGCGAACATTGTGCGCAATGTACAGTTGCGCTTGGCAGCTTTGCCCTTCTGCCGCCTGAAAACAATGGTTTATGGGCGGCTCCCGATCTGGCGCGGGTCGATACTTGGCCGTTAGTAGCCTATCGTGCCGATGCTCGCTCTTATTACGATATCGCTCAAGCCCGCGCGCCTCCTCTGGTGATAAGCTAATCCATTCATCCAATTCTTATCATCAAACCACCGCCGAGCCTTTTGCTTTGTATGCAAGGCTGTCGGTTGGACGAGGAATATTACCATGTCTATTGAAACAATTCGGGACGGGGCTGAAAACGCCTCCGTTGAAACAGGTCTCTATCGCGCGGTTTGGCGCTGGCATTTTTATGCAGGGCTGTTCAGCCTGCCATTTATGATCTTGCTAGCTGTTACAGGCGGTCTTTATCTTTTCCAAAATGAACTAAACCGTATCCTCTATAAGCCGCTTATGGTCGTTGCTGCACAAACGACATCGCCCTTGAATGCCAGCGATTTAATTGCCCGCGCTCAAATGGCCATTGATGGCGCTGCTGTGCGTTACGTGCCAGCGACTGAGCCGACCGATGCCGTTGAAATCGGTATCAAAGGATCGGACAAGGTAACCCGTTCGGTTTACGTCAATCCCTAGTCGGGTGATGTTTTAGGAGCGATTGGCGATCAAGACAAAGTGATGTGGATTGTCAGAAAACTCCATAGCCTGAAATATTTCGGTACGGCTCCAGAACGCGTCATCGAGATCGTCGGCGGTTGGGCGATTATTCTCGTGATTACCGGATTTTATCTGTGGTGGCCGCGCAAACAGACGGGCGGTGTCGTCACCATTCGCAGTACTCCTAAGAAGCGCGTGTTTTGGCGTGACCTTCACGCGGTAACAGGTGCCTTTGCGGGAATATTCATCTTCTTTCTCGCGTTTACGGGCATGCCTTGGTCTGGCTTTTGGGGCAATAATTTCAATAATTTCGTCAATAATCACGGTTTGGGATATCTGCCCGAGTTCTGGGACGACGTGCCTAAATCAACCGTGCCAATGAAAGACGCTTTAACCGAGACGAATTGGACCCTATCCAATCAACCCATGCCCGTCTCGGAAAATAACGGCGCAAACCCCATCGGTATCGATCAAGCGATTGCTATCTTTAACGAGCGCGGCATTGCGAAGGGCTACACCATCGATCTTCCCGGCGGTGAGGATGGTGTCTATTCCGCCTCGGCCTTTGGCGGAACAGCCAGTGAGGAGCGCGTGATCCACCTCGATCAATATACAGGCAAGCCGCTGTTTGACGGCGATTTTGCCAGTATCGGAGTAGGTGCCAAGGGCATCGAATGGGGCATTAGCGTCCATATGGGCCGCGAGTTTGGTCTCATCAACAAGCTCGTCATGGCAGCGGCTTGTATCGCCATCGTTTTGATGGCGGTTGCAGCGATTGTGATGTGGTGGAAGCGGCGGCCAAAGGGTTCATTAGGCGCACCGCGTTATCCGTCCGATGTCAAGATCAATCGCGGGATTTTGCTGATTGCAGCGGGGATTGGCATTCTCTATCCACTGGTCGGCGCGTCGCTGATTGTGATGCTGATCATCGACAAAATCATGCCGCGATCGCTGTATGCTCGCCTAGGATAAGCTATACAGCTCAGAAAGTTGCGACGGCCCGTGGCTGAAATTTCGCTACGGGCTATCGCATTGTACGTTTTGAAATTCAGCCATATACAGATTACCGTTGCTCAATCTTTCAGCAATCCTGTGTGGCGAGCGCCCAAACTCTCCGCTTGACCGTTTCAAAAGGACTTCTGATACTTAAACATCGGAATCGGAGGACTTTCCATGACATTATCACGCGCCCTAACGCTTGCCATTGCCTCAACCTTCTTGGTTCCTCAGCTTGCCTTTGCCCATGTTGGTCTTGGCGATACGCATGATGCGTTACACGGGTTTAGCCATCCGCTATCGGGTGTTGACCATATCTTAGCCATGGTTTCCGTCGGTTTGCTCGCGGCCAATCTTGGAGGTAGAGCCATATGGGCCGTCCCTGCGAGCTTC
Organism: uncultured Hyphomicrobiales bacterium; assembly: GCA_903877935.1. Lineage (GTDB taxonomy): Bacteria > Pseudomonadota > Alphaproteobacteria > Rhizobiales > Beijerinckiaceae > CAIUPE01. The sequence goes on from CAIRGA010000073.1 coordinate 2,439, forward strand.
GTTGCCATGATGGTCATCGGCGGGGTGCTCGGCATGGCCGGATTTAATGTGCCCCTCACGGAAGTGGGGATTGGGGTCTCAGTGCTTGTGCTGGGTTCGATCATCGCGCTGTCGGTGCGGTTACCCGTTTCGATCGCAATGGCACTTGCGGCCACATTTGCCATTTTTCACGGCTTTGCGCACGGCGCTGAAATGCCTGAAAATACATCGGGCCTGTTGTTCGCTTCCGGCTTTGTTGTATCGACCATATTGCTTCATGGCATCGGTATAGCGCTGGGCATGGGTATCATGAGCCTTTCGCAGGCAGCCTCTCACATGACGATGAAAATAGGCGGAGGAGCCATCGCGCTCGTGGGTGTTGCGCTGGTAACGGGCGTCATCTGATTGAGGTGTGTGTCACGAGGGGATTGTTCAATTTATTCTTAGTGGGTAACACTCGAAAACGAATGGAAGCCCCGTTTGCGCGGGGCTTTTTGCGTTGGCCGCTGTCTCAGCTTAGGCTACTCTATCCCGATGGAAAACACACAAGCACACCGAGAGTTTGCCCAACAACTCGCCGAGGCGCGCGCGTGTACCCTCTGCGCGAAGGATCTGCCTTTAGGCCCGAAGCCGATCTTTCAATTGGGCGCAAGCGCTAAAATTCTCATCGCAGGACAAGCGCCCGGTCGGATCACCCATGCCATTGGCCATCCTTTTGACGACCCAAGTGGAGATAGACTCAGGTCTTGGATGGGGATCGACCGGGAAATTTTTTATGACGAGACAAAGATAGCCATCGTGCCGATGGGGTTTTGCTATCCGGGGACAGGTAAATCCGGTGACCTTCCGCCCCGCCCCGAATGTGCGCTCACATGGCGGAAGAAGCTTTTGGGCCTCTTAAGCGA
>CAIRGA010000074.1 GCA_903877935.1 uncultured Hyphomicrobiales bacterium
ATGCCATAACAAAAAAAATCGTCCCGCCGACTGCTGGTATTCTATTATTGATACGGCACTTTCGACGGAGATGGTTGATGTATTAGATGGATCAGCACCGGTCGGCTCGAGAAGGCTGCAATTAAAACCATTTCCGGCACCGGACTTGATTGCTCAACACGATCAAACCACCGAAGAAATTGAAGCGCCACAATGGCTTAGAACTTTCCCTGTGCTTGAAAATTCCGGCATGGGGCCATTAAAGCCATCTCAGGCGCTAGGGTTTACGGCTTCAAATACAAAATTACGTGAGAATGGTCTCTCCACGAACTCTCGGCAACATGGCATTTTAATTCATAAGCTATTGGAATATTTACCGGAAGTTTCTGAAACGCAGCGATCTTTGAAAGCCCGTGATTATCTTAAAGCCCAAGCGCCTGAGTTGGACGAGAAGCAGCATTTTGAAATTATCGAAGACGTATCTAAGACACTGAATTTATTAAATATTTCAGCCCTTTTTTCAAAGCAAAGCCGAGCTGAAATTGATATTGCCGGCGAGCTGAAACGAGAAGGCAAGCCAACCCGGCAGGTTAAAGGCACGATCGACCGGATCGCAGTGACCGAAGATACTGTATTCATTGGTGATTTTAAAACGACAGCGTCACCACCTGCCGTCGCTGCGGATGTCCCGGACCATATTGTTGCGCAGCTTGCGGTCTATGGCGCTCTTGTTTCGGCTATGTTTCCTGGCAAGAAAATACGGTGTTTTGTGATTTATACGAAGGGCCCTGAGGCAGTAGAACTGTCCGTTGAGGTACTCACAAGGGCACTTTCGCTTATTGAATGATAGATGTTCTCTTGACGATCCGCGCCCTCGTTCATACGTTCACGGCGAAGCGCCCGATTCTGGGCCGAGGGGATAGAACATGACCGCCGCCGTTACCGATTCCAGCTTTGACGCTGACGTACTCAAATCCGCAGAACCCGTGGTTGTAGACTTCTGGGCAGAATGGTGCGGTCCCTGCCGCATGATTGCGCCCGCCCTTGAAGATATCTCGAAGGAAATGGCTGGTAAGGTCAAGATCGTGAAACTCAATGTCGATGAGAACCCTGGCATTGCCGCGCAATATGGAATTCGCTCCATTCCAACCCTGATGATTTTTAAGGGCGGTGCTCTGGCTGCCCAGAAGGTTGGCGCCGCTTCGAAGAATGACCTTTCAAAATGGATCTCTTCGTCCGTCTAATGGGCCTTACGAGAAGAAAATAAAGGTTGCAACAAGATAGGTCGGGATCAATATGGCTCCCGACCACATCATATAGCCAAAGAAACTTGGCATCGCGATGCCGCGGTCTTTAGCGATGGCGTAGACCATAAAGTTCGGTGCATTTCCGATATAGGTGTTGGCCCCCATAAAGACGGCTCCTGCCGATATAGCAATCAGGGTCAAAGTACCTTCGTTCATCAGGTGCTGTGCATCGCCGCCCGCAAGCTCAAAGAAAACGAGATAGGTTGGCGCATTATCCAGAAATGACGACAAGATTCCTGTCAGCCAAAAATAGGCTTGCGTATTGGGCATACCATCGGAATGACTGACGAGAGCGACAAGCGGTGAAAATGCGCCGTTTGGGCCAGCCTTCAACATCGCAATGACTGGAATCATTGTTACGAAAATACCGGCAAATAATTTTGCTACTTCAACGATGGGGCCCCAATTAAATCCGTTATCAATACGGTCAATCTTGGTCGTAAGCTTTAATGACGCGTAGGTAACGATAAGCATTATTGCGTCTCGCGCAATATTTTGCCCCTCTAATGGAATGCCGGCAAGCGAGACGAAAATGCCTGGCTTCCACGATGCACTCATCAATACCGATGCTATAATGCACGCAATCAAAGCAAGGTTAATAATGCCACTGATCCGAATGGATGTATCGGGCGTTGGATCGCGCGTTACCCCTTCTTTATGATACAGGTAAAAATCTAACGCGATAAAGATCGCAAGAACAATTCCGCCGACAAAAAGGGTTTCGCGGTATAAGTTCAGTGTTGTCCAAAAAAAATTGACGCCTTTTAAAAAACCCAAAAACAAGGGTGGGTCACCTAGTGGTGTCAACGAGCCGCCAATATTGGAAACCAAGAATATAAAAAACACGACAATATGTACATTGTGCTGCCGATTATCATTGGCGCGAATAAGTGGCCTGATTAAAACCATCGAGGCTCCCGTCGTTCCAATGATGCTCGCGAGGATCGACCCTATGATGAGAAGAGCAGCGTTGGTGATAGGCGCACCGTGCAAATTGCCGCGCACAACAATGCCACCCGCTGTTGTAAAAAGGGCGAGCAACATCAAGATAAAAGGGATGTAGTCAAGAAAAGCCGTATGCACGAGCGCCGCCAAAGTCCCATTGACACCCACAAACAACGTGAGTGGCACAAGCAAAAGGCAAGACCATAAGAGGGCAATCTTACCTTGATGTTTCTCCCATAAAGGATGGCTTATCAATGGGAAGATTGCGATCGACAGGAGAAGGCCCATAAAGGGAAAGGCCCACAACGGACTAAAAGAAGAGCCATCGATCCCGTCCGATGCAAAAGCAGACGTTGAAGAAACGATAACGGCACAAAAACCCTTAAGGACACACCGATATAAGCTCATAAGAACGTCTCCTCAAATAATAATCGTGCTTGATAAAAATGAATGAAATTGGATCGTTATATTCTGACATCGCCAAATTTTTTAGCCAATTCAAAACCCCAACGCAGCGGATCATTTGCTTCAATCATAAACTCACCTTCGCCTGCATAATAGCCTTGGCCGCCGACCTCAATGGTCACGGCATCAGATGCTGCAAATTCTACCGGTCCCTTCACCTTACCTGTAAATGGTTCACCCGAAATTCCTTTAAAGGTTCGGGTTACACCCGGCTTAATCAAACCCTTCGCGTGATCAAGCGCCATCCGCGCTGTTACACCGGAACCCGTTGGACTGCGATCAATTTGCCGTTCAGCAAAAACACAAAGATTCCAGCTTTCATCACTGATGGAAGCGTCGTCGGTCAAAATAGTGCCATATAGAAAGCCGAGATCCGCTGCATCTGGATGAACGAGGGCGGTATGCGCGCGAACCTGATCGGTGAGCGCACCAGCAGCAGCGACAAGTTCATCGACGGAGGTTTTAAAGAAATCTAAGCCAAAACGGGAGGAGGAAAGAATACAGTAGAAAGCACCGCCATAGGAAATATCCGTTACGATCGGACCAAAGCCCGGAACGTGAATCGTCATATCCCGCGCGAACGGAAAGGCTGCGACGCTTTCAAAACGAACATGGGTCACTTCGCCCTTTTCAAGCGTGCAGGCCAATCTCAGCAGGCCGCAGGGAGCCTCAATCGCAAAACGTGTTACGGGCTCGGTTTTAGGAACGAGGCCTTGATCAACAACCCAACGCCCGATGGCGATGGTCGCGTGACCACACATGGTGGAGTAGCCTTCGTGATGGGTGAACAAGACGCCAATTACGGCCTCAGGATGGGAAGGCTCAACGGGGATCACGCCATACATGCCAGAATGGCCTCGGGGTTCGTAATTCATCGCCTGACGCAAATGGTCGTGGTTGTCCTTAGCATCCCGACGGCGATCTAGGATGGAGGGGCCCCTTAAAGCCGGGTAGCCCTTCGTGACGATACGCACAGGTTCGCCAGCCGTATGCATGTCCGTATAGCCTAGCCTCGTAACCGTCATGGTGCGTACCTCTCCTCGAATAAACCTTGATCGGTACAACTGTGAGGGAAGCTTGCTTAGGTTTCAAGCGAGGAGCATTCTGATACGTCAATTTTTGATTGAGGGGAAAGCCATGCGACATACTTTGCAGATTTTTTTGGCCGGTGCTTTCTTGCATCTATGCGGGACAGGCATGGCCCTCGCTGATTCCATTGATGGAACCTGGTGTTCGGAGCGCGACCACAGGCAGCTCACAATAGCGGGCCCCGATGCAACGCTGCCCGGCGGGCGACACGTAAACGGTGATTATTCCCGCCATCGGTTTAGCCTCACAATACCGATGCCCGACGCCGATGCAGGTCGGATTATGTTGCTGCGTTTGATGGGTGAAATGCTGATGGTGTCGGTAACAGCATCGCCGGATGGCACAATGCGGTCAGAACCTGAACAATGGAAACGCTGCGAATTAACAAGCTAATCGGGCGGGGTACCATTGGCGGCTAAAATTTCGCCCGCGAGATAAAGCGATCCAGTCATTAAAATGCGCGGAGCAACCGGCCATTCGCGCGCAGCTATCGTCTTTAGCGCGTCGGTAAAACTATCCGAAGCCGACGCTTTAAGTCCTGCCACATTGGCCATCGTAGCTACTTCCTCAGGCGAGCGAGCTACTTTTTGGCTCGGGATTGGCACCGCAATGACCTCGGTGGCTAGACCGCTAAAGGCATTCAGAAAGGCTGATGAGTCTTTTGTTGCCAACATTCCAACGATCATCACTAAGGGACGCTGATGACGGGCATGGAAGTCTTGCATAGCTGCCGCTAATACTTTGCCACCATCCGGATTATGCCCCCCGTCCAGCCATAATTCTGCGCCTTGGGGAATAAGATCGACCAGTTTACCTTGTCTTAGATTTTGAAGCCGTGCCGGCCATGAGGCATGAGCCACCCCCTGCTCAAAGGCGTTCACCGGTAAGTGGCTAAAACCCGACGCCCGCAGGGCTGCAATGGCAGTACCAGCATTTGATTGCTGATGCTTCCCGGGTAGCCGCGGCAGAGGCAAATCAAGAAGACCCTCTTCGTCTTGATAGATCAAGCGGCCATCTTCTTCGTAAACTTGAAACTGTTGGCCAAAGGCGATGAGATTGGCGCCCGCGCGCGCAGCTTGCCTTTCAAGCACCGCTTCTGCTTCAGCATGTTCTTGCTGCGCGATCACCGCAGGAATACCGCGTTTAAAAATTCCAGCCTTGGCTTTGGCGATAAGTTCAAGCGTGTCGCCTAAATATTCGGAATGATCCATCGAGACAGGCGTAACAACGGTTGCAAGCGCTGTGTCAATGACATTGGTTGCATCGAACTCACCGCCCAAGCCCACTTCCAATAAAAGCACATCGGCGGGATGTTCGGAAAAGAGAAGAAATGCGGCGGCCGTTGTCATTTCAAAGACAGTAATCGCCTCGCCATTATTGGCCGCCTCACAACGCTCAAACTCGTCGACGAGTAAGTCTTCGGAGACAAGCTTACCGCCACCTACAGCGCCTAAGCGAATGCGCTCATGAAAGCGAACAAGATGGGGTGAGGTATAAACATGAACGTTAAGATCAGCGGCTTCTAAAATCGAGCGCATGAAAGCAACGGTGGAGCCCTTACCATTGGTCCCAGCAACATGAATGACAGGCGGCAATCGACGATGCGGGTTACCTAACGCATTGAGTAAACGCGTTAGGCGACCAAGCGACAAATCGATAAGTTTAGGATGAAGCGCTAAAAAGCGCTCCATCAAAAGGTCAGATACATTCATTCCAGATAGCTCAGCGTGCAACCGTCATCATGATTTCTACCGTGTAGACAGGCGCCGCAAGCTTCGACTCAACAGTCGCGCGCGCTGGCGTTGAACCAGGAACAATCCACGCATCCCATTCAGCATTCATTTCGGCGAAGGTCGAAATATCGGCAAGCCAGATATTGGTTGATAGGATCTTTGTCTTGTCGGTACCGGCTTCGGCGAGAATAGCATCGATCTGCTGAAGAATATCCTTCGTCTGTTCGCCCACGCTCTTGCCCTTAGCGGTATCTGCGACCTGGCCTGCGAGATAAACGGTGTTGCCGTGAATAACGGCCTTGCTCATGCGGGGACCCGCGCCAATGCGTGTAATCGTCATGGATAGATTTCCTTTGTTGCTTCACGTCGCCCCGACCGACCGAGGCGCGCACGGCAAATGCCCTAGCTTGCCTTAAGTCTATACGCAACCCGGCGGGTGTTGCTCACGCCTCCACATGAGAGTAGAAATCTAGGGTCGGGACCTAGATTATTAGAGCCCACAGCTTGAAGGAAATTTGGCAATGGATCGCGAATATTTGGTCGAACGACGTAAATTAAGCCGTCGAGTGACGTTTTGGCGGGCCTTGACCTTCCTCATTGCGTTTGTCGTCATTGTCGGTGGCGGATTTTATGCGGCCGGTGGCCCTCAGATGGAACGGCACGTCGCGCATATCGCTAAATTGAAAATTTCAGGCGTCATCACCGGCGACGACGCCACAATCAAACTGATACACGATGTTGAAGAGAGCAGCGCCAAGGCTGCTCTGATTGTCATTGAAAGCCCCGGCGGCACGGTTACGGGCTCGGAAGCACTCTATGACGCTTTAAGAAAACTTTCGGCCAAGAAGCCGACTGTCTCAGTGGTCGACGGAATGGCTGCTTCAGGCGGCTATATAGCCGCCATAGGCACCGATCATATTATCGCTAGGGAAACGTCGATTGTGGGCTCTATCGGCGTTTTATTTCAATATCCAGACGTTGTGCGTATGCTCGATATAATCGGTATAAAAGTGGAATCGATCAAATCATCGCCTCTCAAGGCCGCCCCGAGCCCAATTGAATCCGCCACACCCGAATCGCGCGCAGCGATTGCCGCTCTGGTGAATGCCAATTTTGAATGGTTCAAGGGCTTGGTGAAAGATCGTCGACGCATGGACGACGCCCAGCTCGCCGAAGTTTCCGATGGACGGGTCTTTACAGGCAAACAAGGTGTAGGACTGAAGCTCGTTGACGAAGTTGGTTCCGAAGAACAAGCGATAGCATGGCTTGAAAAAGAGCGCGGTCTGTCAAAAGGTTTGCCGATCCGCGAATGGCGCCCCCACGGTCTCGCAGAACGGTGGGGCCTTGCCGAAAACGCCGCCTCGGCCCTGAAGATGGCGGGATTGGAGCAGATTGGTTCGGCTCTAGAGCAACTTGGCGAGGCTTCCCGAGCGCATGTGCTTGACGGTATGCTGGTCCTCTGGCACCCTTAAGTTCCAATCGATATAAGGGTTTAGATCCGCCGTCGTCGTTGAAAGATAGAAGAAACAGAATGATTAAGTCAGAGCTTGTTCAGAAAATTGCGGATCAATATCCGGAACTTTATCAACGCGACGCAGAAAATGTCGTCAATGCGATCCTCGATGAAATTGTCGATGCGCTTGCAAAAGGTGACCGGGTTGAAATTCGTGGGTTTGGCGCCTTCTCCGTGAAAAAGCGCGATGCACGCCTTGGTCGCAATCCACGCACGGGTGAGCATGTTTCGGTCGCCGAAAAGGTCGTGCCGGTCTTTAAGGCCGGAAAGGAAATGCGCTTTCGTTTGAATATGGATGCGCAAGGCCGCTAAAGAATAAGCTCAGAGGGTATCATGAAGACATTGCTTCGGGCGATTATTCTTGTTCCCGTGGCGGTCACATTGATCAGCTTCGCTTTGGCGAACCGTACATCGATAACGCTTCGGCTTGATCCCTTTGATATTCTAAATCCGCCCCCCACCTTTGATGTCCCACTGTTTTTACCTATTTTTGTTGGCATGATCGTCGGAATTCTGCTCGGCGGAGGAACGATGTGGATATCGCAAGGGCGGCATAGGCGGACTGTTCGTATGCATTTGCGGACCATTGAATTGCAACGCCGCCAATTGGATGAGCGCACCAAGACCCAAGATACGCGACAGCTGCCTCCCGCCTCCTTCATTGGCTAAGCCAACAAAATAGGAATACCAATGAAAGTTCTATCGGCAGCCGATATTGATTCAGCGCTCGACCCTGTGCTTCTTGCCGACGCCTTGGCGGCAGCATTCAAAGCGGAAATTATCGCTCCCGTCCGGCATCATCACGAGATTGAGCGGCCGGATGCCGATGCGACGCTCCTTTTAATGCCCGCTTGGACGGGCCCTCAAGCAACTTCCCCGTTCGTTGGCACCAAGATCGTCACCGTCTATCCGGGCAATGGGGCCAAGAATTTACCCGCTGTCATGGGCACCTATCTTTTGCTCGACGGAGCAACGGGTGAGCCTTTATCCGCCATGGACGGAGCGCGTCTGACCGTATGGCGAACAGCGGCAGCGTCAGCATTGGCGGCGCGCTATTGCGCGCGGCCTGATGCTTCAAAGATGGTCATGGTCGGGGCTGGCGCGCTCGCCCCCTTCTTCATCAAGGCTCATTGTGCCACGAGCCCGATTAAAGAGGTTGCCCTGTGGAACCACCGTCCCGAGCGGGCTGAGGCCGTTGCAGCTAACTTGCGAGATGAGGGCTATCCTGTCCGCGCTGTCACAGATCTAGAGGCTGCGGTGCGTGAAGCGGACCTGATATCGACCGCAACGCTATCGACAGAGCCATTGGTTCGCGGGGCATGGCTAAAAGCCGGCGCGCATCTTGATTGCGTCGGAGCCTTCAAGCCCTCCATGCGCGAAACCGATGACGAAGCCGTCAAACGCGCCAGTCTTTTCTGCGATACTCGCGGTGGGGCGTTAAAAGAAGGCGGTGACTACGCCCAACCGCTCGCTTCGGGCCTCATCCACGAAAGCGATATTCAGGCGGATTTATTCGATTTGGCGCGCGGTAAACATCGTGGTCGGGCCAGTTCGAAAGAAATCACGATGTTTAAATCGGTCGGTGCAGCAATCGAGGATTTGGCTGCAGCAATCGTGGTGTGGGAGCGCACCAGATAAGCGTGAAGCAAATTCAACGCTGATATAGACTTGGCTCCGGCACTGTGCGAAACCGTTGCCCATGTCCACGATCATCAAAATTTGCGGATTAAGAACCCCCGAAACGCTTTCTGCTGCTTCACATGCGGGTGCGGATTGGGTCGCATTTAATTTCTTTCCTGCCTCACCCCGTTTCGTTTCCCTCAACGAAGCCCGGTTGCTCGGCGCGCAGGTGAAACACCCGACCAAAAAGGTCGCCTTGGTGGTGAATGCAGATGATGCTGCGATTGCGGATATCATTAGCGCACTCAAGCCCGATTTTCTGCAATTGCACGGGGCAGAGACACCAGAACGGGTGGCCGCGGTCCGTGCGACATTTGGTCTGCCCGTGATCAAAGCGATCGGAATTGGCGATGCCGACGACCTGGTTGCCATGCGGCGATTTGAATCCGTCGCCGATTGGCTCCTAATGGATGCAAAGCCACCAAAGGGAGCGGTTTTGCCCGGTGGGAATGGCGTGCGCTTCGACTGGAAACTTCTTGCGGGACTTGACCTTGCAAAGCCCTTTATGGTCTCAGGAGGTCTGGATCCGTCGAATGTTGCGGAAGCCCTCCTTGTTTCAGGCGCGCAAGGTGTCGATGTATCCTCTGGCGTTGAAAGCGCGCCAGGCGTTAAAGATCCTGATCGGATCAAAGCTTTTATTGAGGCCGCTCGCGAGGCGGACAGGATAAGATTGGGGAAGGACTAAGGCGCAATGACCATTCAGCAGACGCTCAATTCGTTCCGGACGGGACCGGATGAAACCGGCCATTTTGGAAATTTCGGTGGTCGATTTGTGGCCGAGACCTTGATGCCACTTATCCTCGATCTTGAGAAAGCCTATACTGAAGCTAAGGCCGATCCTGCGTTTCACGCTGAGCTTGCCTCCTTCCACACACATTATGTCGGCCGCCCTAGCCCGCTTTACTTTGCCGAGCGCCTGACGGAACATGTGGGCGGTGCAAAAATCTATTTGAAGCGCGACGAGCTCAACCACACCGGCGCGCATAAAATCAACAATGTGCTTGGCCAAATTCTACTCGCGCGGCGCATGGGCAAGACCCGTATCATTGCGGAGACAGGTGCGGGTCAGCATGGCGTAGCCACTGCCACCGCTTGCGCACGGTTTGGTCTCAAATGCATCGTCTACATGGGCGCTGTCGACGTCGAGCGGCAAAAGCCGAACGTCTTCCGCATGCGCATGTTGGGCGCTGAGATCGTACCCGTTGTGTCCGGCTCGAAGACCCTGAAAGACGCGATGAACGAAGCGTTACGCGATTGGGTCTCGAATGTTGAAGATACGTTCTACTGCATCGGTACATCGGCCGGACCGCACCCTTACCCGATGATGGTGCGCGATTTCCAATCGATCATCGGCAAAGAAGCACGCGAGCAAATGCTGGAGCGCGAAGGCCGCCTGCCCGACTCGCTGGTTGCATGCATCGGCGGCGGATCCAATGCCATCGGATTATTCCATCCGTTCCTGGATGATCCTTCGGTTGCGATTTATGGTGTTGAAGCAGCCGGCCACGGCGTCGCTTCGGGAGCACATGCGGCATCGTTAAATGGTGGTCGTCCGGGTGTTCTCCATGGCAACCGGACCTATTTGCTGATGGATGCCGATGGTCAAATTGCCGAAGCACATTCCATCTCTGCCGGCCTCGATTATCCGGGCATCGGACCGGAGCATGCTTGGCTGCATGACACCGGCCGTGTGACCTATCTCTCAACGACAGACTCGGAAGCGCTCGAAGCGTTTCAATTGCTGTCCAAGCTTGAAGGTATTATTCCGGCACTCGAGCCAGCGCATGCCATCGCCCGCGCCGTTGAAATCGCAGCTTCAAAACCAAAAGATCATCTTATGATCGTCAATCTATGTGGTCGTGGTGATAAAGATATTTTCTCGGTAGCCGAGCATTTGGGTGGCATGGAATGACGACACGCATCGACACACGCTTTGCAGCCCTCAAATCTGAAGGGCGCGCGGCGCTCGTAACCTTTGTCATGGCGGGCGATCCTGACCATGCTACGGCCCTTGACGTCATCAAGGCCTTGCCTGCGGCTGGCGCTGACCTCATTGAGATCGGCATGCCGTTTACTGATCCGATGGCCGATGGCCCGGCTATTCAGGCAGCTGGCCTTCGCGCATTGGCGGGTGGGGAAACGCTTCACTCCACCATCGATATTGTGCGTTCATTCCGCAAAGGCGATTCTGAAACGCCCATCATCTTGATGGGCTATTTCAACCCGATTTATATCTATGGCGTTGAGGTCTTTCTTAAAGATGCGAAAGAAGCCGGAGTCGACGGTCTCATTGTTGTCGATTGCCCGCCTGAAGAAGATGATGAGCTGTGCAAGCCCGCCCTTAAGGCAGGGTTGAATTTCATTCGGCTTGCGACGCCTACGACGGACGAGAAGCGCTTGCCCAAAGTACTCTCCAATACATCAGGTTTTGTTTATTACGTATCGATTGCCGGAATCACCGGAGCCGCAACGCCTGATTTTGGCAAAGTCGCAACCGCCGTTGCGCGGATCAAAATGCATACCGATTTACCGGTAGCCGTTGGCTTTGGCGTTAAGACGGCCGCAGATGCTTCAGCCATCGCCAAAGGAGCGGATGGCGTTGTTGTCGGTTCGGCATTGGTTGAAGCCGTTCGCAAATCGCTTGATGCCGACGGCAAGGCAACAGCACAAACCGTTAGCGCGGTGACAGCGCTGGTGAGCGAAATTGCCGCCGGTGTACGCGCCGTCAAAAAGTAATTCGACCGAGAGGTAAGCGTTATGGAAACGATCAACTGGATATCCAATGTCGTGCGGCCAAAGATCAGGTCGTTCTTGAAGCGCGATACGCCACAAAATCTCTGGATCAAATGTCCTGAGAGTGGTCAGCTCGTCTTCTCCAAAGATGTCGAGGCGAATTTAAACGTTATCCCGGGCTCCGATTACCATATGCGGTTGGCAGCGGTGCCACGCTTAAAGTCGATGTTTGATGATGGCGTTTATGAAGAAATAGCGCTGCCAGAAGTGCCGCTTGACCCGTTAAAGTTCCGCGATGAAAAGCGCTATGTCGATCGTCTTCGGGATGCAAAGACAAAGACGCAGTTGATTGACGCCGTTAAAATCGCAACGGGCAAAGTTGAGGGCGTTGGCCTAACAATTGGCGTCCAAGATTTTGATTTTATGGGTGGATCCCTTGGGATGGCAGCTGGTGAAGCTGTCATCAAGGGCATGGAAACAGCCATTCAGAAAAAAACGCCCTTTGTATTATTTGCCTCCTCCGGTGGTGCGCGTATGCAAGAAGGCATGTTCTCGCTCATGCAAATGCCGCGTACAACCGTTGCTGTGCGTTGCCTGCGCGATGCGCGGTTGCCGTATATCGTTGTGCTTACCAACCCAACAACCGGCGGCGTGACGGCTTCTTACGCGATGCTAGGCGATATCCACATTGCGGAACCCGGCGCATTGATCGGCTTTGCAGGGCCCCGCGTGATCGAACAAACCATTCGCGAAAAACTGCCAGAAGGTTTCCAACGCTCGGAATTTTTGAAAGCGCATGGCATGGTGGATATGGTTGTGCATCGGCATGAATTGAAAGCAACAATCGCGCGCCTTTGTCGTACCCTAACCAACGCCCCAAAAAAGGCGGCCTAACGCCTTTCGTCCGCGGCATACGATTTCCTTGCCCAGCCTTAACGGCTGCTTAATCGCGGCTTGCTAGAGCTTGGGTGAGCAGTAACGGGCGGCGAGATTCGGCAGGCATGAGTGACAAGCGTGATAGACGCGAGCCGTATTTGGAAGACGGCGCACCACCTGTTAGGCGCGTGGCAGACGATAACACGTCTTCTAAGTCCCCTAAACGCGCACAAAAGCGTCCGGTAGACGCTGAGATTCCGGATCGCGATGCCGAACGACCAATTAAGCGCGGCGCCACGAAGCCAAATAAGGCATCACGAAAGAAGCGGCATTCGTTCATCGGTCGCGCTTTCTATTGGATGACTGTGTTGGGGCTTTGGGGCTTTATTGCGCTTTGCGGACTGGTTGCCTTTCACGCTTCTAAATTGCCCCCGATTGACCAATTGGCGGTACCAAAGCGGCCACCCAATATTGCGATTTTAGGATCGGATGGAACTTTGCTTGCCAATCGCGGTGAAACCGGCGGGCGCGAAGTCGCGCTTGCTGAATTACCAAAATATTTGCCACAAGCTTTTATCGCGATCGAAGATCACCGCTTTTATAGCCATTGGGGTATCGACCCCGTCGGCATTGCGCGCGCCCTTGTTAAAAATATCATACGCGTCGGCGGCGGGATTCAAGGTGGCTCGACGCTAACCCAACAACTCGCGAAGAATTTGTTTCTCACGCAAGAACGGACGGCTTCGCGTAAAATTCAAGAGGCCATTCTCGCGCTTTGGCTCGAACAGAAATTCAGTAAAGATCAAATCCTGGAACTCTATTTAAACCGCGTCTATTTCGGCGCGGGAGCTTACGGCGTTGAAGGTGCATCGCAAAAATATTTTGGTAAATCCGCGCGTGAAGTAACGGTCGCGGAAGCGGCTATCTTGGGTGGGCTCGTGCAATCGCCTTCGCGGCTTGCGCCTAATCGAAATCCGGACGCGGCCCATGCGCGTGCAGCCTTAGTGCTGGCAGCCATGCAACGCGAAGGGTTCATCTCTGACGTCCAAATGAAAGAGGCCCTCGCCCATCCGGCCGACCCAGCAAAACCGAAAGGCGTCGGCTCAATCCTGTATGCAGCGGATCATGTGATCGACATTCTTGATGAGCTTGTGGGGACGATTGATGGCGATGTCATCGTAACCACAACCATCAATCCTTTAATGCAGTCCTATGCCGAAAAGGCTGTGATAGAGGAATTGCAAACAAAGGGCGCAAAATATGGTGTAACCCAAGGCGCGCTTGTGTCACTCGATAGCGATGGTGCCATCCGGGCCCTCGTCGGCGGGCGCTCTTATGCCGATAGTCAATTTGACCGAGCAACAAGTGCTAAACGCCAGCCGGGTTCTGCCTTTAAACCATTCGTTTATTTGGCGGCTCTCGAAAAGGGTCTAACGCCTGAAACAACACGTGATGATGCGCCCATCAACATAAAGGGCTGGCAACCGGAAAATTATGCCAAGGATTATCGTGGGCCGGTGACACTCACCGAAGGTCTCTCACAATCGCTGAACACGGTTGCCGTGAGACTCGGTTTAGAAGTCGGCCCGAAGACGGTAGCTCACGTTGCACAACGGCTCGGCATTAAATCAAAGCTCGATATTAATGCGTCGATTGCTTTAGGTACATCGGTTGTGACACCGCTCGAATTGACTGGCGCTTACACAAGCTTTGCAAATGGCGGCGTACTGATCAGCCCCTATATTATTACCGAAGTCATTTCGCGTGATGGCGATCTCATCTACACCCGTGCCGACAGCCAAACACGACAAGTTATTGATCCAGCCTATCTTGCCGAGCTTAATGTGATGATGCGTGAAACGCTGAAAAGCGGCACCGCAAAAAAAGCGGATTTACCGGGATGGGATGCCGCCGGAAAAACCGGCACGAGCCAGGATTTCCGCGATGCTTGGTTCATTGGCTATACGAGCGCGTTGGTAACCGGCATCTGGCTCGGCAATGATGATAATTCGCCGACTAAACACGTGGCCGGTGGAAGCCTGCCGGTTGAAATTTGGTCGCGTTACATGAAGCAAGCCTTGGCAAAAACATCGCCTGTTCCACTCCCCGCAAGCGATGCACCACCCGCTGATTTATTTGCTGGATGGAACTTGCCGTGGGTATCGGGAAAGCCTGCTGATACGGCCCCAACCCTTCGGCCGCCTGCATTGGTTCCCGCCCCGAATTAAGGGTGCGGAATCATTGATAACGATGCAGCGAAGAGCCATGACGTTTTAACCATAGCTCGGCATTTTCATAGTCAGGGAATAGACCTTCAACCACGCGCCAATAGCGACTTGAATGGTTAAGCTCTTTGAGATGCGCCACTTCATGCGCGGCAAGATAATCAAGAATGTCGGACGGTGCCAAAATGAGGCGCCAAGAAAAATTCAGCCGGCCGGCGCTTGAACAAGATCCCCAACGGCTCGTTGTATCTTTGAGCGCAATTCGCCGCGCAGGAATTCCGAGCATGGCCGTGTAGCGTTCAACCGCACGATCCAAATCATGATGCGCTTGTTTTTTGAGAAAGTCTTTGATCCGCCGCAACGCGTATTCGGCTTTACCGGCAACGACAATGAGGTGCTCGCCCTGATCGTTCGTCTCGCTCCAAACCGTCCCACGCGCATCCGGCCGATGTTCAATGAGGTGCGGTTGGCCCCTGAGCGGAATAATCGAACCCGGCTCGCACATAATCGGTGTTACAAATTTCTTATGCCGTTCTGCAATCCAGCCACCATGGCGTAAGGCAAATTCGGTGGCTTGGACAACACTGCCACGCAGCGGCATAGTGAGTGTGATTTCGCGCTTCACTAGGCTCACGCGCAGCGTATAACGCCGCGCTGTCGGGCTACGCTTCAGCGCAACGCGAAACGTATGATCCCCGTGCGGAACCTCAAGATGCGAAGGTGGTGGTACTTTGGCTGTGCGTGACAAAAAGGGAATCATAGGACGATGCTGCCCTGTGATCTTCTTTTTGTCATCTGCTGATCATTCGTCTTAAGCGCTGACGACTTTCAACGCCGCTTTGCCTTTAACCGACTTTGCGGGCTGTTCAGCGCTTGCAGCCATGAACGCCGCAATACGTGGTGCGATTTCATTGCGGAAGCGTGAGCCGTTAAACACACCGTAATGGCCGACTTTCGGCTGCATCCAATGGACGCGACGCTCCTGCGGAATATTGACGCATAATTTATGCGCCGCTTGAGTTTGACCAACGCCCGAAATGTCGTCGCGCTCGCCCTCAACCGTCATCAAAGCGCAACGGCGAATTGCCTTCAAATCCACCGGTTTATCGCGATGCATCATCTCGCCCTTAGGCAGAGCATGGCGCACGAAAACCGTATCAACCGTCTGTAGATAAAACTCGGCGGTTAAGTCCATGACCGCCATATATTCATCATAAAAATCGATATGCTTTTCAGCCGAATCGCCATCGCCATGAACGAGATGATTAAACATTTCGCCATGCGCTTCGATATGGCGATCAATATTCATCGCCATAAAGCCGGAAAGCTGCAGAAAGCCCGGATAGACCTGCCGCATAAAGCCTGGATTGGGCAAAGGCACCTTTACGATGCAGTTCTGTTTGAACCATTCGATACCACGATCCTGCGCCAATTGATTAACCTTGGTCGGGCTTTCACGCGTATCGATAGGGCCCCCCATTAACGTCATGGAATAGGGCGTTGAAGGATCGTTCTCGGCTTCCATCCGCGCAATGGCCGCGATAACCGGCACGGCAGGCTGACAGACCGCCATTAAATGGACATCGGGGCCCAAAAGCTGGGCCATATCGATGACGTAATCGATGTAATCATCAAGATCGAAGCTGCCGTTTTTCAAAGGCACCGTGCGTGCGTCGGTCCAATCGGTAATATACACGTCGTGGGTCGATAAAAAGGCTTCCACGGTCCCGCGCAGCAGCGTGGCATAGTGGCCCGACATCGGCGCCACGATCAGCACCTTAGGCTGCTGGCTGATTTTCCGGACGCCTTGTTTACGGAAGTGGAGAAGACTACAAAATGGCCGGGTCCAGATCACTTCCTCGATAATCGTAACAGGCTGACCGTCGCTCGTTATGTCTTTGAAGTTAAATTCCGGCTTGCCATACCGGCGCGTAGCCCGCTCAAACATCTCGCACGCCGCAGAAATGCTGCGGCCGAAGGGTGAATTTGTCATCGGATTGACGGGATTATTGTAAAACAGCTTGGTCGATCCAGCCAGAGCGCGTGCCGGGCCCAAAAGCGCGTGGGTCGCTTCATACCACATATAGAAAGGCAACTGCATTTGTTTAACTCCTGGCTAGGGACGTGCCGGTGACACTTTTTGCATCGCACAAAAAGGACCATACTGCCAATTGATGCCGATATGCAATTATTCGTACGTACCATTCCCGATTTTCTGGATTTGGCAGCAATATCAACGCTAATCTCTCAAAACTGCGATTATTTTAAACATTGCTTTGGGCTAGGACCGACAAATCCGTGGCTGTTTGACTGTTTTATGAACCGATGGGGTTTACACCACGTAAACGGTTTTTGAGAGCACAACCGCCGGAGATCGACTTCATGAACGATATTTCAGGCACGAACGAACTGACCGATCGGTCACTCCTTATCGTGGACAGCGAAAAGCCTTTTGTTGCGCGGTTTTCGCGAGAAATGGAACAGCGCGGTTACCGCGTATCCGTCGCGGAAACAGCTAAGGCCGGACTTGCCGCCATTGAAAATTCCCCTCCGGCCTTCGCGGTGGTCGACCTTAAATTGGGCGATGGTAATGGCTTGGAGCTGATCGCGGCCTTGGCAAAACGGCGCCCCGGCGCAAAAGGCGTGGTGGTGACGGGCTATGCCAATATTGCGACAGCGGTTGCAGCGCTGAAGCTTGGAGCAACCGATTATCTCGCCAAACCGACGGAATTTGATGAAATTGATCGGGCCTTGCGGGCCGATGGGCCCTTCCTTGTAGCCCCTCCCGAAAATCCGATGTCCCCGGACCGGGTTCGATGGGAGCATATTCAGCGCGTCTACGAACAATGCGATCGCAACGTGTCCGAAACCGCTCGCCGGCTGACGATGCACCGCAGAACGCTGCAACGCATATTGGCTAAACGCGCCCCGCGTTAATTGCCGCCAGATCAGTTGCCGAGGCGGGACGGATCAGCTACAAGGCAGATGAGGCTTGCACCCGTAGCTCAGCTGGATAGAGCGTTGCCCTCCGAAGGCAAAGGTCACACGTTCGAATCGTGTCGGGTGCGCCAAACTTACCCAAATATTACAACAACTTACATTGGTTTTCCAATGTTCGTTTTGTCTCATTTGTAGTATAGTGTAGACTATACTACAAACTTGCTGTACACACCTGTCAAAGTCAGTGATTGTTTGCTGGACGATTGCCACATCGATTCGCCCGTTTTGTTCATCCTTCAAACGCCAAGGAAATGGTGGATGGCCGAGGTTCCAAAAGCAGCAAAGGTTCGGCACAGGACGCATCCAATTCCAGGAACCCTTGCTCCTGTGCCAGGCTATCCCAAGAAACTCACGATCTACAGGATTGATGCGAGCCCCTATTTTTGGGTGCGATACTACGCGGACGGCAAGATCTTCCGCAGGAGCACCAAGACCGACATCAAGCGCGATGCCATCTCAGCAGCCAAGCAGTTCTTCAACGACATCACTGCGAGGCAGATGAATGGAACGCTCGATACCAAGCGCACGACCTTTGCTGCGATCTGTGATGCCATGCTCAAATCCATGGATGCTCGCGTGGCACGGCGTGACCTCACCAAAGAGACCAAAACGATCAGTGACTATCGCTTGCGCAAGGAGATCCTGCCAAAGATCGGCGAGCGGGATATCACCAACATCCACTATGAAGATCTTGAAGAACTGCTGGACGGGCTCTCGCATCAGACGCCCAAGCTGTCGTCTTCTACCATCAGCAGCTACATGAAGCTGGTCAGGCAGGTGTTTAATTACGCCTACAAGCGCCGCGAGATCATAAACATACCTCACTTTCCAATAGTTGGCGGCAAGCATCAACCACGTGGATACTTTACTACGCGGGAATATCGCCAGATGTGGACCAGAGCACGTAAGCTCATTGGCAAGCGCTTCGAATATCGCGTGCTTAAAGACGCACTAGGCCATGAGACCAAGGGCACGTTTTATCCAGAAGGCGCATGCCGAGAAGGGCGATTGATCCGCAAGACCACGATCAC
>CAIRGA010000075.1 GCA_903877935.1 uncultured Hyphomicrobiales bacterium
AGTCGACGGTGAGCGGGCTGTGTGCTGGCCTTGATGCTCGCGTCAGAGCCTTCAACGAGCGCCGCCTTGATGGCCATTATCCGTTTCTGCTTGTCGATGCCCTGTTCTTCAAAAGCCGCGATGATGACCGGGTTGTCGGCCGAGCTGCCTTGACGGTGTCCGGCATCACGGAAAATGGCAAACGCGAAATCCTTGGCGTTCGGATTGGCGACACTGAGAGTTTTTCGACCTGGGACGAGACCTTTCGCTGGCTCAAGGGGCGCGGTCTTGGCGGCGTCATGTTCGTGATCTCGGACAGCCATGGCGGATTGACGCAGGCCATCACCAAGCACTTTCAGGGGGCAAGCTGGCAACGATGCCAGGTTCACCTGATGCGGAACCTGTTGTCCTTCAGTCCCGTCAAACTCAGGTCCGAGGTTGCAGCCCAGGCAAAACTTGTCCTCCACGCCCACGATATGGTCGAGGCCAATCGCCAGCTTGATGTCTTCATCGAAAGGTTTGGAAAATCCGCACCAAAAGCGGTCGCCTGCCTGGAAGAAGGGTTCACCGATGCAATGGCTGTTATGGCTCTACCGGAGGCGTATCGCCGCCGGCTCAGAACGACAAATATGCAGGAGCGGCTGAACGAAGAAATCCGCCGTCGTGAGAGGGTGATCCGGATCTTTCCGAACGATGAGTCGGCTCTCCGTCTCATGGGCGCCCTTCTCGCCGAGTTCAACGAAACCTGGGCGGAGCGCCTCTATATCAACATGGATGAGTTCAAGGAGTGGCTTGTGAAGCGAAGCGAGAGTGACGTTGTCAGCAACGTCGTAACAATGGCTTTATAATCATGCCGTCATCAATCGGGCTGAAGCGAATTTACAGCAATTTTCGGACTTGACCAATGATTACTGTGCCTGAACGTTCAACTTAGGGTCTTTTGTGAGATGGTCTTGCAGATGATCAATCCGCTTTATGTAGGATTCTACTAGATTGGATTGAGATCAGGAATTGAATAT
Source organism: uncultured Hyphomicrobiales bacterium (assembly GCA_903877935.1). GTDB lineage: Bacteria > Pseudomonadota > Alphaproteobacteria > Rhizobiales > Beijerinckiaceae > CAIUPE01. The sequence continues at coordinate 999 of CAIRGA010000075.1, forward strand.
TGGTCTACGGCTTGCGAGTTATATGTTTTAGTTCTGGCGAGAAATCGAAATATTTAAATCCGCAAGGGTCTTTCCAAACGAGGCGAGGCCGCGCAACAGCGCATCGCGTTCTAGCCGTACAAGCTCCGCGCCGCTGAACGACGTTTGATCGAGAATAATTCTGGCCGGATCAAACGGCGGCTTGAGATAGCGGAATGACCCTTCACCAAGACGGACATCCTCTTGCGGGACGCGCCCAGGCTGGATTCGCGCACTATAGGCCCACACATTTTCGAAGGTGAAGCGGCGAAGACCCGCATCGTAAAGCCTGCGCGTCAAAGCTGCGATGGGGAGAAAGCCGTCGCCCATCGGCACACCTGCGACTGTTAGATGTCCGGCGTTTTCGGCACTCACCATGACATGGTCTTTTATATGGACGGAGTGCACATGCTGCAAAACAGCTTCGAGCGCACGCTTCGGATTTTCAAGCACCATTTGGGAATTGCCATAGTCATAAAGAATTTTGAGCCGGGGATGATCGACTGCGTTCACAATTTCCGCCAGTTCCGGCCCCGTAAAATCCTCATGATTTTCGAGGACGATTGTTACGTTGACCTGATCAGCATGAGCAATAACCTGTTTGAGATCGTTGGTCGTTTTCTGTATCATCTCGGCAACGGTGCCGGTATGGCGCGTATAGGTACGCAATGTCAGCGCTCCCATACGTTGCGCCACGTCGAGCAATTCTTTCATATGGTGCGGTTCAGTGCCGCTCGTATCAATTTCGAGGCTCATGTTGGAAGCCGCCAAACGGGTGCGCACCTCATCCATGCGCCAGTGTTCTTTGCCTCCCAAATGCCGATAATTCGGATTGTTGAGCGAAAGATTGATGCCGGTGAAGCCCAACTCTTCAGCCAGATCAATATAAGCAATCGGTCCGAATTGCGGCGCGTGCGCGAAATGATGCCACAGGCTGAAGGAGTGGATCGCAAGGTCAATGGTCATAAGCCCTTTATCCTTTCCAATTCCGCTTCGGCCGCGCGAATATAGCGGTCACGAACCGCGATATCGCTGTCACCAACGGTTTGATAGCGCAAGCAGCAATAACCTGCCATGCGATACGCAAACGCTTGTTCCAACGCGTGGTATCGCTGTTTGACACGGGGCATATCGAGCGCCTCGAAAAACTGTCCGCGGGCTGCCTCGCTAAGCGGCTGGCACAGATTCAAAATCTGGAAGGCAGGCGAGAGAAAGCTATAGACATCTTCCGCAAGGTCGCCCATCGCGGGGCATTGCCAGTCGATAAGTCGCAAGTCTTCGCCGTGGCCAATCAGATTGGTCGCACCAATATCGGTATGGATCAGTGAAAGGCGCTCCGGTGTTGGTGTCGCAAAAGGAGATGGACGGCCTGTTTGAAAGGCAGAAACGATTCTATCCCTCGTGCAGCGCGCGAAGAGTGCATCGCCTTCTAGCAAAATACCCTCATTGGTGATCGGTACCACTCGAAACCCGTGTGCGTTGGCAGCTTCCTTGCGGCGGAGCAGATTGGCCATACCAACAAGATCATCCTGCCAGACTTGGCCTTCGACATAGCCGTAAACGAGAATGCCTTCATCGGGCCAAAAGGCCAAAGGCTCAGGCGCGACGTTCAAGCCGTATAGTCTTTGTAATGCTGCCGCTTCAGCATCGGGTAAATTCGGAAAGAGGCTGTCTTTCAACACCGAGCGGTAGCATTTAACCACATAGGTGCCGGACGGATTGGATACTTTGAGCACATCGTTCCAATAGCCGCCCGCGAGTTTCTTGATCTGATAGGGACCATCGCCCAAACCGCGAGCGGTAAGAAAATCGGCGGCATGGGCAATATCGAACGGTGACAGCATCAAATCGCCATTCCGCGTTTGCGTCCCTCATAAATCGCCATGGCGGCATTGCGCGCTGCAACCGCATCACCAATGCCATCAAGGCCCAATTCGCGGGCAATCGAATCCTCCGGCGTATTGGTGGCGGCAATCACCAGCGTATCGGCTTTGATCTCGAAAGGCTCGCCACCGAAGGATTTCAGCGTGGCCCCTGATCCCATCCAATGCTGCACCATGGTTTCCGTATGCATCTCGACGCCAAGCGCGCGAAGATGCTGGCGCATCTTCACATCGGCATTGGTCCGCGCCATCTCGAACATAACGGACGCTGCTTGCGTCACCAAGATTACCTTGTGTCCGTTTTGTGTGAGATGAAGCGCCGTGCCGGAGCCTTTCCAATTCGCGGTCTCATCGAGAAACAACACGGTCTTTCCGACGCGTGCCGATTTCGCCATCACTTCTTCGGCCGTGGTGACATTGCCGTTTTCAATGCCGGGCAAGGCATCAAATTCCGGCATCGCGCGTTGAAAGCCTTTGCCATCGGGATTGGAGCCGGTGGCGACGATCACTTCATCCGCGCCATAGGCAGTTACCTCGTCGGCTTCGAGATAAGTGTTGCGGTCAATCTGCACCTGAAGCTTCATCAATTGCCGTTCGAGCCAGTCGATATAATCGAGAATTTGCCCGCGGCGCGGTTGATTGCCGGCGAGACGGAACTGTCCGCCAAGCTTCGGTCCTGCTTCGACAAGGCGTACTTTATGGCCCCGTTCGGCGGCCACGCGGGCACATTCAAGCCCAGCAACACCGCCACCGATGACAAGCACGGATTTCGGTTCCTTCGTTGCCTCGAAACGGTCGCCGCCCCACTCGAATTCGCGACCTGCACTCGGATTGATCAGGCATGAAATCCAGTAATCGCGATAACGCCGCCCCCAACACATCTGATTGCAGGAGAGGCATGGGCGTACATCCTCGGAGCGGCCTTCCTTGGCTTTGTTGGCGAGATGCGGGTCGGCGATCTGCCCGCGCACAATCGAAACCGTATCCGCTTGCCCGGCGCTGATCACGTAATCGGCATTCTCGGGCGTACGGATATGGCTTTCGCATTGCACTTTTGCGAAGCTGACTACTTGCTTCAAGGCTTCGGCATGCGGCGCGCCGAGCTTGTCGGCAGAAAAGACATTCGGGATGAGATCAGCGAAATTGAAATAGCCGCCGGTGCCACAGGTGACATAGTCCATCAGCTCTTTACGGTCGTGATAGCTGACAATCTCCTGCAATTCTTCGATGCTTTGCGAAACTTTCGTCGAGGGATCCATATTGACCGCGAGCCCGATGATAAAATCATCGCCGACCTGCTTGCGGATCCGCTCCATGAGCGTGCGAGAAAACCGCATCCGGTTTTCAAACGAGCCGCCCCATTGATCGGTGCGGCGATTGTTGAAAGGCAACCAGAATTGATCAATCAACGCGTTATAGGCGGCAAACAATTCGATGCCGTCAAATCCGCTTTCTTTCGCGCGACGGGCGGCTTGCACATAGCTTTCGAGCACCTCTTCAATCTCGCGCTCCGTCATCGCGTGGCTGCCATCGGAATCATGGAACGAGGGAAGGCCAGAGGGCGACCAGCTTGGTGCATAGGAATTATCAAAATCGCCATGCTGGCCGACATGATAAAGCTGATGGCAAATCACTGCGCCATGAGCATGGACGGCGTCTGTGATTTTTCGAAAATGCGGAATAATCTCGTCCGTGCCATGGCGAAAATTGCCGCGCGTTAACACGCCGGTCGCATGCACAGGAACCGGCTCGACGACAATCATAGCTGCGCCGCCTCTTGCACGCTCCTCGTAATAGCCGCGATGGCGTTCTCCGGGCAGGCCGTCCTGCGCCATATTTGCGGTATGAGAACCGAACACGATGCGGTTGCGCAGCGTTTTGTGGCGCAGTTGCAGCGGTGTAAAAAGAGATTTGAATTGGGTCATCTCAGCGCGCTTACGATTTTGCAAAGCCTACAAGGCGTTCGTGAAGATCGCGGGGTATAGGAAGCCCCGCTTTCTCCAGTTTCGCGTGATTGGCCTCGCGGCGCGAATTGGGAAGCCGTGCGCCTTCTTGCGAGACGATGTTTTCGACAAGATCGTTAATGATCGCATTGAAATATTTTGCCCCGAAGGCTTTGGGAGACAATGCAATAAAAAATTGGCCATTGTTGATAGGCACATCATCGGCTTCGGTGAAGGATCCCATTTGAGTGCCCAGCGCGCTTCCCGTCATCGCGGCGCACAACACCTCCACGATGAGCCCCTGGCCAAAGCCCTTAAAGCCGCCGGACGGAGCCATTGAGCCTTCAAGTCCTTTGACGGGATCTGTGGTTGGCTTTCCGTCTTTGTCGAGTGCCCAGCCGAGTGGAATTTTGCGTCCGTCTTCCTGGGCCCGTTTCACCGCTGTCCAAGCGACATGGGAGGAGGATTGATCGACCAGAAACCGGATTTTGCCCCGCCGTCCCGGGACGGCAAAGGACATCGGATTGGTTCCAATGATCGGTTTTTTGCCGCCAAAGGGCGCGATGGCGGCAATCGAGTTGGTAAAGCCGAGCGCCAGCAGTCCCTGTTTTGCCAATGTTCCGGTGTGATAGCCCAGCGTCGCGGCATTATAGGAATGGGCCACGCCCATCGCGGCGATGCCGAATTTCTCGGCGGCGGGAACGAGCTTCTCGAAGCCCTTCTCGATGGCAGGGTGCGCGAAACCGCCTTTGGCATCAACCATAAAGGCGGTGGGAGTAATTTTTTTGACCTTTGGTCGCGCTTTGCCGTCAATTTTGCCGCTACTTACATGCAGGCAATAATAAGGAAGCCAATGAAACCCGTGCCCTTCAAGGCCCGAAAGTTCGGTGTCGAGAATGGCTTCGGTGAAATAATGGGCATTTCGCGGGGCGGTCCCCACACCGGTTAGCGCTTTATAGATCAAGGATCGCGCTTCTTTGACGCTCAATGTCATGAGATCCGTCATCATTGCCTCCCTTATTTTCACTTTTGCGTTAAGCTAGGATACAAGCTCATAAAAAGCGAGCCCCTTCGATCCGACCTTTACGGCGTTTAAGCGCAAGGCCTTACGACAGATGGAAAGCGTCCGATGATCATTGATGCGGATGAATATCGCCTGATCGCGGAGGCAATGCGCGATATCGTGGCAGGCTTTGGCGGCGATGAAACAAAACCCTTTCTCCGGGACTGGCCCGATCATCCGCAACGGCGCGATGTAACCACGACCTATCTGCCTGTCATCGCTCAACTCGCACATCTGAAACGTTGCGCTATTCCCGATTTGGCAGTTTTGGTCGATCGCTTTTTAGAAATCGCACCGCATTGCAACTGGCGACAAACCTATTCGACGGGCGATCTCGGAACCGAGTTTTTGAAGAATTATGGATGGGTAGAAATCATCGGTGAGCGCGGTGCATTGGCCAGCCATACGATTGCAGCAGGATTTCTGATGCTTGGCGCCCACACAGCCTATCCGTTACACGCCCATGGTGCCGAAGAGCTCTACTTTCCTCTTGCCGGACATGCCGAATGGGCGCGGGGAAGTGAAGCGTATTCAGTGAAGCCCCCGGGGACGATGATTCATCATCCCTCGCGCGTACCACACGCCATGCGGACCCACGCGGAACCTCTGTTAGCGTTTTATATCTGGAGGGACGGCGATCTGACGCAAAAATCGGATCTTATTGCAAATTAACGCTCGAGTCGCGCTAGCTGGGATTGGGCCACTCTAACAAGTGTTTCAGCGTCGAGATTTTCATAATGCCCGGGATAGAGAACGCGCGCACCTAATGCCGCTAGGCGGCTGAGACTATGTCGGGCGGCTTCTATGTTCGATCCGTTAAGATTAAAAAACATCTCACCGTCATATAGCGCGTCGGTTGAAAACAATGCGCCTGTCTCGGCCTCATAAATGGCAAGCAGGCCAGGCGAGTGACCTGGCACATGCAGCACCTGAAGCAACCGTCCGCCGAGATCAATAGTGTTACGGTCATGAAGCAATCCCGTGGGCGGCGCAGGTTTGATGGCATAATTCGCGAAGTCGTAATCGTGCGACGGAAAATGCGTGAAACTGTCGGCCTTGAGCCAACCGCCCCAGAAGGTAAGTTCCGGCGTCGGATTGGCCATGATCTCGATCTCGGCCGGATGCATGCGCCGATCTGCAAATTCATGCGCACCCCCAATATGGTCATAATGCGTGTGGCTCAAGAGACAGATAACGGACAGGCGGGTGAGGCTTTTGATGACAGGCGCAAGCGGGGTAACGCCCACGCAGGTATCGATGAGAAGAGCCTTGTGATCACCCAACACAAGCCAGCTATGGGAGCCGTGGAGCGGCCCAAGGGCAGGCTCGCTGATCCGGAAAATCCGGTCAGGGAACGGTGTAATTTCAAACCAGTCTTGGCCCATATCCGGCTCCGCTTCGAACGACCTTTTTATGACTTCTCTTGCGCGCCGATGCAATTCACGCCACCTTCGTTGCGTCATTGGGCAAGAGAGCATCCAACATGAACCTGTCGCATGTGGTCATTGTGTATGAGACGGAAGAGGCGGCGCGGGCGCGTTTGCAGCGCTATGGCTACACGCCTGAACTCGCTCATGAAATTGCGGTTTATCTCGGACAGGCCACCGACTTGCCGGACTTCTTCGGGGAGATTACCGAAGCTCTTAACGCTGAAGGATTGACGGTTGATTTCATTGAACTTGATGCGTTGCTGGCACGCTTGCCGGACTTGATGCCCCAGCCTGACTCGACGATCCTTTGGACGATCACCGACGGAATCCGGTTTTACCGCGGCTCATCGATTTCCGCCCTGTCCCGAATGGCAGGTTTTGCCCGTTACGGGTCTCCTGCGACCGCGCAACATCTGTGTCAGAACAAGTTTGCGAGCCTGGCGCTTGCGGCAACAGCGGGGATTCCGATCGCACCAACTTTATTGATCGAGGGGCGCAAGCAATTGGCGTCGCTCGGCGATTGGCAACAGCAACGCGGCCCCTATTTCGTCAAGCCCAACACTTTGGGGGCTAAGATTGGGATCTTTAGCGATAGCCGTTGCGCCACCTTGGACGAGGCACTCGATCGCGCGGAACGCCTGTGGGACCGTTATCATGATCGCGCTTTGATCCAGCCTTTTGTTGCGGGCGACGATGTGCGGATCAGCTTTATGGATTTGGGCCGTGGCTTCCGCGCGCAGCTTGGCATCGAACAATTGGCCAAAGATCCGCGCAGCGAAACCGGCGGCGAATTTATGACCATGAAGGACAATGAAACGCTCTCCGGTGCCCGTGATACGGCTGGAACCAAAGGCGGCTTTGGTGAAAATCGTGAAGCGGCCTTTGTGCCCAAAATGATCGATCTTCGTCATGACAAGACCGCCCGTTCTCTTGCGGCCGTCGAGAAAATTGAGACACTTGCCGAACAGCTTGCGACCCTCTTGGAGCTAAGAGACTATTTTTCGATTGATGTGCGAATTGACGCATCGGGCAGTCCGGTGATGTTCGAGTTCGAAATATGTCCGGGTATTACAATCTATGACTTTCAAAATTATCTCAAAACGACTCATGGCTTGAGTCTCGGCGCAGCCGTGGCCCAATCGTTGAAGATTTCGTTTCAGCAACGATGGGGCAAACAGGAAGCCTGAGTTTAGACGAAGATCGCTTCAAGCTCGCTGATAATTTTATCCTCGATACGACGTGCCGCCGAAGATGCCGTCATGCCCTGACTCATCAGATAGATTGGGACCGGTTCAAGGGCAGGCAAGGTTTCGGTATGCGCGCGTTCTAAAAGTCCATGCGGTGCAGTGCCTGCCGCCATGGAGGTGACGGTAAGACCGGCGTGAACGGCCGCCACAATTCCGGCATGGCTCTGGCTTTGCACGGCCACACGCCATTGGCGGTGCGCGCCTTCAAGGGCTGCGATCATGGCACGACGAAACACGCAGCCTTCCGGATAGGCTGCAAGAGCTACAGTATCATTGTCCTGTATTTCAAAACTTGGATGCGAGACCCAGTTTAATCGCGCCTCGGTGCTGATCCGCGCCGAGGAGGGGCGCGACGCCAAGGTCACAAGCGCCAGATCGACATCTTGCCGTTGTAAGGCCGCCACCAGATTGGCACTCAAATCGCAGACAAGCTCGATTTCCATATCTTTGATGTCATGGCGCATGGTGGCCATGACCGGCACGAAAATGCTGAGGGCGTAATCGTCCGGTACGCCGATCCGCACTTTCTGGCGTGGCGTTCCGCTGCGAGTCGCCGACAGCATTTCATCATAGGCGGCAAGCACGCTGAGTGCCTTGGCGTAGAGTTCGCTTCCCTTTGAGGTGGGCTCAAGCCGATGATGCTGTCGGATAAAAAGCAGTCCGCCGATTTCTGTTTCGAGCATTTTGAGCCGCATGCTCATCGCCGCTTGGGTGCAGCCAAGCCGATCCGCCGCGCGGGAAAGCGAACCCCGTTCATAAATCGCGACAAAGCTTCTGAGGAGTCTGACTTCGATATCCATCCCATCACCTTGCCTTATGTTCAGCATAAGGACAATTTGCTTGTCAAACGCCGTTCCGTCCCCGAGCCTACTCGCAACGGGGTGATGGGCTAAGAGAAAATGAAGATCGGATTTATCGGGTTGGGAACCATGGGGCGCAATGCCGCCCTCAATGTTCTGCGGGCGGGCTTTGAGTTGGTGGTTTACGATATCCGCCCCGAGGCGTTTGCGCCGCTTGTCGAGAAAGGCGCTCAGGCCGGATCAAGTCCGGCCGATGTGCTCGATCGCTGCGATTGCGTCGTGACGATGGTGTTCGGCCCCAAGGAAGTGGAGCAGGTGGTCCGCGCTGCCGACGGCTTCCTGTCGACCGATTGCCGGGGCAAATACTGGATCGATATGACGACCAGCAGCCCGAAAGTGATGCGCGCGCTGGCCAAGGAGTTCCAGGCCAAAGGCGGCCATCCGGTCGATGCCCCTGTCACCGGCTCGGTTGATGCCGCGATCCGCGGCGATATGCCGATGTTTGTCGGCGGTGAGGATACCGATGTCGAAGCCGTTCGTCCCGTCATCGAGGCGATGGGCCAATTGCGGAAAGTCGGCGCTTACGGCAATGGCTACGTTGCCAAATTGGTCAATAACCAGCTCTGGAAAATTCACGCCGCCGCCATTGGGGAGGCGATGGTGACGGCCAAACTGGCGGGGCTCGATCCGGCTGTTTGGTGGGAGGTGATGAAGGGCGGAGCGGCGGATAGCTTTGTCTTAAGCCATGATGTCCCATCGATTTTTGCCGGTCATTACGATCCCTCGTTTCCAATCGCTCTGTGCCTCAAAGATCTCAGCCTTATCAAGGAATTGATGGACGAGACCGGCACGCGCAACGAGCTGACCCGCGCAACACATGACCGGTTCAAGGAAGCGGGTGAGCGCTATGGGCTCGGCGCGGGCGAAATGACCGTCTGCAAGATCATCGAGGAAGATGCCGGTATCGACCTCAGGGTTGCCGGTGACTGGGTCAAACCGTGGGAGGTGGCCCATCCTGGCTAATAATGAGGCACCGAACGCTGATCGGCGCTGATCACATTTTTAGATGGACCTATCGGTTGAAATGTGGATGGTAGGATCCAAGCTGCGAAGTCGGAATACAAAAAGTTCAAGGTTGAACCGTCAAAAGACGGGCAGCGTGAAGCGTAGAACTATTTTTGCAACCAGATGGGGGGAACTAGCATGAAATTCTTTACCAGAGACGGCAAACCACTGCCGAAAGTGATTGTCGACATGGCCAAAGAAGCCAAGTCGGGCGGCGTGAACCGTCGCGAGTTTTTGGCACTTGCCAGCGTGTTCGGCGCAACGACGGCGACGGCCTATGGCATGCTGGGCATGGCCGTACCAACGCCGGCCAAAGCAGCGACACCTAAAAAGGGCGGCGTCATCAAGGTCGGCATGTTCGTGAAGGATCAGAAAGATCCGCGGACGTATGACTGGTCGGAAATGGCAAATGTGACCCGCCAATTCCTCGAGCCGCTCGTCAAATATACCCGCGAATTCACTTTTAAGGGCACTTTGCTCGAAAGCTGGGATGTGAACGCGGACGCGACCGAATATACGCTTCATGTGCGTAAGGGCGTAACGTGGAACAATGGCGACAAATTTGACGCCGAAGACGTCATGTTCAACCTCAATCGCTGGTGCGACAAGGCCGCTGAAGGCAATTCAATGGCAGGCCGTCTTGCCACGCTGATTGATCCAAATACGAAAAAGGCTCTGGCAGGCGCCATCACCAAGGTCGATGATTACACAATCAAGCTTAAATTGCCGAAGCCCGACATCACGATCATTCCGGGCCTTGCGGATTATCCGGCGCTGGTCGTGCATCGCAATTTCGAAAAGGACGGCAAGGACATCGTCAAACATCCGGTCGGCACCGGCGCGTTCGAACTCGTCTCCTATGCTGTTGGATCAAAGGCGGTCTTGAAGCGCCGGACGAATGGCAAATGGTGGGGCGGCGAAGCACTGCTCGATGGCGTCGAATTCATTGATTACGGTACGGATATCTCGGCCATGGTCAGCGCCTTCGAAGCCAAGGAATTGCACTGCAACTACAACACGGATTCCGGCTATGTAGCGATCATGGACAAAGCTGGCCTCGTGAAGTCTGAAGTGAAAACGGCCTCGACCATTGTGTGCCGTATGAACAACAGCCAGAAGCCTTACGACGATGTTCGCGTGCGTCAGGCCGTTCAGATGGCCGTCGATAATGCGGTGATCTTGAAGCTTGGCGTTGGCGGCCTCGGAACGGTTGCTGAAAACCACCATGTTGCGCCAATTCATCCGGAATATGCCGAATTGCCGAAAAAGGCGCGCGATATCGAAGGCGCCAAGAAGCTGATGGCTGCTGCCGGCAAGATGGATTTCGAGCACGAGCTCATCACCGTCGATGAAGAGCAGTATAAAAACGCCGGCGACGCGATTGCGGCGCAGATGCGTGAGGCTGGTTTCAAGGTGAAGCGGACGGTGCTTCCAGGTTCAACCTTCTGGAATGACTGGACGAAATATCCGATGTCGATCACCAACTGGAACATGCGTCCGCTCGGCGTGCAGGTGCTCGCTTTGGCCTATCGTTCGGGCGAAGCGTGGAATGAGTCCGCGTTCTCGAACAAAGAGTTCGATGACAAGCTCAACAAGGCACTCACCGTGCCGGACGTTGCTGCGCGTAAGGTCATCATGGCGGATGTCGAAAAGATCCTTCAAGACTCCGGTACCTTGATCCAGCCTTATTGGCTGTCGCTCTATAATCACTCGGTCAAGGCCGTCCAGAATTATGGAATGCATCAGACCTTCGAGACAGATTTCCACGACGTCTGGCTCGATGTTTGACCGAACCCCTTCGGTCGGAGGAGGGAGCTCTTGCGGGCTCCCTCTTTTTTTGGACAATCTGATTTATTCGATTACCTTTAGCCGAAGTCTTCTTGTGTCGAAGGATCGGTGATGCTGGCATTCTTTCTTCGTCGCCTCGGGGTCATGGCATTAACGATGCTGTGCCTGACCTTTGTCGTGTTTTATCTTGTCAATTTGGAACCTAATTTAAGAAAACTGGCCATTAGCCAGACCGAAATGCATGCGTCGGACGAACATATTGAAAGCTGGCTGACGCGAAACGGATATCGCCGTCCCTTTCTGGAGCGTTATGCCGCATGGATCGGCGTATGGCCCAAAAAGCCCAATATTGATGCCGAAACCGGCAAGCAGGTTTCCCGATTTACCTATTGCGAAGAACCGTCAGTGGTCGTTTATGCCGGCGTGATCGAGGGAGATTTCGGCTGCTCCACAAAATTCAAGACGAAAGTGGCGGAAAAATTATTGCCTGCGTTGCGTGCAACCGGCCTCTTGATGTTCTGGGTGATGGCGACGATGGTGCCGGTCGCGTTGTTCTTGGGTATTTTGTCGGGAATGCGGGAGGGGTCTAAGCTGGATCGGGCGCTCTCTGTCGTTTCAATCGTAACAACATCGACACCGGAATATGTCTCGGGTGTCGTATTGACGATTATTTTTGGAACATGGCTTGGGTGGCTCAACGGATCGGCGGCATCCGCTACCGGTGACGGCATCACCTTTTACAATTTCACGCTACCCGTGATTACGCCTGCGATCTATGGCATGGGTTACATTGCACGGATGACGCGCGCGTCCATGGTTGAAGTGATGACGGCCCAATATATCCGAACGGCGCGCCTAAAGGGCTTGGGCTTTTATGCCGTTGTTTTGAAACACGCCTTGCGCAATGCGCTGATTGCGCCGTTCACCGTGATTATGCTGCAATTTCCGTGGCTGTTAACCGGCGTGGTGATTGTTGAAGTCATGTTCCGCTATCAAGGCTTTGGCCTCGCATTGGTCGATGCGGCAGGCAACAATGATATCGATCTCATGTTGTCGTGTTCCTTGGTCTCCGTCTTGCTAGTGCTTGTTACGCAGCTGATTTCCGATGTGGGGTACGCCTTCCTCAATCCCCGCATTCGGGTTCAATAGGAGCAGGGTCGATGGAATTCATGTCCCCCTTCGCCATTGTCCTTCGTGTTCTCATCCAGTTTATCCCTGTTTCGATGGCGATGGCTGTCCTCTTAACGGTCAGCCTTCTGTTCAAGCGGCGCCTTGGACTTTACGGGTTTATCATTGAAACCGGCACCGGCTTTGCCGGCGTATCCATTCTCTCATTTTGGCTATTTACCGCGATTTTCGCGGCCTCCGTCGCGCCTTTTGATCCGCTCGGACAAATTGTATCGATGAAGGATGCGTTACCCGGAGCAATTGAGGCTAATTCCGGTTTGCCCTATCTCTTGGGCGGGGACAAACTCGCCCGCGATGTCTTTAGCCGCATGGTATTTGGCAGCAGAATTGTTTTGATCATCGCGCCTTTGGCCACTTTTCTTGCGCTGTCGGTTGGCATCATGCTGGGCTTGCCCGCTGGCTATTTCGGCAAACGCATCGATGCGATTTTGTCCTTCCTGGCCAATCTGATCTTAGCCTTTCCGATCATTCTTCTCTTCTATCTGCTTGTCTCCCCTGGCATATTGGAAACGCCGATCCCCTATGCTTTGGCGGGCTTCTTTTTTGTTTTTCCCATCGTGCTTCTCTTCACTTTGTTTTGGAGCGGCTATCGCGCCCATCCCAAGCAATTGGCGCTGCGATTGGTGCTGACCTTGCTCGCCGGTGGATGGCTCTTTGCGACCTTCGTGTTTGATTCCGATCCGTTTCACATTCTGCGTGTCAGTCCGAGCACGCTTAATATTTTTGCAGCCGTTGCGCTTGCATCGGGCCCGGGGATTTTTCGTATCGTGCGAAGTCTTACGCTTGACATCAAGACGCGCGAATATGTGCAGGCGGCCCAAACACGCGGTGAAACACCATGGTTCATCATGCTGTGGGAAATCCTGCCGAATGCGCGCGGCCCGCTGATTGTCGATGCCTGTTTGCGGATTGGCTATACAACGATCCTGATCGGCGCCTTGGGCTATTTCGGTCTCGGCATGCCGCCTGAGAGTCCGGACTGGGGAACAGCGATCAAGGAATCAAGCCGGTTGATGCGTGCCTTTGTGCATCCGGCTTTGCCGCCTGCATTGGCGATGATGTCCTTTGTCCTTGGTCTTAATCTGTTGGCGGATGCGCTTCGCGAACAATCGTTAAAGGATTAAGCCGCGCCATGGTTGAACCCATTCTCGATATCAGGAATTTGAGTATTTCGTTTTCCACGAGGGCTGTCGAAATTCCGGCGGTCATGGATTTTTCCTGTCAGGTAATGCCCGGCGAGGCGATGGGTCTTGTTGGCGAATCCGGTTGTGGCAAATCCACTGTCGCGCTTGCGATTTTGCGCGATCTTGCGCGCATTGGCCGCATTACGTCCGGCTCGATCCATTTCAATGGTCGCGACATGGCAAAGCTTTCGGAGCATGAGCTCAGACAGATCCGCGGCTCCGAAATCGCGATGGTCTATCAAGAGCCGATGGCGTCACTGAACCCGACGATGAAGATCGGGCAGCAATTGACCGAAGTGCTGTTCATTCACGAGAGGGTGACAAAAGAGCAGGCCTATGCGCGCGCCTTGGATATGGTTAAGGCCGTGAAGCTGCCGGATCCCGAGCGCATTATGGGGTCTTACCCGCATCAATTGTCTGGTGGGCAGCAGCAACGCATTGTCATCGCGATGGCGCTCTTGGCCAAGCCGAAATTGCTGATCTTGGACGAGCCGACAACGGCACTGGATGTAACTGTTGAAGCGGGCATCGTGGAGCTTGTCAAAGAGCTTGGGAAAGAATTTGGCACCTCGATGCTGTTCATTTCCCACAATCTCGGCTTGATCCTCGAAACATGCGATCGGGTTACCGTCATGTATTCGGGTGAAGCGGTTGAATCAGGTCCCATCCGTGATGTTTTTGGGTCTGTGCGTCATCCTTATACACAAGGCCTGTTTCGCTCGATGCCGCTTTTGGGCACCAACCGGAATTCGCGGCCCATCATTCCCATTCCGGGACAATTGCCGCTGCCGCATGAGCGTCCTAAAGGCTGCCATTTTGGTCCGCGTTGCTCGCATTTTGTTGACGGTGTTTGCAATGTCAGCACGGTTGCCATGCGATCGATTGATGAGGCCAACACCCATCATAGCCGTTGCATGAGGGTGGAGGAGATCGATTGGCATGCACCGCCTGAGGCGGCGACGCAGACCGAGGCTACCGGCGCTGGCCCGGTATTGCTCAACGTCAAAGGCTTGAAAAAATATTATAAGGCGGCGGCAAGTGAATTCTTCGGCGGTCGTGAAGCGCGCACGGTCAAAGCCGTTGAAGAAGTGAGCTTTACGGCACGCGAGGCGGAGACACTTGCGATCGTCGGTGAATCGGGATGTGGAAAATCAACCCTTGCTAAAGTGTTGTTGGGGCTTGAAACCGCAACAGATGGAACGGCCCGTTACGATGACACCGACATTCAATCCGATCCGATTGAACGGCGGGATACGAAGCTGATTGCATCCATACAGATGATTTTCCAAAATCCTTTCGATACATTGAATCCGAGTTATAGTGTCGGATCTCAAATCATTCGTACATTGGAGCGGTTTGGTATCGGGGCGTCGCGTGAAGAGCGCTCCGAGATGATGCTTAATCTGCTTGATCTCGTAAAACTGCCGCGCGCCTTTGCGACACGGATGCCGAGGCAATTATCGGGCGGGCAGAAACAGCGCATCGGTGTTGCGCGCGCTTTTGCCGGGCATCCGCGCATGATCATTGCGGATGAACCGATGTCGGCATTGGATGTTTCGGTCCAGGCCGCGATCACCGAATTGCTGACAACCATTCAGCGGCAATCCCGCACGACAATGGTCTTGATCAGTCACGACCTCTCTCTTGTCCGTTATATGGCCGACCGTATCATCGTCATGTATCTCGGACATATCGTTGAGCAAGGCACGGCCGAGCAGATTTTTGCGCCGCCTTATCACCCTTATACCGAAGCCTTGTTGTCAGCTATTCCCTTGGCCAACTCGCTTGCGAAAAAGCGCAAGATCGTTTTGGAGGGCGA
This sequence comes from uncultured Hyphomicrobiales bacterium, assembly GCA_903877935.1. GTDB lineage: Bacteria > Pseudomonadota > Alphaproteobacteria > Rhizobiales > Beijerinckiaceae > CAIUPE01. The sequence continues at coordinate 16,427 of CAIRGA010000075.1, forward strand.
AATTCCATCCGCGCTTTCGCCACCGTCGGGCTGCCCCTTCCAGACCCGCTGCCACATGAAATCCAAAGTCTCCGGATCGCTGTGCGAGCAGGTGGTACCGCCGATGCGTGAATTGAAAGAGGGGCACGCCATGAAATGCCATCTGCCGACAGAAATTCTCGATCAAATGACGCCTGTGATCAGCTGATGCCGACTGACCTTTACCGTTAAGAAAGTTATGTTTGGCGATGGAGAGTGGCACAACGTCCCCGAAATCGGTGACAATCGGGCGTACTTACGCCGCGCATAGCGGACTTTTTTCGGCCGAATTCATTGTGGTCTTGTCGAGCGCCTTGGTGCCGACAACCTTTGTTGTTCATGCCATAGCCGCAGGGCGTTCATCCTTTTATTTCGGAATTCTAGGCTCGCTTTATTTTGTCGGCGTATTTTTATCCTACATGTTCGGGCCGTCTTTGTTGGCCAGCTTGTCCTTTCGTTGGATCGGGATCGTTGCTACGCCCTCGATCGTTTTAGGTTCGCTAACAGGCCTCATTGATATACCCGAAGTTTGGCTTCTCGGTCGTCTATTGATTGGTTTCGGCAGTGGCCTGTTCTTTTTGATGACAGAAGCTTGGATTGGCGTAGCGACGTCCGGGCCAAGTAAAGTGCAAGCCTTGGCGCTTTATAGTGCGGTGATCTATGCGGCCTATGTCATCGCGCAAATTCTGCTCTTATTCGTGCCACCATCAACCGACGGTCCGATTGTGATCGCGTTAATCTGCGCCACCTGTGGAATTGTGGTCTTGGGCAGGATCAGAAAGCCGAATTCCGTGCCACCCAAGGTCGAAAGTCCGTATCGTGGTGCGCGCTTGATCATTCAGCACGCCCCTGAGTCGATGTTTATGACATTTGCGTCGGGGCTTCTCATCGGGGCCAATGGCGCTTTCGGGCCTGCCTATGCGGTTGCTATTGGTTTGCCTGCCGATCAGGTTTCGCTATTCTTGCTGGCCAACATGATGGGCGCTTTGATTGCCCAACCCTTTCTCGGTCGTCTGGCCAATCGATATGGACCGCATCGTGTTTTGATCGGCATGTCGCTCTTAACCGTGACCACGTCCGTCACATTGTATCATGTCGGCAGTTGGAGTTGGTCAACTGCTCTGGTCGCTTTATTATGGGGGGCAACGGGCTCGACGGGATATGCGACAGGTGCAAGCATAGCGCATGCTGCCGATCATGGTCGCCATCCGGTTGAAGTGGCCCGTATCGCGCTTATCTTAAACGGCCTTGGCGGTATTTTGGGGCCCTTATTGGCTACATTATTTGTTAGAAGGTTTGATGCCGAAGGACTCTACATTTTCGCTATGATCGTTGCTCTTACAATTATCATAGTGATGGCGATAAAAAAATTTTTTCTTATTAGATTTTAACATAATAATTTTAAGTGACGCCTTTCTTAGAAAGTTCAATAGGCAAAGAAGTATTAGAAATATATAAGGTGATTGAAATATTATTTTACGGGAATTTTTTAAATAACTTGTCCCCACTGAAAAGCGCATCCTCTGTGATTATATTTTTAGTTTAGATTTCTGTTGTAATTTAAATTTCCAACCAATAGATGCTGTATAAACCGTAGCCTCCCTTCACTTGTCTAGCCCCCTTGTTATGTACCAGTGATCTGGGTTTTCACTAAGATTGTTTCGGGGACCGGTGGGCGCATTCCGAGAGCATGATGTGGCCGAGTGTGGTTATATTGTTTGATCCATTGGTTGATGACCGTTTGGGCTTGTCGGATTGTTGCGAACCATTCGGCGTTGAGCACTTCACGACGCAGGGTTCCGTTGAAACGCTCATTATAACCATTCTCCCAGGGTGAGCCTGGATAGATGTTGATCGGCTTGATGCCTATTTTGATGAGCCAGTCTTTAAAGGATACTGATGTAAACTCCGGCCCGTTATCAGAACGCAGATATTCCGGCTTCCCGCGCTTAAGAAGTAAGGGGTAAAGCGCTTCTAAAACTTCCGATGATCCCATCTTGTTGGCAACGGTAACGGCGAGCGCCTCCCGCGTGTATTCATCAAGCACCGTCAGCATCTTGTAGGGCCGGCCATTGCTGAGTTTGTCGTGGACAAAATCGATCGACCAGATATGGTTCGGGAAGTAAGGCCTTAGCCGGATGATTGAGGCATTGTGGTGGTAGAGCCGTTTGCGGCGCTTATGGCGAGCAGGCAGCTGTAATCCCTCTTCACGCCAGATCCGCTCAACCTTTTTATGATTGATAGATCGTCCCTCGACCTGCAAAAGCTCGCAGATCTTGCGATATCCGTATCGGCCATATTGCTTGGCGAGCCTAAGCACCGCCAGTCGCTAGTCATCGTCATTCTTGCCACGGGTCTCATAGCGCAGGGTGCTGCGAGCTACCCCAAGAACCTCACATGTCCTTCGCTCGGATGTACCGAGCTTTTGACGAACTTGGACGACTGCACCCCTAAGGTCGTCAGCGTTCAGATCTTGGGTTTTAAAAAATCGAGGCTTTCCTTCAGGATCAACTTATCCAGTTCCAGATCCGCAACGATCCTCTTAAGCCGCTGGTTCTCTTTCTCGAGGGTCTTCAACTCTGTCAGCTGCGGTCTTGCCATCCCGCCAAACTTCTTACGCCACATATAATAGGTAGCGTCGCTGATCCCTGCCGTCCGGCAAGCCTTGGCAACATCCGCCCCACCGGCCAGATCCAGTTCCACCTGCCGCAATATCCTCAAACAGTCCTCGTCCGAATGCCGCTTTCAAGTCATCTCAAACTCCCTCTATTGTCACCAACATAATGGCGCAACTTTAGGGGGCTAAGACACTTGTAATAAGAAGGCTTACTATGCTAATCATATAGTAGGTTTTTCATTGGGAAGGAGTCAGACATGCGGAACATTTTGCGGAAAACCGGCTTGGTAATAGCTTTGATGGGTTCCTCTTATTTCTGCGGTGTTGTTTATGCCGATTCGCATGTCGACACTTCGATCACACTTTTGAAAAGCGCAATC
>CAIRGA010000076.1 GCA_903877935.1 uncultured Hyphomicrobiales bacterium
AATAGTATGTGACATTTTTCCGGCAATAAAGCGCCGCAGGAAAACTGCGGGCATTTTCAATGGGAGATGAAATATGACGATTCGTTTGGATCGGCGGCAATTATTGTCGGCCACAGGACTTATTACCGTAAGCGCATTGGCGGGTATTCGCCCGGTTTTCGCCGCGGGTAAAGATTTAACCATTGCTACTTCGCTACCAAGCCTCGAATTTCCCTTTTTCGTTCATATGCAGAAGCAATTGATCGCCGAAGCGCAGAAAATCGGCGGTATCAAGCTCATCAATATGGATGGTGAAAACAAGGCACCAAAACAGACGGCTGACGTTGAAGCGGCGATCACCCAGAAGGTTGATGCCATTGTTATTTCGCCAACCGATGTGAACGCCATGGCACCAGCCCTCGAAGCTGCGGTGAAGGCGGGTATTCCGGTCGTTACCATTGACCGTCGCGTTGCAAAGGTTGAGGGACTTCTCGGCCATGTCGGTGCCGATAACGTCAAGGGCGGCGAAGCCCAGGCCAATGCCATCATTGCTGACTTCCCGAATGGCGCGAAGATTTTCCACCTTCAAGGCCAGCCGGGTGCAGGCCCTGCCATTGATCGTAACAAGGGCGTTCACAACGTCCTTGATAAGGTTAAGGACAAATACCAGATCATCTTCGAACAAACCGCCAATTTCGCACGCGATCAAGGCCTTTCGGTTACGGAAGCTGGGCTTGCTGGTAAGGGCACACCGGATGTCATCGTTTGCGCGAATGACGACATGGCCCTTGGTGCCATGGAAGCTTGCAAAGCGCGCGGTTTGAAGGACGTCAAGATTTACGGATTTGATGCACTTCCTGAGGCTCTTAAGGCCGTGAAAGATGGCACCATGCGTTCGACGATTGAGCAGTTCCCGGGTGAGCAGAGCCGCACGGCCATGCGCATTGCGGTTGCCTTCGCCCGCGATGGCAAAAAGCCAGATTCAGCCGTGACCCTGTTGACGCCAATTGCCATCACGACGGCCAATTTTGATAAGGCCGAACGCGTCGGCGAAATGTAAGCCGCTGAACGATTAATGTCCTATCCGGGCGGTTCTCCGCCCGGATAGGTTTTGTCGATCTTGCGCGTACCCCGGAGCCACCATGTATAGTCCCCATTCTGACGTGCTCTTAAGCATCGAGAACGTCACAAAACGCTTTCCGGGCGTTGTTGCGCTAGATACGGTAAGTTTTGATGTCAGGCGCGGCGAAGTTCTTGGTCTGCTGGGTGAGAACGGTGCTGGTAAATCAACGATTTTAAAAATTATTTCAGGCGCTCAATTACCCGATTCAGGTTCCATTATTTGGAACGGCAAACCTGTTTCCATTTCAAGCCCGCATGCAGCTCAAGCGCTCGGCATTGTAACCATCTACCAAGAGTTTAATCTGGTCCCCACATTAAGCGTGGCCGAAAATATATTCATCGGGCGGGAGCCACTGCATTTTGGCCGTTTCGTCGATTGGGCCCGGATGCGGTCGGACGCGGCCGCCATTACAAAGCGAATTGGACTAACCATTGATCCAGATGCGCTTGTGTCTGACCTGTCGGTCGCCGAGCAGCAAATGGT
>CAIRGA010000077.1 GCA_903877935.1 uncultured Hyphomicrobiales bacterium
ATCAATTCGCTTTCTTCAAGCGCAGCACCGGGGGCGAGGCGGATCATGGCGGGGTATCCGTAACATCCTGAGTGTCGCTATCGCGATAACGGCTCAAGACCCTAATGATTTCAACGCCTTCATCGTTTGGTAGATAGAAAATAACATAATTCCCGACCGGAAAGCTCCGAAGCGCTTCCCCCAATTCAGGCCGTTTGCGCCCCATTATAGGCCGTTCAGAAAGCCTGCCCATGACCTCTTCGAGGCGATCCAATAAACCATCGGCAGCGTCTGGATTATCTTGTGCGATATAGGTCCAAATATCGATCAAATCGAGACGGGCGCGCGGGCTCCGTCGAATCTTATTTGCCATGAGAGGCGTGCAGAGCGCGCGCGGCAGATTTTATTTCTGACATATCCAGGTCTTCACTCGGCCCGCTATTTATGCCTTCCGCGATATCGGCACGCAAAGCCGTAAGCTTCGATGGATTTGATTTTTCGCGTTCTTCCAGAAGCCGAAGACTATCCCGCATCACCTCGTCGGCGGATGAGTACCGCCCGCTGGAGACGAGATTATCGATGAACGCCTCAAAATGATCGCCAATCATAAGTCCTGATGCCATGCTCCCGCTCCGAGATCCCGCAATCGACGGCGATTAACTTACCACCACGCCTAAAAAGCCGCAATCATCGCCGCAATATCCGCCCCGTCACCCTCAATCTTGAGCACTTTCAACCGCGACGTATGGCCGGATTGAACCGTAACCCGCGATGCCGCAATGCCAACCACCTTTGCAATCAGTTTAACCAGTGCCGCATTGGCCGCACCGTCTTCCGGCAAGGCTCTCACCCGAGCTTTAAGCACCGCGCGCCCGTCGGAAAGGGTCTCGATGCCATTCACTTCATCCCGCCCGCCTTTGGGTGTTAGGCGAACCGCCAGCAAAAGCCCGTCAACGGTAACCGTCCACGGCCTATCCGACATCAGAAAACGTAAGGATAAATATACATCTGGATCACGCGCTCCGCGAGCATAATCAACAGCAACAGGATGATCGGGGAAATATCCATCGTGCCGAGATTAGGCAGCATCCGCCTGATCGGGCGTAATGCCGGCTCGGTGATTTGGTACAAGCCCATCGCCACCGAACGCACCACATCATTGCGCATATTCACGACATTGAAGGCAATCAACCAGCTCAGCACGGCCGATCCAATCACCGACCAGGAATAGAGGTTAAGAGCGATCAAAACGATGTCGAGAACGGCGCGCATGGCAATTTTCCTTTAAGCGTTAGTCTTTCGCACGCTCAACATAAGAGCCGTCTTCCGTCTGGATGACAACGCGTGTACCGGTTGCGATATGCGGCGGCACCATGGTGCGTGCGCCATTCGAAAGAATGGCAGGCTTGTAGGAAGACGAAGCCGTCTGGCCCTTCACCGTTGGTTCCGTTTCCATGATCTCAAGCGTCACACGCGGCGGCAAGATGATCGATACGCAGCGACCCTCATAGGTCGACAACACGCATTTCATGTTTTCCTGCAGATAGACGGATTGGTCGCCTACGACGTCCTTAGGAACCGAGAGCTGCTCGAAGGTTTCATTGTTCATGAAATTGAAGCCGTCGGCGTCTTCATACAAATAGTTGAAATCGCGATCTTCCACGAAAGCGCGCTCAACCGATTCGGTCGTGCGATAGCGTTCAGCGATCTTCACGCCATCGCTGATCCGGCGCATGGCGAGCTGGGTCACGGGCGTGCCCTTGCCGGGATGGATGTTTTCGGCGCTTAAGATGACATAAAGCTGGTTGTCTTTCTCAACGATATTGCCTTTACGGAGCGAACTGGCGATGACTTGCACGGATAGTTTCCTGACGTTGAACCGGACGACGCAGCGTCCCATTGCATAAACTGCGGCGCTTTTCTCACACTTGCGGCAAAGACGCTAGACCCTCATGACACAGACCCCTCACTGGTGGCTACCCGCCAACCACGCCGATCGACGCCCGATCCTCTTGGCCAGAGGCAGAATGAAGTCAGCCTTCCGCCGGTTTTTTGAGGACGACGGCTTTTTAGAGGTCGAATGTGGCCAATTGCAGCGCTCGCCCGGCAATGAAACCCATCTTCACGCGCTTGCCACCCAAGTGATGCGGCCCGACGGTGCCATCGAGACGCTTTATCTGCACACTTCCCCCGAATTTGCCGCTAAAAAGCTGCTTGCAGCGGGTGAAACGAGGATTTTCGACTTCGCCCGCGTGTTTCGCAACCGCGAGCGCGGCGCGCTTCATGCCACCGAATTCACCATGCTTGAATGGTACCGCGTCGGCGAGCCTTACGAAAAACTGATGGAAGATTGTGCGATTTTACTCGCAGAAGCGGCGAGGGCAGCGGGAAGCGCGATGCTGTCTTATCGCGGTGTGACAGCGGATCCATTTTTACCGCCTGAACGGCTCACAGTGTCCGAGGCCTTCGCCCGCTATGCGGATCTTGATTTGATGGCAACAACCCCAAATGGCGTGCCAAACCGCACGCATTTGGCCGAATCGGCCCGCCAATCGGGCATCCGCATTGCCGATGATGATAGCTGGTCTGATATCTTCAGCCGCGTGATGGTTGAGAAAATAGATCCGCATCTCGGCATCGGACGGGCTACGATTTTATGCGAATATCCGATATCAGAGGCAGCGCTCGCGCGCCCCAAACCTTCCGATCCACGGGTTGCGGAACGCTTCGAGCTCTTTGCCTGTGGTGTTGAATTGGCTAACGCCTTCGGTGAGCTGACCGACGCCGCCGAGCAAAGGCGGCGTTTTCAGGCGGATATGGACGCCAAAGAGCGAATTTATGGCGAAAGATACCCGATTGATGAGGATTTGCTGCAGGCTCTGCCGCTAATGCCGCCCACATCCGGCATCGCCTTAGGCTTTGACCGCCTTGTGATGCTCGCTACCCATGCTCCGCATATCGATCAGGTGATGTGGACGGGGTAAAGCGATCCATCACCGAGCCGCTTTTCGGAAGTCGCACAATGATCGCCATGGCATATTGCGCCGAATTCGCGTAAATCGAGGGCGTTATGTTCTGTTGTGTGAAGGGTAAACCATGAATCGGACGACCGCGATCTGGGCGACCTTGGCCGGTTTCGTGGCGGTTTGTGTTGTCTTTGCAACGCTCCTGATTACGCCGATCTTTTTTGTAACGGTTGAAAAAGGCTCGGCCGCCTATGCGCAAGGCGATTATGCCAAGGCGCTCAGCATTTTGCGTCCCTTAGCGGATGATGGGGATGCAACGGCGCAATTTTATATCGGCGAAATGTATCGTTTTGGCCGCGGCGTGAAGAAAGACGAGGCTCGCTCGGCTCTTTGGTACAAAAAAGCCGCCACTAACGGCTCCTCCGATGCCCAATATGCCCTCGGCATGATGTATGCCAACGGCATTGGTCTCGATGTCGATTATGTCGAGGCCTATCGCTGGTTGAGCCTTGCGAATTTCAGGCTTTCGCCCTGGGAAACCGAGCGGCGTGATAAAGCCGTGAAAACGCGCGACAAGCTCCTCACCATCATGCCTCAATCGGATGTCGACCGCGCCAAAGCGCTTGTCATCGCGTGGGAACGGAAATGGCAAAAGTGAGCGCGTGACGGATCGGCTCGATTCAGCTAATCGAAGGCCGGTTCCTCACCCGCCACAGAAAGCCGCCCTTCAATGAGCCTGATCGACAAGATTCCCTTCATGTCGGCCATTGAGCGGGTACAGCTCAGGCGTAACTGCGAAAAAGCCAAACGCGGTAGCAATTCGGCCAAGCGGCGCGAGGCCGATCAGCTATTATCGGCGCTTGATGCCTTTGAAGGCGCGGGCGACGAGGACTCGCTTTCAAGCCGTGCTACGCGCCGCTTTGGCAACGCGTCGCGTCATACAAGCTATGCCATGCCGCAGCGGCGTGCCATTTTTCAAGCCGATCCCGCTTACGAGAAAGCCCATGGCGTCGCCGAAACGCTCGCGGCTATTGATGCCAAGGTGCCCGTTGTTCTGGTCACCGGCCGCGCCGGCACCGGCAAAACGACACTGATCAAATATCTCAAAGCCCGCCCCGGCGGCGAGACCCAAATCGTCGTCGCGCCCACGGGCGTTGCGGCACTGAATGCCGAAGCGCAAACGATCCATTCCTTCTTTCAACTCCCCTTCGGCGTGCTCGATGCGCGCAATATGCTTCCGGGCAAACATTTCGGGCCGATCTATCAGCGTATGACGCGCTTGGTGATCGACGAAATCTCGATGGTGCGGGCGGATGTGATCGATGCCATCGACACGCGGCTCAAAGAAATCCGCAAAGACCAGCGCCCCTTTGGTGGCGTGCAAGTGGTCATGGTGGGCGATTTTTTGCAATTGCCGCCCGTTGTTCAGCAGCAAGACGGCCCGCTTTTGGAACAGCTCGATTACGCCACGCCTTATGCGTTCAGCGCGCATATTTTGAAACATGTTCAACCGGTCAAGATCACGCTTGAAGAAGTCCATCGCCAAGACGAGCGTGAATTTGTCGATTTGCTGAATGCCATCAGGCTTGGCGAAGACGTAGAGCACGCGGTCGAGACCTTAAACGCGCAATGCTACCGCCCGCATCGCGCCCGCATCACGCCGCTTTTGCTCACCGCCACGCGCGCCGCCGCCGATCGCTATAACCAAGAGGGCTTGCAAGCCATCGCCGGCGAAACCTCGATCTATGGCGCGAGCACGGCTGGAAAGTTTGACCTCGCTGGCGATCGCTTACCAGCGCCCGAACATCTCGAACTCAAAATAGGCACCCGTGTCATGGCCACCCGCAACGATCCCGAGCGCCGCTGGATCAATGGCTCGCTCGGCACGGTTAGCCGTGTCGAGGACAATGAAGTCTCGGTCCGTTTTGACGCGACGGGGCTCGAGCATGTTGTGGCCCCCGTTAATTGGGACCAGATCAAACAAGTCTGGGACGAAGGCGCGCAAACCATCTCCAGCCAAGTGGTCGGCTCCTTCAAACAAGTGCCGCTCGCCCATGCCTGGGCGATTACGATCCACAAAGCGCAAGGTCTGACGCTGGATGATGTGCGGATTGATTTGGTCAACGGCGCCTTCGCACCGGGCCAAACCTATGTCGCGCTTTCCCGCGTCCGTACAATGGCGGGCCTATCCTTCGCAAGGCCCTTGCGAGCGAGCGATCTAAAGACGGATTCGATGTTGGTCGCCTATCAGCAATGGGCCGGCGACAGGTAAACTTAGCCTCGCTCAGTCGTTTGATATTTATGAAATTTTGGACTATTTAATAGTCCATTATAGGCAGAATCCACGAGGCGTTTGCGGTGGAAATTTCTGTAACGGATGCGAAGGGTCAGCTAACCGAATTGGTACGCCGCGCCGAGGCCGGCGATGAAATCATCCTGACCCGCCACGGCAAAGCGGCGGTTCGTTTTGTGGCGATGAAGACTATTTCGCAAAAACGGATATTACACGCGCAGGTTAAAGCAGGAATGCTTCGAATGGCATTCTGCATAGGCGTCTGGGTCTTTGTTAGAACATCGTTCGCTAAATTGGCGGAGAGGGGGAGATTCGAACTCCCGATAGGGTTGCCCCTATGCCGCATTTCGAGTGCGGTGCATTCGACCACTCTGCCACCTCTCCGTAGGATGGGCCGTAAAACCCATGGTCGGCGGGCGCAATAGCATGATGGTTGCTGTTCTACAAGGTGCGATGGCGGTCAAAACCGTCTAACCGCATTGACTCACACCGGTCCTCAGGGTAGGAACGCGCCTTCTTGCGTGGGTCCATTGGTTCCGCGCGGAATTCTATTGAGGCCGCGAAGCCTGCTTATGAGGAGCAGTCGGGACGGTCGCCGGGCTACTGCCAAAAAGGCGGCCGGTCGCTTTTATAAAGCGGTCAGAGCCGTTAGAACACGAGGACAAGATGTTCGCAGTTATCAAGACCGGCGGCAAGCAGTACAAAGTTGCCGCTGACGACAAAATTACGATTGAAAAGCTCGAAGGCGAGGCCGGTTCGGCTGTCTCTTTCGGCGAAGTATTGATGATCACCTCCGACGCAGGCAGCGAAATTGGCGCGCCTATGATCGTGGGCGCCACGGTTTCGGGCGAGATCGTCGAGCAGACGCGGTCGAAAAAGACGATCCATTTCGTCAAGCGCCGCCGCCAGAATTCGAAGCGGAAGAAGGGTCATCGTCAGGATTTGACCATCGTCCGCATCACGTCGATCAATGCGTCGGGTGAAGCGCCAAAGGCCGCCAAGAAGGCGCCAAAGGCCAAAGCCGCCACTGAGGAAGTCGCAGCATCCGCGTAATCGGAAGGCGCACTCCCTCGGCAAGTCGATTTTAACCGGTTTGGGTCATAAAGGCCCGCTTATAGGATCAGGAGCAGAACAATGGCTCATAAAAAGGCAGGCGGTTCATCCCGCAACGGGCGCGACTCAGACGGTCGCCGCCTTGGCGTTAAGAAGTTTGGTGGCGAAGCGGTGATTTCGGGCAACATCATTGTCCGTCAGCGCGGCACGCGCGTTCATCCGGGTGCCAATGTCGGCATGGGCAAGGATCACACCTTGTTTGCGACCACCACCGGTACGGTCGAATTCCAGAAAAAAGCCAATGACCGCATGTATGTCACGGTCCATGCCAAACTAGCGGCAGAGTAAGA
>CAIRGA010000078.1 GCA_903877935.1 uncultured Hyphomicrobiales bacterium
ATTACCTATGTCGGCGGCCAGGTTGCACAAACGGTTGTGCATGTTCCGAATGCGACGGCAGGCCTCTTTCAGGCGCTTTTGCTTTTTGCGATCCTCGCAAGCGACCTGCTTGTACGCTACCGGATCAGATTTTCCATCTCCTCTAGCCCCGTTTCGGGGACACGCCCATGACCATTACCTTCATCATTGACGCACTTGTTACGGTAATCGGAATTACGACACCGATTTTATTGGCGGCCTCGGGGGAATTGGTCGTTGAGAAAAGTGGGGTTATTAATCTGGGCGTCGAGGGCATGATGCTGGTCGGCACCATCGCTGGTTTTGCCGTCACATTTGAGACGGGAAATCCTTGGCTTGGAATTCTTGTTGCTATGCTCTCGGGCGCGGCAGCTGCAACGATCTTTGCTGTCTTGGTTCTGTCTTTTGGTGCTAATCAAGTTGCAACCGGATTGGCGCTTACGATTTTTGGCATTGGGCTTTCGTCTTTGGTCGGTTCGAACTATGTCGGTATCGCAATCGACCCTGTCGACTCGCCCTTCCCCGAAGCGCTTGCCAATGACAGTTTTTGGCGGGTGATTTTTGGCCATAGCCCCTTTGTATATTTCGCGATTTTTCTGGTTTTGGCGATTGGCTGGTTCATTAATAAAACACGAGCCGGACTGGTCTTGCGCGCGGTTGGTGAGAACGACCTTTCGGCCCATTCGATTGGATATCCCGTTATCGCTATTCGCTACGCGGCCGTCGCTTTTGGTGGCGCGATTGCCGGTATTGCGGGTGCGGATTTTTCAATGGTGATTAGTCCGCTATGGGCGGAACAAATGACGGCAGGGCGAGGTTGGATTGCCCTTGCGCTGGTTGTTTTTGCTGGATGGCGTGCGGGTCGGCTGTTAGCGGGGGCTTATTTTTTTGGTGTCCTTATGGCACTCGAGCTTTACGCAAAAGCATCTGGCCATGCGATCTTTCCATCTCAGTTTTGGGCAGCAATGCCCTACCTTATTGCGGTTATCGTCTTGGCACTCATTTCGTCGCGCGACGGAAAAGACGGTAAAGCCCCCGCATGTCTTGGCAAGCCGTTCATTCCGAATGGTTGATTTTTGTAAAACTCTAGGAGGTTATTTATGACCAAGTTTACGAGACGCGATTTTGTAAAGGCTGTAGGCGCTGCTTCGGCACTTCCTCTGCTTGGCGCTTCTGCTCAAGCGGCTGAGCCCTTTAAAGTTGGCTTTATCTTTTTGGGCCCAGTTGGTGATTACGGCTGGACTTGGGCGCATGATAAGGGCCGCCGCGAATTGGAAGCCGCTTTGGGCGGCGCCGTAAAGACGACCTATGTTGAAAGCGTCAAGGAAGACGCCAGTGCGATTCCAATTCTGCGGGACCTCGCCCGTCAGGGTAACAAGCTGATCTTTGCAACCTCGTTCGGCTATATGGATCAGGTTCTCGAAGTCGCCAAAGAATTCCCAGACGTGAAGTTTGAACATTGCACGGGCTTTAAGCGCGCTGCCAATGTCACAACCTATAATTCGCGTTTCCATGAAGGTCGTGCGGTTACCGGTACGATTGCTGGAAAAGTTTCAAAATCGGGCGTGATTGGCTATCTTGGCTCGTTCAAGATCCCAGAAGTCGTCATGGGCGTGAATGCATTCACGCTTGCCGCTCAAGCTGTTAATCCAAAGATCCAGACGAAGCTCGTTATGATCGATTCATGGTTTGATCCAGCAAAAGAAACAGCTGCAACAGAAACCTTGGCTAATCTCGGCTGCGACGTGATAGCGACGCATACGGATAGCCCTGCCCCGCTTCAGTTCTGTCAGAAGAAGGGCATTTTCGGTTTCGGTCAGGGAGCCGATATGTCGAAATTTGCACCTAAGGCGCATCTAACGGCGATCGAAGATATTTGGGGACCGCATTACACCGCACGCGTTAAGGCTGCGATGGCCGGCACCTGGAAATCCGAAGATTTCTGGGATGGCATTAAGGAAGGTGCCGTTAAGGTTTCTGCCTATAACGCATCGCTTGCAAAGGACGCGCAGGATGCGGCCAACAAGGTCATTGATGGCTATAAGGCAGGTTCGTACGACGTGTTCACCGGCCCAATCTATGATCAAGGTGGCGCATTGAAGGTCAAGGAAGGCCAAAAGATGGGTCTCGGCGATCTTGCGACAATCGATTGGTACGTCAAGGGGATCCAGAGCGCTTAAGCACTCTGGATTTTTGAAAACGATTGCAACGCCCGCCTCTATTGGCGGGCGTTGCTATTTTGGAGTTGTGTTTAC
>CAIRGA010000079.1 GCA_903877935.1 uncultured Hyphomicrobiales bacterium
GAGCAATCTCTGCGAATGATAAGCTTGCAGCCAACCCACGGCTGATGGCTTCTCGATCCTCAAGGCTGAGGCGACTATACTGCTTCTGTGTCATGCGGAGCCCATATTAGCCCCGTTGCGTTAGATTCCTGAAACCGCCATATAAAACCAACTCGAATTTTACCCGCGCATGGTGGCGCCGTGTTTAGCATGGGTGGAAAGCTCGCCGCAATCTGGTTGCCCAGCGCGCGGTGGACTTTTAGCAAATCGCGGTCCCGAATACCGTAATAGGGAAAGAGATAAGTGAACCGCCGAAGCGCGTTGCGATCCGCGTCAAACCAACGCTCTGGCGCATCATCAGGCAGCGTCACGGGGATAGCCTCCGTCACAAGGTTAAGGACGCGACGACGCAGATCAAGCCGCCCCGTGCGCCCCACCAGTGACATGAAAGACGCCAACCGCATCTCAAGCCCTTTGGGCGGTGCGAGTTCGATCGTACGCTCGGTAATGGCCAAGGCCTGATCCAGGTCACCCAGCTTGTCATACCCGATGGCCTTATAGGTCAGCACTTGAACATTGTCGGGGTGACGGACAAGATAGGCGTCGAAAATCGCCATGGCCTCCGTTGATCGGTTGAGTTCAAGCAGCAGTGAGCCAAGATTTTCAATCGCCGGGATTGAATCCGGATTGCCCTGGATAAGAGCGCGATACATCCGCTCGGCTTCCTCATAGCGCCTTTGGCTCGAGCATAAATTGGCAAGCGTAAACACGGGCAGGGGATTTGTCGGGTTGCGGCGTATTGCCTCGCGCACCATCGCCTCAGCCTCGCCAATCCTCTGATCGGCGCGTAACGCGGCACCCAGATCGGCGTAATAATCCGGATTTTCCGGCTTTAGCTTGAGGGTTGTGCGGTAATACCCAACGGCCTCCGAATAGCGCCGTTGGCGAAATAAAATGCCCGCCGCAAAAAACCAGACGCGATCATCGAGCGGATAATCGTTGAGATAGGCCGCAAATGCCGCGCTCGCCTCGGCTAGTCTTCCGGCGGCAAGATGGGAGTTGGCGAGAGCAATTTTTTCATGCATGCAGAATAGGCTTCAGACCGTGAGGCGATGGGTCGATCATCGCTTCTTCAAAAGCAGTGATAAACAACATGTTACGTTGGGGAAGTTAAAAATTCATGGCGCTTTATTTTGCCTATGGGCTCACCCTTGACCCCGCGCGCATGTCCGAGCTTTGCCCGAAGGCGAAGCGGATCAATATTGGCCGCTTGCCCCGCCATCGGCTTGTTGTTCTGCCCGGCGGGCAGACAAGCATCGCTCGTGATCCGCGCCATGAGGTCATTGGCATCGTGTTTGACGTGCCTTTTGGCGAAATGACGCTTTTGGATCGGCAGGCGGGAAGGGCGCAAAAGCTCAACCAGCCCATTATTTTACCCGGCGGCGCCAAACGCGCGCTTCTCCACGTGGCGGCCGGGGTGGGAAGTGCGCCTTCCGCGTCGGACCGGCAACTCTTAGCCAAAGCAGCCCGTTCTGCCGGGCTTCCCGAAGGCTATGTCTATGAAATCGAACACGGTGAACCCGCGCCGCGCAGACCCGGCACACCGCTCTTTAAAGCGCCTGTGAGCTCACTTAACCGTGGATAGGCCCAAAAATTTCAACGAAAGCAGCCTTTAACGCCGCATCGGCATCATCCATCGTCACCGGCAGTCCGAGGTCGACAAGGCTTGTCACCCCATAAAGCTCTTCGGAAATGCCACAGGGCACAATGCCCGAGAAATGCGATAAATCGGGTTCGACATTCAGACTAATGCCGTGAAACGTCACCCAACGCCTGACCCTGATCCCGATCGCGGCGATTTTATCCTCAAATCCCACGCCCTTGTCGGGCCGCTTGACCCAGACGCCGACGCGGTCCTCGCGCCGTTCTCCGGTGACGTTAAAGGCATCGAGGCTCGCAATCACCCATGCCTCAAGCGCCATCACAAAGCGGCGGACATCTTGCCCGCGCTTGGCGAGATCGAGCAGCACATAAGCCACCCTTTGTCCGGGGCCGTGATAGGTGAATTGTCCGCCCCGTCCGGATTGATACACCGGAAAACGGGCATCGTTTAAATCCGCCTCGCTTGCCGATGTGCCTGCCGTATAAATCGGCGGATGCTCGACGAGCCAAATCAACTCAGGCGCTTTGCCTTCATGGATTGCCAAAGCGCGCGCTTCCATGAACCCAACGGCTTGCAGATAATCAACCGGTTCGGTTGCGACAATCCACTCGACCGGCGCGTCATCCGACCGATAAAGATCAACTGCTGAAGAGGAACCTGCGCGGGTATTTACCAATTTTTTACCATAAAAAACGATAGTTGAATTGAAATCAAAAGGAATCGGCTAGCGGGTTATGATGGTTGAAGATGTTCTTGTCGATATTGCCGTCGTCCTTGGCTCCCATCAAATGACGATCCGCGATTTTATTGGTCTCAACCGTGGCTCAATTATTCCGCTTGATCCGACTCCGCGAGATTTGGTCGAGATAAGGGCCAATGACCATTTGATTGCGCGCGGCGAGGTCGTGGTCAAGGGCGACCGTGTCGTGATTGAAGTCAGCGAGCGGGTGCGGGCTGCGTCATAAATCCGGTATATTTTTCATTCACTGTAATATTTTTGTCTCAGCGCTTGTCGCTCCCCCATCCATCTGTTACAGAACCGCCTCGTTCGGGGGCCAACGCCCTCCGGAATGTTTCGCGGCCATGGCGGAATTGGTAGACGCGCTAGCTTGAGGTGCTAGTGGGGAGACCCGTGGAGGTTCGAGTCCTCTTGGCCGCACCATTTGCGTACGAAACCACGAACCTTACCAGTTCGTCCGTTTTGTCCCGATAGAGCGGCGGCGAGTTGTGTCTTTTCACCCAAGATGCGAACGCTGCCGTCGTCGACTTCGATGACGGAAATCACCGATCTTAGATAGGCTTTTCGAGCCTGAACATCGCCAGTTTCTAGCTTTTCATTCATCAATTTTGAAAACGCCTCAATGCGTTCTGGCGTAATTTGTGCGCTGCTGGTGGCTTGCTGGGCTATTCGCTCGATTGAGATTTGGACGATGTCTCTCTCCGTTTTCAGCTCCGTAATCCGTGTTTTTAAGTGATCGTCGATCTCGACGATGCCGTTTTCGATGGCGCTATAGAGGCGTTTGAGCCTTTCGTCTTTTTCTTTGAGTTCCTTTGCCAAAGCATCGCGGCGATCATCAACCGCTTTGTTTTTGCCATTTTGTCGGTTTGCGAGCGACGAAAGAATTACCGCTAAGCGATCCGGATGCAGAAGGCGCTCTTTTACGGCATCCGTGATGATCGTGTCCAAACGAGCCATCTGCACGTGACGCCCTTTGCAGACGGTTGGGCCCCGCTGTTTGCATCCCGCGCAACTGTAATAGCGGTAAGAACGTCGATGGCGGTTGGTTCCGCTTGTGGTCATTCCCGAACCGCAGGAAGCGCAAACGGCCAGTCCGGTCAGTAATGTTGGCCCGTTGACGACGCGTGGCGGAGTTACTTTGGAATTATTGGCAGCAAGACGGGATTGAGCCCTGTCGAACAGCTCTTGAGAAATAATGGGCGGAACGTCGATATCAACGATGAGTGAGCTGTCATTAAGGTCGCCGGTACGGGCATTTTTAACGCCATACGGCCATTTACCCGTCGCATAATAGGCGTGGGTCAGAATTTTATGGACCGGTCCGACGCCGAATGTCGATCCCAGACGGGTTCGATATCCCCGCTCGTTGAGCCATTTGGTCGTGTCTTTAATACCGAGCGGGCGGGAAGTTCCGTCGCCTTCCGTGTAGAGTTGGAAGATGAGGCGGACGAGTTCGGCCTCAACCGGATCAATCTCCAGCTTCTTTTTAATTTTGGATCCGCGACGCTCTGCCTCTATCACGCGGTAACCCAAAGGCGGGCGGGCCCCGTTCCAAAACCCCTGCTTGGCGGATTCGCGCATCGAGCGTGTCACGTTCTTGCCGTTCTCGCGGGAGGTATATTCGTCGAAGATGCCGATGATCTGCCGCATTAATTGCTGGGAGGGATCATCACCTGTTGGTTGCGTCATCGAGACAACATCAACGCCGTATTTTCTTAGTTTGCGGATCGTCATCTCCATCTCGGCGCCATTGCGGTAAAAGCGCGAGAAGGAATGAACGCAGATGACGTCAAAGGTTCGCTCGGGACTTGCCGCCTGCTCAAGCATTTTTTGGAAGATGGGTCGCTTGTCATCGGTCGCCGATGCACCTGGCTCGACAAACTCGGTTACCACCTCCCAGCCTTGTGCTTGGCAGTAGCGGGTCGTCATGTCGCGCTGTGAGGGTAACGAGACATCGTTCTCGGCTTGGCGGCCGGTGCTGACGCGGAGATAAAGGGCCACCCGCTTGATGAGGGTCGGAGCCAACGGGCGAGCGGATGAGAAGGCCATTATCTATCGTCTCCGTGAGGGGATGGAGGCTAGCGCGGAGTGCGCGGGATGCAAGGGCAAGAGGGCCCTGCCGAACGCGTTCTGCACAGGTCGAGCGCTATGTTGGCAGGTAGGGACCCTAACAGTCGAGAACCGATGCCAGATCGTCCCCAAGCAGTTGTAGGATCGCATCAAGTTCAGCTGTTGAGATTGGCAAGTCCGAGATGAGGTCGGATGTGACCTCGGGTGCCCAATTGGGAAGCTTCTTGCGTGGACGCGGAGCAAGCAACCGACGGTCAGGATCCAGAGGCCGCAAGCCAAGCCGCGGCAACCGCTCGCCGGCCTTGCGGCTGGAGCGTGTTGCCCTCGTCTCGACGTGATTGATTCGCGGCTCTTCCATGCCGCCAAATTGGCAGCCTCACGCGAGAGAACCGATCCGGAAAGGTCGACAAGATTCACTGAGGTTTCTCAACAAGAATGCGCAGTTTAAAATTTGGCGAAGCCAGGTTGGCGGCGTGGCGCTTTTTGTCTTCCCGAACGCGTTTGACGAGGGCA
>CAIRGA010000080.1 GCA_903877935.1 uncultured Hyphomicrobiales bacterium
CTTTAAAAATAGAGAAAGCGGGGCTCAGGCTCCGCTTTTTTTTGTGGCTAGTCCTTCTCCTTTTAAGTCGAGCGCCGTGCCCGCAAGGGCTTCGAAGCAAGCCGCTAAAACTTCCTTCTCCTTGAAGGAGAAGGTCCCTGCGATGCAGGGGGATGAGGTTTTAGTGGTTGCAGTATGAAGCAAGCAAAGGGGCAAGTATTCAGTTCCTTGCAATCAACCCTTTAGGCCGTGGCACAGGCACATTTACGTTGGACGCCATCGGCGCAAGCATTGGCGTTGTAGCCGGGGCAGCGTCCGCCACCCGCATCATGGATTGTCCGGTGAATCGCGCCCAATCGTCCTCTGTTCCTGCAAAGGCGTTACGGTCCACATTGCCTTTAATGCCGGGCACGCGGCCCATATCGGTATATTGCCACAGCATCCAACGCCGGTCGCCATATCGCTCCATTGGCTGAGCATTTACGGTACGCACCCAAAGGGGATATTCCTGCAACTCACCGATTAAAATATCGCGGTAGAAATCGATGCTCGTATAGATCATCGGGCGTTTGCCATAGTGTTTTTCAACCGCTTGCAAAAACAGTTTCATATCGGCAAGCGCTTCAGCCTTTGGTACTTTCTTCGGGCATTTTTCCGATGCTGCGCCGTACCACTCAACATCGAGCACCGGCGGCAGCGCGTCGCGCTCTATGGGCACATTTTTAAAGAACCATTTGATTTGATCCTTTACCGGCCGGCACCAATAATAGAAATGGTAGGCACCACGCTGCATTCCGGCGTCACGCGCCGCGACCCAATGTAGCATAAAGTTTTCATCGGCATGGTCGCCACCTTCCGTTGCCTTAATATAGGCAAAGCGGGTCCCTGCAGCCTTAGCCTCGCGCCAATTCACTTGGCCCTGATAACGCGACACATCCACGCCATGCACCGGATAGTTCTGGGCAACAGGAATCATCGCCGCGGATGAACCCGGCTTAGGCGCCCGCTCGGCAGTCATTGTCGTACACGCCGACAAGGCGAACGCCAGTAGGCTCAAGGCCAAGAACCGCTTCATCACGCTCAACTCATTCCACTGCATTCGATTATACCCACGCGCTATTAAATTCTTCGTTGGATGGCCGATAGCACGAAAAATTTTAATAAATCGGTAACAAACGCAAGCTTAGCGCAAATGAAACCACAGCGTCGCAATGCCTAAAAAGGAGAAAAAGCCCACAACATCGGTAATCGTTGTTACAAAAACACCCGATGAAACCGCCGGATCTGTTTTAAACCGCTCCAGTCCTAACGGAATTAAGATGCCGCCCAAGGCGCCCGCGACAAGGTTCACTGTCATCGCTAGTGCAATCACAATGCCGATGTTCCAATCGTGAAACCAAAGCGTCGCAACAAGTCCGGTAATTAATCCAAATGCCAAGCCGTTTAAAAGCCCCGCTGCCGTCTCACGAAACGTGATCCGAAAGGCATTCGCCGGCCCCAATTCTCGCGTTGCCAAAGCGCGTACCGCAACCGTCATCGTTTGGGTGGCCGCATTACCCCCTTGGCTTGCCACAATCGGCGCCAATACGGCCAAAGCTACCATCTTAGCCAACTGGTCCTCGAACAAGCCTAAAACCGATGACGCTAAAAAGGCCGTCAGTAAATTCACAAACAGCCAGCCAAACCGATTACGCGTGGTTGAAAACACCGAGTCGGATAATTCTTCATCGGCCTTAACACCGCCAAGCGCTTTAATATCGTCATCGGCTTCTTCTTGCATGACGTCGACGATATCGTCGATGGTCACAACGCCGATCAACCGGCCTGCTTCATCCACCACGGGCGCTGAAACAAGATTATACCGCTGGAACAAACGCGCCACATTATCTTGCTCATCATCCGCTCTGACGCGACGCCGATCCGCATTCATCAGGCTCTCGATCGGAGCCGATCGGCGCGCGCGCAGCAAACGGTCAAGAAAAACGTTACCCAATAAATGATAACCTGGATCCACAACAAAGACTTCAAAAAAGCTATCGGGTAAATCGGCTGCTTCGGCTAGATGATCAACCACCTGCCCGACCGTCCAAAACGGCGGAACAGCAATCAAATGCGTTTGCATCAACCGTGCAGCCGAGCCTTCTTTATAATCGAGGCTCTTTTGTAATTGCGCACGATCAATCGCCGGCAATGCATCCAGAATCTCGTTCTGCTCGTCTTGATCAAGATCTTCTAAAATATAGACCGCGTCATCGCTTTCGAGATCGCGCATCCCCTCAACAAGCGTCTCCGTATCCAGCTCGTCGAGAATATCTTCGCGTACCGAGTCATCGACTTCCGTCAATGCCGCAAAATCAAACCGTGAACCCAAAAGCTCGATAAGCTTTGGCCGTGAGTCATGGCCCAGCGCCTCAAGCAAACTAGCTTGATCAGCCTCATGTAACCCTTCAATGAGTTCACCAAGGGCGGATGCATCATCCGCCGCGATCGCCACTTCAACACGCGCAACAAAATCAGGATCGGGCGCAAAGGTAGCGGCCGATCCGATTTCATCCATACCATTGGCGGGTTGCTCAGACATTGAGATCCCTTTTCTGCACGGTTCGCCTTATGATTTCACCAACTCCCATTTGCCCGATTTTTCCGAACGGAAAAACGCGTCAATAATTTGCATGTTTTTGATCGCATCCGCGACATCATATGGCGCCTTGGACTTTTTGCGGATCGCTCTACCAAAATCTTCAGCCTGAAGCTGATATTGGTCCACGACTGGCATCTCAATGACAATCGGCTTTTTGCCGGCGACATTCACGGTAAAGCGATTTGGATGATCAGGCGAGGCATTCACGGGCACTTCAACTTCAATCGTTCCAAATTCACCCATGATAACGGTTTTTTGATAAGGCGCACCTTGGGTCGCTATAATGAACGACAAATGCCGCGCCTTGCCAAAATCAGCAAGCCCACTCATCAAACGATCCGTTTTAAACTTAGGATCACGATCAAATGTACCCGTCACCCGAAGCGGTTCGGCCCCATAGAGAAAGCGCGCGATTGTAATCGGGTAGCATCCAATATCGAGTAGGCCACCGCCACCAATATCGGCCAAATTGCGGACATTTTTCGGATCGACCAAATGGTACGAAAACATCATATGGACCGATTGAACCCGGCCAATGGTTCCCTTAGCGAGGAGCTTGCGAACCTCAATCCATTGCGGATTGTGCCGCACCATAAAAGCTTCCTGAATGAGTACATTCTTCGAAGCTTTAAGCAGGAGTTTAGCTTCCTTTGCCGTAATAGCGATGGGCTTTTCACAAAGCACATGTTTACCCGCCTTAGCCGCCGCTAACGTCAAAGGCACATGCAAATGATTGGGCAAAGGATTATAAATGGCCTCGATGGTCGGATCAGCGAGCAATTCCTCATAAGATCCATAGGCTTTTGGAATACCCAGCTTCCTGGCCCAATTTGTCCCGCGCTTTTTGTCACGCGAGGCAATGGCGACAATGTCGATATCCTTGCTTTTCAACATTCCCGGAATAACTTTTTCAACGCCTATCTTGGCCGTTGATAGAATTCCCCACCTGATCGCCTTCATTTCCATGCCCCCTAAAGCCGTGTGTTCGTGATTCCCACTCTTTCACAGGAATTGAAAACCACAAAGACAGATTTATAAAGGATTGGAAAGCCTTACGCGCTTGCTGTCGGGGTTGAAGAAACGGTAGGATCAGCGCCCGCTACCGGGGCAGCCGAGTATCCATAAGCTGACAAAAGATTGGAAACATCAGGAACACTATTGCTCGTTGATGGATCCGTCGCGGTTGAAGCAACGGGCGTTGAGGCAGCCGTTCCGCCCGCAGCAAGCCCCGCGAGCACTTCAGGAACAGTGACTTTACCATCACCATTTGAATCCCAAAATTTCATCAAGTCCGAAGCACTTGCGCCATTATTGGTTGTCGGATTGGAATCAATCGCAGCCTGCAAATCAGCCTGATCGAAATAGCCTTTTCCGGCGGTATCATATTGCGCAATGATACCCGTTGCCTGTTTGATGAGGTTATAACCATCGGTAAATTCTTGCTGGGAAACAACACCATCGGCATTCGTGTCCCATGCCGTCAAAGTTTGCGAAGGATCGGTTGAACCTGACGAACCAACGGCAGCCGTTATTTCGGAGAGATCGAGCGAGCCATCTTTATTGGTGTCATATTGCGCAAATAGCGCTGCGGGATCGTTATTTGCCGATGTTGTAGGCGGCGGTGCCGCATCAGCCTGCGTATTAAGCGCGTGAAAGCCGTCAACGACTTCCTGCCGGCTAACCTGGCCATCGCCGTTTGAATCCCAACTCGCAATAATGGTCGATGCGTTTGGAAAATTAGGCAATGAAACAGATGATAAAGACGCCTTATCGATATAGCCCTGCCCTGTTGGATCAAGCTGATTCATAAGGGCATCGGCGAGATTCATCGTTGTGAAACCACTAATCAATTCATCGCGTGTTACCTTGCCATCGCCATTATCATCCCAGGCCGAAACGGTTTGCACCGCCGTCGCAGGATCACCAAGGGACGGATTAGTCGTAAACGCGGTTACGACGTCATTGGCGTCGAAATAGCCTTTTCCAGCCGTATCAAACACCGCGAGCGCCTGATC
>CAIRGA010000081.1 GCA_903877935.1 uncultured Hyphomicrobiales bacterium
CAGCAATAGATTGGCCCTTCTGAGCGGGCGCTTAAGATGTTTGCATTACGTATCATTTTATGATATACATCGTTATGAGTGTTAGCGTCAAAAGCAAGCTCGCAGTTGCGGCGGTCAAAAATCAGTTCGGTAAGGGGTTCTCTGCCGATCTGATCAAAAGGACGCGAGCGATGCTATCGGCTCTCGATGCGGCAGTGCAGTTAGAAGACCTTCGGTTTCCCCCTGGAAATCACCTTGAGGAGCTGAAGGGTGACCATGCTGGTCAATGCTCCGTGCGAATCAACAACTAGTGGCGAATTTGTTTTAAGTGGTCTGAACAAGATCCAGTTGAAGTTGAAATTATAGATTATCATTGAAGGATGAAGTACAAATGTCCGTAATCAGTAATCCATCACACCCTGGGGAGGTTCTCCAGCAGCTATACCTCGGTCCACTCGGTTAGCTCTTACATGCTTGCGAAGCGTGTCCACGTTCCCCGTACACGCATTGAACGGCTCGTGAGGGGAGACACCGCCCTAACCGCCGACACGGCGATCCGGCTCGCCAAGGTTTTCGGCACGACGGCCGAGTATTGGATGAACTTACAAAGGGCGTGGGATCTGGCGCGCGCAAAAGAGCAGATCGATGTTTCCGACATCGAACCTCTGGCCGCCGCTTGAGCAAGTGGCAAAAATTTAAGGGGTCGTGGTTCAGGTTATGAAATCGACAGAATTTTCATCAGGTAGCCTTATCCTAAAGGTGCTATATTTAATAAACGCCGACCGGATATGTTGATCACGGCAAACTCGAGAACGAAGCCAAATCTTATGGTTCAGACCAGTTTTTTCTTGTGATATCCTCGTCAATCAAGCAAGGAGGCGGCATTGAGGCTGCAATGCCGTTGGCGATAGGACATCAGATATGAGCGGACAAATCTTCGTTGAGGTTGGTGCGGGCGAACTTATTGATAAGATTACGATACTTGTCATCAAGACCGAGAAGATTGCCGACCCCGCCAAGCTTGCCAATATCAAGCGGGAGATGGACGCGTTGGCGCCCGCGAGGCAGCGTTTGGTGGACATATATCCCGGTGTTGAGATACTCGAGAAGCAACTTAAGGCAGTCAACGAGGCACTTTGGATCATTGAAGACGACATTCGCGCGTGCGAGAGCCGCAAAGATTTTGGTACTGTGTTTATTGAGCTCGCACGGTCGGTTTATATTCAAAATGACAAGCGGGCGGAGCTGAAGAAAAAGATCAATATATTGTGTGAGGCCAGTATTGTTGAAGAAAAGTCGTATCACGGCTTTTGAAATTCACCGGAAAGCTTCTTAACCCGCGCCATTACTTCGTCACGTTGAAGTGTAGCCAAATCTTTCACCTCGATGATGTCCAAAAAAGCGTCGAGGCCGGTCGCCCGCGCGCTGGTGTGGGAGCCAAAAAGGGCGAGCCCCTTGGCGCCGAGATAGGCCGCCAGATGGGTCGGCCCCGTATCATTGCCAATGATGAGTTTCGCGTGGCGGATCAGGCCCGCGAGGGCGTTGAAGGTGATGGGCTTGCCTTGATCTAGGATGGCTTGGGCGGGGAGGGATTGGCAGAGCCCCATCTCGTCTGGGCCGGGCGCTGTGACCACTTGGTGGCCGTTGTCAATCAGGCTTTGGGCGAGCGGGCCGTAATGCGGCCACCGCTTTTGCGGGTGGCGTAGCGAGCTGCCGGGCAAGAGCAGGATGAAACCGGGTTTGAGCGCGTTTGCTTCCATCAGCGCCGTCACGTCATCGGCCATCCAGCTTACGTCGGGCCGCATCGTGTGCGAGGTTTCAAGTCCCGCTTGTTCGAGCTGAAATTTAAGCCGCTCCAATATTGAAAGCCGCCGGCCAAGCCGCTTGGATTGAAGCGATAAAAACGCCTCGTCCTTTTGGCTCCATTCCGCGTCTAGCCAATTGCGATACATAAGGGTGCGGCTCGAGTTTTGTAGATCGTAAATCAACTCGAAGCGTTCATCGCGGAGCTCCCGCCTCAATCTTAGGAGAGACATCACGTTCAAACGAGGCGCACGGGGGTCGACCATAATCCGGTCGATCCAAGGGCAGCGCTCATAGATACGGCGGAAGGGTTTGGTGGTTAGGAGCGTGATCTCGTCCCCGGGGTGGGCGAGCCGGATATCGTGGATCGCGCCCTCGCTTTGGAGCACATCGCCGAAGGCGCCGAGCCTTATGATCAGAATTTTACGGCGCGATTGTGTAGCTGCCAATTTGTATCTCTGGGGTTAGACCGACTATACTCAATAGTGCAGCTATGTGGTCGAATGGGAAGGGATTTGTCTATGCCCTTTTGTTGGCCCTTGTTTGAGAAATGATCGCATTCCAAGGGTTTCCCCATGCGCGTATTCAATGTGATGTTAGGCTGGGCGCATGGCGGGCTGGAGCAGGCGGCGATCGATTATGCCGAGATGCTGGCGCTGAACGGCGACGAGGTGGTGACGATTGGCCACCCGTCCGGTTGGATGCGCGAGCATTTGCCCGTTCACTTCGATTTTATGCCCTTGCGGTGCTGGACCGATTACGACCCGATTGCGAATTGGCGGCTTCGTTCAGCGGTTCAGCGGCGGCGTCCGGATGTGGTGATCGCCCATGGCACGCGCGCGATGCGGTATATTGCCCGGCTATCGGGCGTTAAAAAGATAGGCGTGCTGCACAATACGCGCTTTAAGCCTGATATGGCGGCGATGGATGAGTTTATTGCTGTCTCGCCTCGCGTCGCTGAGGCTGCCGCTGCGCGGTTCCCCGATAAGTCTATTGAGATCGTGCCGAATATGGTGCGTGTGAGAGACGCCGTCACGCGTCCGCTTTTCCGTTCGCCGCCGATTCTTGGGTCGCTCGGACGGCTTCATCGGAACAAGGGCTACGATGTATTGCTACAGGCGCTGGCAAGTCCCGAGGTCCGCTCGCATCCATGGATGTTTGTTTTGGGGGGTGATGGGCCGGAGCGTGCGAGCCTTGAGCAGCAAGCGCTGGCGCTTGGGATTTCCGACCGTATGCGATTTGTAGGCTGGGTTTCGGACCGTCACGCTTTTTTTAATGGGCTTGATGTTTTTGTTTTGCCCTCGCGCGAAGAGCCCTTTGGCATTGTGCTGATAGAGGCGATGGCGGAAGCCTTGCCGGTAATTGTAACGGATACTGACGGGCCTTCGTTTATCGTGCGGGATCAGGCGACGGGCTTTGTGGTTCCGCGTGAAAATGTTGACCGGTTGGCTCAAATGATTTCGCGTGCACTAGAAAGCTCGAACGATATGGCGCGGGTTGGTGAATCAGGATGCGCTGATATCAAGGCTCGGTTTAGCCTTCCAGTAGTTGCTTCAGTTCTGAAGGCGGCCGTATTAACATTAACTGGTAGGGTTATTGTATCGAGGGCCAAAGAGGAGAGATTGGGTCAGGTTTGACGTTTTAAACCATCAAGCCGCATTCAAATGCATGTCGATGTGCATTGATGAAAATGGGCAAATAACCCCACCATTTTCGGTCCGTTCTAACAGTCCTAGACCCACTAAAATACTCACATCTTCATGGACACGCTTGACGTCGCGTCCGATGTCTCTTGCAAGTTTTCTGAGCGAGATTTCACCTTTACCTTGCATGGCCCGTACAATGTTCCAGCGTCTTTCCGTCAGTTGGCCGAAAAATTGTGCCGGACTTTCAAAATTGAGCACCTCGCCTTGATAGGTGTCCTTTTTTGACGCTTCGGCTACGTTACGAAGTGCGCTTTGCCAATCTGGTTGCAATGTGATGGTTAGATAACGATCCGTCATAAACCTCTCCTACTGCTCACAGCACGAATAAAATCTTCTACAAGTTGATCGACGCCATTAAACGTGTATGGCATTTCTTGACCATCTAAGTGGCAATGATCACCCTTGCC
>CAIRGA010000082.1 GCA_903877935.1 uncultured Hyphomicrobiales bacterium
GCATCAGACCGTCCGTGAATGATCATTCCACCATTAAGTGTCCACTCTGCGAAATCACCATGGCACCAAATGCCCGGAAAGCGATCAAAATAAGCAGCGCGATATTTAGATCCGTCAGCATCGTCCCAAAAGCCAATTGGCATGGATGGGAAAGCCTTCGTACAAACCAATTCCCCTTTTCCGGATGGGAGGGGGTCCCCCTCATCATCCCAGACATCGACCGCCATTCCAAGGCCTGGTCTTTGGATCTCGCCCGGGTAAACGGGCGATGTTGGATCACCCAAGACAAAACATGAGACAATATCGGTTCCGCCGGAAATCGAGGCAAGATGCGCCGTTTTGCTGATCGAGCGATAGACCCATTCAAATGTCTCCGCCGCTAGCGGAGATCCGGTGGACGCGATTGTCTTGAGCGCATCCAACCGATGGGTGTTTATTGGAACGAGGTCCGCCTTTTTGCACGAGTCTAAATATTTCGCCGAAGTTCCGAAGAAGCTAATTTTTTCAGCCTCCGCATAGTCGAACAGAACGTTTGGTGTTGGGTAAAAAGGAGAGCCGTCAAAAAGGATGAGCGTCGCACCTGAAGCGAGTGCGGAAACCAACCAGTTCCACATCATCCAGCCAAGTGTTGTGAAATAAAACACTCGATCTCCTTCACCAATATTGGAATGAAGCTGATGTTCCTTAAGGTGCTGGAGCAGGGTGCCACCTGCACCATGCACAATGCACTTCGGCACACCTGTCGTGCCGGATGAAAATAGGATGAAAAGGGGATGGTTAAAAGGAAGGCGCGTAAAGGTGATGTCCTTAGCCGGTAGCGTCGAAACGGCGTCGGAAAGCGTAATCGCTTTGGGTATCGTTCTGGCTATATCTTCATCTGCACCAATAAGGGGGATGACGAGAACGCGGGTAAGGCTTGGCAAGTGCGGCACGATCTCGCCTAATTTTCAGTCTAAACGAAGCGTCTTTCCGTTATAAAAATAACCGTCGCTGGTAATTAAAATTTTAGGCGTAATTTGGCCAAATCGATCCAGCACACCACGCGGGCCAAAATCTGGCGAACAAGATGACCAGATTGCGCCAATCGACGCCGTCGCCAGCATCATTGCAACCGACTCTGGCATATTCGGAAGGATGGCTGCGACACGATCCCCCGCCTTAACGCCCTCAGCCATAAGCCAATGCTGGGCGCGCGAGACAAGGTCTAACAATTCGATCCGCGACATGCGCCTTTCGACTTGGTTTTCGGATCTAAAAACAATGGCATCCGCACAAGCGGACGGACGCAGTAAATTTTCAGCGAAATTCAGTTTAGCGTCGGGAAAAAAAATGGCGCCTGGCATCCGGTCGTCGATTAAAACGCGGTCACCTTTTTCGCCAATAACTCCGCAAAAATCCCAAATGGAGGACCAAAATGCCTCCCGATTCTCGATAGAAGCCCTGTGCAATGATGCAAAATCTGGATAGCTTCGGCCTGAAACACGGCTAAAATGCGTAATAAACCGTTGGATCCCGGAATTTTCCAAATTTGCAGGAAATGGAGACCAAAGCGGGGCATCAAACGCATTCATCGCACACAAAATCCAATTAATGAGGGGTAAATCTACGCCTGAGACAACCCAGACTATCTTCCTGCAGCTCGTAACACCATGTATAACATTCCTTCTAGAGATGAAAAGTTTGGCAATAAATCATGATCGCCATTGAAAAATATCGACCATTAATCCGCCGGCTTGCGGGCCTGATTGTTGTTGTCGTTGCCTTGACCCTCATTGGCTCAATCGCAATCCCGATTAATGGTGAAGCTGTCTTTACAGATTTGAAAACGGCTATTTCACAAGATTTTGGACCAATAACGGCGATCGAAGGGCAAGCAGAGCTGCGCCTTTTACCTCATCCTGCAATTGATATTGTTGAATTAAGACTGTCATTCAGCAATAACGTAAAAATTGAGGCGCCGCGGGTATCCTTCGGCCTCAGCCTATTTGCCTTGTTGGGCGGTCGGTATGAGCCCGTATCATCCACGCTTACAACGCCCCGTATTCTACTTCCAAGTGAGTTTGTACCAAGCGGCCCAGAGACGCTCGCTAAAGAACTCACCACTCTTCTGAGCGCTCAGTCTCAAATGAACTCATCGATCAAGATGGGGCGCCTTGAATCGATCACCCTAAATAACGGGACTTTTGCATTCACGGATAAAGCTTCAAAACCATTAGCGCCGTCTACGATCAACGGGACGCTTTATTTTTTAACCGACGGCGCAAGGCGGTTAACGGCAACGGGAACTTGGCATAAGCAGGACGTCGCGCTCCAAGCTGAAATTGGCCCCTTATCCGCGCCTGAAAATAATGGCCGGAAGATCGCTTTATATGTGAGCAACTCGCTCGGCTCCGTCAAATTGGATGGCGCGACAACAAAAAACAACAACGCCCTTTTCTCGGGCCGTTTAGCCGTAGAAATTGGCCGCATCGATCGGCTTAGTGAATGGCTTGCGCTCCAGCCACCAATTCTATTTCCTACATCGCTAAAACTTGAAGGTGTTGCTGCAATTGCGCCACTGACGATTGCCGTTTCAGAGGCGCAAGTTCGTCTAGGTAACGTCTCGATGACCGGCGGCGTATCTCTGGATTTATCGAAGCCACGGCCACTCATAACCGGCACCTTATCCACGGGCGATATGGACGTTACGAGCTTTCTAACTCCAATTTGGCCAAAGCAGCAAGAACAGGCTGGCTGGAAAATCAGTCCCATTGATCCTAACATCACACCCGATCAGGATTTGGATGTTCGCCTGTCAGCGGAACGAATTAATCTCGGCATCGTTCGAATTTCCAACGCGGCACTGTCAATCATTGCAAGAGATCGAGCGCTCAACGTCACCCTTGCATCAGCCCATATGTTTCAAGGTACGACAAAGGGAAAAATCTCGATCATTCCGATTGATCAAGGATTTTCCCTTTCGAGCCATTGGTCCGTTGAAGCATTCGACATCGGGCAGACAACCCTTGCCCTCATGGATATGAGAAAGCTTGAAGGAAGTGTCAGTGGGAAATTCGATCTTGAATCATCGGGTCAATCAATCGACGAGATGATGAAATCACTTGCCGGAAAAGCTGATTTTTCGATCACGAATGGCACCTTATCCGGCATCAATCTGGCAACGATATTAAAAAGAATAGAAACGCGACCGCTATCGGTTATTCGTGATATGCGAGGCGGCAAAACAGATTTTGAGACGATGCGTATTTCAATGCATATCGCAAACGGAACGGCTAATATCGACGAGTCCGAAATGCTATTTTCGCCGAATTTAATGAGGCTGAATGGCACGGTCGCCATCGGCGAGCGCCAGCTCAATCTTACCGGCGAGGCAACAGGACCTACGCCTCAAAATGGCGCAGAGCCTGCGGTGCTTGCCTATACCGTAACGGGGGGATTTGACGATCCGGTCGTCACACCGGACATCAATCGAATTTTAAAAAGATCGAGCGGCACAACTGCTGCGCCCGAATAGATCGATTTCCGTTACTGATCCGATTGAACGGCCGTCACCAATGGAACGCCGCCTAACCCATCCTTATTATAAATATCATCTCGGAATTGAACTAAACCGTCCGGTGTTGCCCAAGCCGTGATGTAGACCCAGAAAACCGGAACAGGTTTAGCAAGACGCGCATCAACGCGTTGTCCCGATTGTATCGCCTCATCAATTTGTTCTCGGCCCCAGCCGGGCGTGTCCTTCAAAAGCCACTCGACATAATCCCGAACATTTTGAACGCGCATGCACCCCGATGAGACGAAGCGATAATCGTCGCCAAAGATACCTTTTGCAGGGGTATCATGCATATAAACGCCGTAAGGATTGGCAATATTGATCCTGACAAAGCCTAGCGAATTAAACTCACCACCTGGATCTTGGCGAAATTGATAACGCGTTGCCTCGTCACTTTTCCAGTTGATTTTCTCGGACGTAATTTCTTGTCCTTCATTTGAGAAAATACGAATTTTATTTTCTGCCAAATAGCCAGGATTTGCCTGCATTTTGGGGATCAGATCTTTTTTAATGATCGACGCCGGAACCGTCCAAAACGGGTTGAAATTGATATCGATAACCTTCGTTGTCATGATCGGCGATTGACGATCAATCTTGCCAACACCCGCCGCATGCCGGGTCTGAACGACATTATCTTCCACCGTCTCAACAATAGCACCGGGGATATTGGCAGCAACGTAACGCTTTCCGGGACTTGCTGAATAGGAACGCAACCGAACGAGGTTTACCTCAAGCTGCTTTAAGCGCACATCCGCCGATATGTTGAGCGCCGTCAATGTCTGACCCGTAATCAACCCTGTTGGCCGCAAACCGTGCAATTCTTGAAAGCGGCGAACACCTGTCTCAACAAAGGAATCGAAAATGTCGGATAGACCCGCCGAGGCATCGAGGTCACCCGAAGCCATCAACCGTTTCCGCAGGTCAATAACGGCTGGGTTTTGCATCCCGAGCTTAAGCGGAACCCTTGGCATTTGAGGCCATCCGCCACTGTTAACGACCTGCTTGAAGGACTCAATCGCGGCCTGCGTGGCGTTTAACGTTTCAGGCGATAAAAGCGGCGTCGTCGAACGATCAAGCGTTTTCGAGGTCGCAGCATCATAACTTTGGACCCATTCAGCCTGATCGGTGGAATCATCTTCCATATTTTGGGCAAAGAGACGATTTGGAAGAAGGGGCGCAGCCGTAAAAGCTGCCGTGCCTAATAAAATTGCCCGCCGCGAAAAGCTTGAAGAAAATTTCATGAAATTGATTCCACCATGTACCTGCAGCGATTATCGCCCATGACGGTAAAGGAAAGCTTTCGCCCCGATCACCAGCCACAGGCGATAATGACGCCAGGATTTGTCAATTTCATGGCCAACTTATAAAATCAAACACCTGAATTAGAGGCGGTATTTAACATTGTCGTTGAGGAATCGCTCCAATCGCAACAAAATTGTATTTGTTTGGCGGAATTCTGTTTCCGAAATGCCGCCAACCTGCTCAACGGTCCTCATATGCTTGTTGTAGAGGCCATCGACGATGTCATGAATGTCTTGACCCAATTCGGTCAATCTAATCCGGACGGAGCGACGATCCGTGCGCGAACGCTCGTGAGATAAATATCCCATCTCAACAAGCTTTTTAACATTATACGACACGTTGGAGCCGAGATAATAGCCTCGTGACCGCAATTCACCTGCCGTCAGCTCCTTGTCGCCAATATTGTAAAGCAACAAAGCTTGAACCGGATTGACGTCCGACCTGCCCCGACGGTCAAATTCATCCTTTATAACATCCAATAAAGCCCGATGAATTCTTTCGACAATCGATAAAGCCTCGAGATAATGCGGCTGGGTAATAGAAATAGAGTTAACCCCGACGTCATGCATAGAAATTTTGACAATTTTGTTCATGATAAAAAGCCTAATAAGAATTATACAACCATTACGCTACGTAATGTAATTAATTCTCGTAAAAGACGAATTAAGATTTAAAATTAACAAATCGTTGCTGTGCGGTTTGGTAAACAATACTATGAAGAAATACGTTCAATTATAAAATTTTAATTCGCTTCTCGACCTTGGAACGAACAACAAAAATCCTTGCAAAATGGGCTATGAGGAGGAGACCTACGGCGACAAGCGGAATAAATGAGTGCACATTTGCCCTCTGGCTCAGCGCTAGACCCATATAGACAATAGCAACGCTGGCCCAAACACCACTGCCCCATCGCCAGGATATCCAGAGTGAAACACCCGCGACAATATCAAGGATGGGCATAACCACCATTGCGAAAAAGCCGAGCCACCCATCGCTCGCTAAAAGATGGAACCCGCTATTCGGGACGGCCATTAAAAAATACCACCCCAAATATCCCTTGATTATCCACGCCAATGCCAACAAGCGATAGGCCCACACGATTGGCTTATCTAATGTTACCGTGGTTGAATCGAGGTGGATTGCCATCTGGTATTCTATCCAACGATAGAGTGTGCTCGCTAAGCTCTATTCACAGCCCGGATCAGTTATCCGGGATTTTGTTTTTGAAAACAATCATATCATTCTATAGACTGCGCTTAGTGTTGTAGGGAGGTTCGTCCGATGTCAGAAGACGCATTTTCAAGGCTTATTTTGCCCCATCGTCCGAGACGAAACCGGAAATCGGATTGGGCGCGCCGGATGGTCCGCGAAAACAGCCTTACCGTGAATGATCTAATTTGGCCAATTTTCCTATTGGACGGACAAAATCGCCGCGAACCCGTGTCATCCATGCCGGGCGTAGAACGCATGAGTATCGATATTGCTGTCAAAGAAGCCGAGAATGCTGCCAAGCTTGGCATTCCGGTGATAGCGCTGTTTCCCTTCACGGACCCTGCCAAGCGTGATCCGAACGGCAGCGAAGCCTTAGACGCCAATAATTTAGTCTGCCAAGCCTGCCGAGCCATTAAATCGGCGGTACCCAATATCGGCATTATGACCGACGTCGCGCTCGATCCTTATACGAGCCATGGGCATGATGGCCTATTAAGCGGCGAGACGATTTTAAATGATGAAACGGTGGCCGTACTCAGGCGTCAAGCGCTGATTCAGGCCGAAGCGGGATCAGATATTATTGCGCCATCCGATATGATGGATGGCCGGATCGGCGCCATTCGCGCATCCCTCGACGAGGAAGGCCATATTGATGTTCAGATCATGGCCTATGCAGCAAAATTCGCATCCGCCTTTTACGGCCCGTTCCGCGATGCCATCGGCACCAAAAGCGCGCTGAAAGGCGACAAACGGACCTATCAAATGGATCCGGCCAATACAAACGAGGCCATCCGCGAAGTAGCCCTCGATATTGAAGAGGGCGCAGATATGGTGATGGTTAAACCCGGCATGCCCTATCTCGATATCGTCCAACGCGTGAGCGAGACATTTGGCGTGCCGACCTTCGCCTACCAAGTGTCCGGCGAATACGCGATGATTATGGCGGCCGCCCAAAATGGTTGGCTTGATGGCGATAAAGCCATGGTCGAAAGCCTATTGGCCTTTAAACGTGCAGGTGCCGACGGGATCCTTACCTATTTTGCTCCCAAAATTGCGCAAATGCTATGGAATGGCGTGATCTAATCCTTACTGTTGCAAAAATACAGAAAACGCACCACCAGCCGCGGGCTTTTTAGCATCCGGTTTGACGGCTGCGATTCGTTGCGGTGAGCCCGCCGGCGCCGAAGCCAAATCAAGCGCCCAGTAATTGCGGTACCGCGAATTAGGCGCATCCGCACGGACCATGCCGATTCGGGTTGCGTCTTTCATCAGCATATTCTCACGGTGATGTGGCGACCTAATCCACGCATTAATCGCATCCGCGACAGAAGTGTGGCCAGCGCCTACATTCTCAGCCGCATTGGCATAGACAAAGCCGGCCGAATTCATGCGTGACGTGAAATTACCGCCAATTTCATGCGAAAGCACATTCGCCGAGGCCATTGCAACGGCCTGATATCGCGCCGCATCAATCAGAGCGGAATCGACAATGACGGGCGAAAGCCCATTGCTCGCCCGAAATTGATTAATCAAACCAACGGCTTCTTGTGACACGTCTTCGACAGGCATATTAGCTGTGAGCTGCTTTGGCGCAGAAACGCACGCCGCTAATAAGGCAGCTAACAAACCAATGACGGCGAACCGACAAACCGAGCCACGGGTCATAACACTAGTCTCCGATAACAATCCTATGCGTAAAAACCCTATGGCGTAAGCCGATAAAATCAAAGCGGAGAAAAGCGATGTCCAATAAAAAAAATTGAAATCTGTTGGAAAAACACCCCGCAAAGATACGCTTTAGGTACTAATCTGATTGCACGCGGCAGCGCCAAATCCTATCATCGCCCAAATCAGTCATTGCCCTTTACCGCCGATGGACGCGCCTTGACCAACCAGCAGCAAGACCCGCCGCAATTTTTTATGACCGCCGCGAACACATGCGGATATTTGCCCAATAAAGTTGAGCGCAAGGTTTTTACGCATCTCGTCGGCATGCGCGCGGGCGCTTTAAATGACCTTTTAACCCAAGCGGGTTTTCGTCGCTCTCAAACCATTGCGTACCGGCCCGCTTGTGACCAATGCAGTGCCTGCGTGTCCGTCCGCGTCCCCGTCGATGACTTCCATCCATCGCGCAACATGAAACGCGTGAGGGAAGCTAATTCCGATCTTGTCGGCTTAACCATCCCTAATAAAGCTACATCGGAGCAGTATAGCCTTTTCCGTAGTTATCTTGGTGATCGCCATTCCGATGGCGGCATGATCGATATGAGTGTTCTCGATTTCTCGCTCATGATTGAAGACAGTCACGTCGATACGACGCTCATCGAATATCGCCGTCGTGGCCCCGATACATTTATCAATGGACGCGGCACCGGTCCGCTCATTGCCACCGCGCTCACGGATATTTTATCCGACGGTTTGTCGATGGTTTATTCGTTTTTTGATCCTGAAGTATCGGATCGCAGTCTCGGCACTTTTATGATTCTCGATCATATCGAACGTACCAAAAAGCTTGGACTGCCCTATCTCTATTTGGGCTACTGGATCGATGGTTCAAGAAAAATGGATTACAAAGCCCGTTTCACGCCACAAGAGCGGTTAGGGTTAAACGGCTGGGTACGTGTTGAGTAATTGTTAGGCTCTCAACCCGTAAATTTGTTCGACTTAGGGAAGCCCTTTGGTGGCAACCGACCTGCTTCAGCGCGATTGCCTACCCATTCGATAAGCTCCGCCTCAGCAACCGTCCATGTACGCCCCGAAGTATCCTTCCACGTAAGCCCATCAGCCATGGCGAAGGTGCGAATATCAGATAAGCCGCCGTCTTTATATTTTTGAAGACGCACACCTTTGCCTCGTGCCATCTCGACCATTTGTGTGATCGGGAAGCAGAGCAATTTACGATTTTCACCAATTGTTGCGACATAATCGCCCTCAACAGGGACGGCGAAGTCTGCCGTTTCCTTCTCATCTAGGTTGAGCATCTGACGGCCCTTGCGGGTATTGGCGACCGTATCATCGGCGCTCGCAATAAAGCCGCGCCCAACCGACGATGCGAACAACAATTTACTTCCCGGCTTATGCGGCCATGCGGTTACGATATCCGCACCCTCATCAATATCTGCCATGAGACGAACAGGGTCACCAAACCCACGTCCCCCCGGAAGCTTCGACGCATCAAGCGTATAGACTTTGCCATTGGTCGTCAGCACCAAGATTTTTGCTGTCGTCTCCGTATGGAACGACAAAGCCAACTCGTCATCGCCCTTAAATTGAATCGACGTCAAATCGGCAACGTGTCCTTTAAGCGCTCTAATCCAACCTTTTTTGGATAGGACAACGGTTAAGGGTTCACGTTCAACCATCGCCTCGGTTAAATCGAAGTCACCAACATCCGGTGCGTCCGCAAAGGTCGAGCGCCTTTTTCCAAGAACGGTGTCTTGCGAGAAGCTTTTCTTAACATCCCGAATTTGAGCAGAGACAACTTTCCATTGCTTATCGGGCGAGCCAAGCAACGCCTCGACGTCAGACTTCTCAGACGATAGAGCTTCGAATTCGCGCTTCAATTCCATCTCTTCAAGCTTGCGCAAAGAGCGCAACCGTGTGTTGAGAATGGCGTCAGCCTGAACGTCGTTGAGCTCAAAATATCGCATCAATTCAACTTTAGGCTCGTCTTCTTCGCGAATGATTTTAATCACCTTGTCGAGATCGAGATAGACGATGAGAAGGCCCCGAAGAATCTCAAGTCGTTTATCAATTTGCCCCAACCGAAATCGCGAGCGACGCTCAAGCACAACGCGACGATGGCCAAGCCATTCGCGCAAGACATCGGCGAGGCCAAGCACACGCGGCACAAGGCCTGCAGTCAGCACATTCATGTTCATGGAGATCCGGCTTTCAAGCTCTGTGAGCTTGAACACGGATTCCATCAGAATTTCTGCATCAACCGTTCGTGAGCGCGGCTCTAGAACAATGCGAATGTCTTCGGCTGATTCATCTCTCACATCCGCTAAGAGCGGTAATTTCTTATCGGTGAGTAACTCGGCAATTTTTTCGATCAACCGTGATTTCGGGACCATGTATGGAATTTCAGTAATAACGACGACCCAGCCGCCGCGGCCCGTATCTTCCTTCTCCCACCGCGCACGAACGCGGAACGAACCGCGCCCTGTGCGATAGGTCTCCGTCATCGATCCGCGTGTTTCGACAATGATGCCGCCTGTAGGAAAATCAGGGCCCGGCACAAAGGTCATCAATTGTTCGGAAGTCGCTTGCGGATGACCAACCAAATACAAAGCAGCATCACACAATTCAGCAGCGTTATGCGGAGGAATTGATGTCGCCATACCAACCGCAATACCTTGCGATCCATTGGCCAAGAGATTTGGGAATGCCGCTGGCAATACCAATGGCTCTTCTTCAGAACCATCATAGGTTTCTCGGAAATCAACTGAGTCTTCGTCAAGACCATCGAGCAATAGGCGCGCAACTTCTGTCAGACGCGCTTCCGTGTATCGCATGGCGGCAGGATTATCGCCGTCGATGTTGCCAAAATTTCCCTGACCATCGACCAATGGATACCGAACAGCAAAATCCTGCGCGAGGCGAACCAACGCATCATAAACGGATTGATCACCATGAGGATGATATTTACCTATGACGTCACCCACGACGCGGGCGCATTTCTTAAACGCTTGGCCCGGATCAAGCCGCAATAATCGCATGGCGTAGAGCAAGCGGCGATGAACCGGCTTTAAACCGTCGCGCGCATCGGGCAGCGCCCTGTGCATAATGGTTGATAAGGCATACGCAAGATAGCGCTCTTCAAGCGCATCCTTCAGCGAAATGACTTCAACGCCCGATCCCTCTGGCGGCTCAACCGGCTTACCCATTAAAAAAATCCCTGTTCAAACAGGGCCAATGGCTACCCTAGCCCGCTGATTCGCGGCAAGCATTTGGAAGCTGTTGTCCGCCTCGAACTAAGGGAGCTTATCGGCTGGAAACAAAGCGACAAAGGCAGATCGAGCTTCGGGAACGGGCACACCACGCGGCCCAAACAAATGTCGCTCGAGAAAATAGCCCGTTAAAGCAAGCCCCTGAGCAACGGCTATTGCATCCGGAAAGCCAATTTCACCCTGTTTTAAAAAACTCGGCAAAGCCAGCAATCGGTCTTTATAGGGCTCGCCGGCGCCAGCGGACACCGCGCGCCCCGACTTTGGCGATACATAGATCAAATCATCAGCCGATCCCGTTGCCGCACATTCGAGAAGATCAAGACCAAACCCCAATTCACCCAAGAGCGCCAATTCAAATCGCACCATAAGAGGCGCAGCGAGCGAAGGCTGATCCAAAGCATTCAATACAATGACAAGCGTGTCATAAAGTGCGGGATGAGGATCGCGCTCAGGCAGCAATCGCAAGAGGGCGCCAAGGGTCGCGATCGCATAAAGGGCCGCCGATGAACCCATCAGAGATGCCGCGCGCAATCGGGTAGGCTCCACCGCAAATTGGCCTAATTGCTCATCGATCCGCGCGCGCCATACAAGTTCACATCCGTTACCCGCCTGCAAGGATGGCTGCATCCGTCTCGAACGCCCGCCTTTCACAACGCCCAAATGGCGACCATGCGCGCGCGTCATCGCTTCCAGAATGACGTCGCCTTCGCCGAGACGCCGCACACCAATCACGATGCCCTCGTCTTGCCATTCCATAAGGGGTTAGCCTCGCGACATCATAAACTTACTTCGGAAATTCGAGACCCATCTCGCGATACCGTGCAGGATCATCGGACCAATTTTCACGAACCTTAACATGCAAAAACAAATGAACGGTCTTTTCAATTTCAAGACCAATTTCCTTACGCGCTAATTCGCCGATGATCCGAATCTGTTGACCGCCTTTGCCTAGTACAATCATGCGCTGCGTTTCGCGTTCCACAAATATCGTTTGTTCAATGCGAACGGATCCGTCTTTCCGCTCTTGCCATTGATCGGTCTCCACCGTTGAGCGATAGGGCAATTCATCATGCAACCGCTCAAACAATTTTTCACGCGTGATTTCAGACGCCAACATCCGAAGGGGAGCATCTGAAACCTGATCTTCGGGATAAAGCCAATGGCTCATCGGCATTAGAGCCGCGAAGCGTTCGAGCACTTTAGGAACGCCGCTTCCCGTTAATGCTGAAACCATAAATGTTTCTTTGAAGGCAAAACGAGTATTAACATCTTCAGCAAGTTTTAGAAGCGAAGGCCGTTCAACAAGGTCCACTTTATTGAGAATGAGGAAGGCATCCTGTTTAATATTTTTTAGACCTTCAATAATGCCTTCAGCCTCTTCGTCCACGCCTTTACGAGCATCAAGCACGAGAGCAATCGCATCGGCATCGCCTGCCCCACCCCAAGCCGATGTCACCATTGCACGCTCAAGACGACGCTTAGGCGTAAAAATACCGGGTGTATCGACGAAGATAATTTGTGCTGCATCTTTAATCGCAATGCCACGAACAAGCGTGCGGGTTGTTTGAACCTTGCGTGAAACAATCGACACCTTTGCGCCAACGAGCTGATTAATCAACGTCGACTTACCGGCGTTAGGCGCACCAATCAGAGCGACAAATCCGCATCGCATTGCCTCGCTTGGAACCATCGGTTCATCGGTATCCATTACGCACTCTCCTCAATGCCCTCACGCTTCAAAAAAGCGGTCGCGGCAGCATGTTCAGCAATCTTCTTTGACGCACCTTCTGCCTCGTCAGCAGCGTAACCTTGTATCTCAACCGCAATAACAAAAATCGGCGCGTGATCCGGACCGGTCCGGCGTACCTCACGATAGACAGGAACCGGTAGACCTTTTCCCATCGCCCATTCTTGCAGTGCCGATTTCGCATCGCGGCGCGAACGTTTGCTTGCCGAAAGCCGGGGCCCGAAACTACGCTCGATAAGCAAACGGGCTGCATCAAATCCGCCATCTAAATAGACCGACGCAATCACCGCTTCACATACATCACCGAGTAAAGCAGACTTCTTCCGCATTCCCGCAAGCTTCTCGCCGGTACCAAGCCGAATGTAAGGCGACACGCCCCATTGTTCAGCAATCTCGGCACAACTTTCTTTACGTACCAGATCGGCCAAGCGCCGCGATAAATCGCCTTCATTCTCGGCTGGAAAAGTACGAAACAATAAATCCGCAATCACGATACCAAGAACGCGGTCGCCCAAAAATTCTAACCGCTGATAATGCGGCCCATTTGCAGGCGTGCCCGGCAGCGCGCTGATATGGGTCAACGCCCGTGTGAGCAGCTCCCGATCAGCGAACGCATAGCCGATAGACGACTCTAACTCACCAAGTTCAAGCGCAGGGCGACGCGCCATGAAGATCAATGAATCCGATTAAAAATGCGGTTCCACCGCACGGTCCAAGGCCATTCCCATATTTTCCAAGCGGCACCATCAATTGAGAAGAAAATAACTTCTGCCCGTCCTACTAAGTTTTCAAATGGCACCATTCCGACCCCATAAGGGACCTCAAAACGAGAGTCGCTCGAATTGTCGCGGTTATCACCCATGAAAAAATAATTACCCGGAGGCACAACAAAGTCAGGCGTATTGCGACCCATCACGTTAAAATAATTTTTCTTTTCTTGAAGACGATGGTTCAAACCTTCCGGTAATTCCTCGCTGAAATAGGTAAATTCTTCTTCAAGACCTGCGCCAGCATCACCCTTCTCGGCGCCCGTCTGCATCTTCTTAACGGGCTTGCCATTAATGAAGAGCAGATTGTCCTTCATCTGCACATGATCACCGGGCAACCCAATGAGCCGTTTAATATAGTCGGTCGATTGATCACCCGGCCATTTAAAGACGATAACATCACCGCGCTTTGGTTCAGTACCCAAAACCCGGCCAGAAAATAAAGGAGGGCTACCGGGTATCGAGTGTTTCGAAAATCCATAGGCATATTTTGAGACAAACAAATAATCACCGATTTGCAACGTCGGAACCATTGAGCTCGATGGAATGTTGAAGGGCTGGAATAAAAAGGTACGAATGACGAGCGCGATCAGCAGTGCCTGAACGATAACCTTGATGGTTTCGAAAATTCCACCATCATCCGGCTTCGGCACGTGGGAGCCTTTATTTCCGCTCATCTTTAAGTCCTTCACATCTCGCGGCACTTACCGCACACTCTCTATAGGCAATGCTAACCATCCAAGCAACGAAAGTCGTCCCTTGCCTTGGCCTATCGGATCAAATCGGCAAGGCCTCGATGATCACAACGGCCATTGCCATCGGGTGATCGTCCGTCAAGGTCAGGTGGATTTTGGCTTCATGCCCGACAGGTGTGATCGCCTTTAAACGGTCGAGCGCTCCACCTTCGAGGTTCAATGTTGGCGCGCCCGAGCGGAGGTTAACAACCCCCATATCCTTCATGAAGACCCCGCGATTAAAGCCCGTACCAAGCGCTTTGGCGCAAGCTTCTTTTGCTGCGAAGCGTTTGGCGTAGGTGGCCGCAATATTAGCGCGACTTTCTGCCTTTCGGCGCTCTTCTTCCGTGAAAACCCGATGGGTAAACCGCTCCCCAAACCGTTCAAGCGTTTTTTCAATTCGGGTAATATCACACAGGTCTGAGCCAATGCCGATAATCACGAACGAGGCCTCGCTTTGGCCCGCCCGCGTTCCATCGCTGCGCGCATCTGCGAGATCGCCAAAGGCAAGCCGATGAAAATCGCTTCACCGACAATAAAATGCCCAATATTGAGTTCGCGAATTTCAGGCAATCTTGCGACTTGCTCGGCCGAATAAAAATCCAGCCCGTGACCCGCATGAACTTCGAGACCAAGCCGACCCGCTAAAGCCGCACCTGCATCCAGACGAGCAAATTCGCGATCCGCTTTCGCTTTGTCGTCATGCGCCAACGCATCACAATAAGATCCCGTGTGAAGCTCAATGACCGGGGCACCTAGTTTTTTAGCCATTTCGATCGGTCCGGCATCGGCTTCGATAAACAGCGACACACGAATACCAGCCCGTGAAAGCTCCGCAATATAAGGCGCAAGCGCATTATGCTGCCCCACAATATCAAGGCCACCTTCGGTTGTTCTCTCTTCGCGTTTTTCCGGCACAAGGCAGACCGCGTGAGGCTTAACGCGCAGTGCAATGGCCTTCATCTCTTCAGTAGCCGCCATTTCAAAATTCAATGGCTTGGCAATTTCAAGGCTTAAGCGTGCCATATCCTCATCCCGAATATGACGCCGATCTTCCCGCAAATGCGCTGTGATCCCATCAACGCCCGCCTCAATCGCCATCAAAGCAGCACGAACCGGGTCAGGATTATTGCCCTCACGGGCATTTCTAATGGTTGCCACATGGTCAATGTTCAAACCGAGGCGTAAGGGATGAATCTCATTCATGATTGATCAGGCCTTTAATGCCCGACTGCCGGGCTTGACGGGCGGAATAGCGGCCAATTCTGGCGGAAGTTGGTCAGCAGGGTACGCTGGGATATCAAGGGTAGCCAATGCTAAATAGGGTATTCCCAATTCGGCCTTTCCGCCCGAGCGATCAATCAAACAGGCTTCCCCCACAAGATTTGTTGTCAGCCCCTTAATGGCTTCGATACATTCGCGGGAGGAGAGCCCCGTTGTGATGATATCTTCAACGATTAATACCTTCGCGTGTTCCGGAATTGTAAATCCGCGGCGCAGTTGGAAACGTCCCTCTTCCCGCTCCACAAATACAGCTTTCGCGCCCAAATGCCGCGCCGTCTCGTAACCCGGTACAATGCCGCCAATGGCTGGCGAGACAACCACGTCAATCTTGCCAAACCGTGCCGTAATCAATTCGGCCAACGCGCGGCAGAGCTTTTCGGTTCTTGCAGGATCTTGGAAAATAAACATTTTTTGCAGAAAAACCGGGCTGCGAAGGCCCGATGACAAAATGAAATGTCCTTCCAGCAAAGCGCCTGCATCGCGAA
This sequence comes from uncultured Hyphomicrobiales bacterium, assembly GCA_903877935.1. GTDB lineage: Bacteria > Pseudomonadota > Alphaproteobacteria > Rhizobiales > Beijerinckiaceae > CAIUPE01. Next base: position 16,037 of record CAIRGA010000082.1, read on the forward strand.
ACTCGGCCATTACGTCGTCAAATGTCATCAAATATCCCCTTTTCTCTGAAAGATTTAGCATAGCGCAGCAAAAAGGCGACCTCATAGTGCACTTTTCAACCCCAATTTAGCCATTCACCCTGGTGACAGCGTGGATAACGGGCTTTGCACGGAGCTGGCTGATAATCGCGTTCAGATGGCGTAAATCCCAAACTTCGACGTCAATATCCATCTCGCGGAAATCGGCTGTTTTCCCAGTGATCGAAATGGCGTCGATATTGCCGTCACTTTCGCCAATAACCGATGCAACCTGCGCCAAAACACCCGGCTCATTAATCACCGTCACGTGCAATTGTGCTGGAAACCGATGCGGATGGGCCTCATCAATATCCCAACGGACATCCAGCCAACGCTCCGGTTGATCATCAAAGGCGGTGAGCGCGGGCGACTGAATAGGATAAATCGTAATCCCCGTACCTGGTGTTAAAATGCCGACAATCCGATCGCCCGGAACCGCCCCGCCATTCGGTGCAAATTGGACGGGCAAGTCACCCCCGATACCCCGAATTGGGATGGCCGAAGGCCCCTTTTCAGATACATCAGAGCCCCCAGAACTCGGAACTTTGAAGACCAGCCCCTGGCCTTGTTTCATGCCAAACCAGCCGCCTTCCGCTAGATTGGCTTCCACGCCTGCGGATTGCTCCTCACGGTAATCCGGAAAGACCGCTTTAATAACATCGCCCGAATACATTTCACCCCGCCCCACAGCCGCCAACACATCTTCATGCGAAGACCGCGCAAGCCGTGGTAGCGCTAATTTGAGCCGCTCCTCGGAATAGGTTTTCCCTATTCGCTCAAATGCTCTTTCGATGATTTGCTGTCCGAGGCCTGCATATTGATTGCGAACAGCCACCCGCGTCGCGCGCCTTATCGCTGAACGCGCTTTTCCCGTCACAACAATTTCTTCCCAAGCGGATGGCGGCGTTTGTCCCTCAGCCCGCACAATCTCGACCTCATCGCCATTGTGCAACGTTGATACCAATGGAACAAGCGCTCCATTAACCTTCGCGCCGACAGCGGTATCGCCGACATCGGTATGAACCGCATACGCAAAATCAATCGGCGTTGCATTGCGTGGCAGCGCAATCAATCTGCCTTTCGGCGTAAAGCAAAAAACCTGATCATGGAACAGTTCGAGTTTCGTGTGTTCCAAAAACTCTTCCGCGCTGTCACCATCCGCTAATGTCTCAAGCGTACGGCGCAACCATGCATATGCATTACTTTCCCGTACTTTGCCGTCAGATGAATCCTTGCCATCAGGGTCTTTATAAAGCGCATGGGCCGCAATGCCGTATTCTGCGATCCGATCCATTTCTAAGGTGCGAATTTGCAGTTCAACGCGCTGTCTGCCCGGACCGACGACCGTTGTATGCAGCGAATGATAATCATTCTGCTTCGGCGTCGAGATATAATCTTTAAATCGTCCCGGTACGCTCGACCATGTCGTGTGCACAATGCCAAGCGCCGCGTAACAATCCGCCACCGTTTCAACGACGATACGAAACCCAAAAATATCCGATAATTGTTCGAACGAAACAGATTTCCGTTCCATCTTTTTCCAAATGGAATAAGCGCGTTTTAATCGCCCCTTAACCAGCGCCTTAATACCGGAAGCCGCCAATTTCTGCGTGAGTTCGTTTTCAATCCGCTCGATCAAAGGGCCGCTTTTAGGACCCATTTCATCAAGCCTGTGCCTGATCGTCGCATAGGCATCCGGCATTAGATGGCGGAACGAGAGGCTTTCGAGTTCTTCACGAAGATCATGCATACCCATGCGACCTGCGAGCGGCGCATAGATATCGAGCGTCTCCTCCGCAATCCGTGCGCGCTTGGCCTCAGCCATAAATTGCAGCGTCCGCATATTATGCAACCGGTCCGCAAGCTTAATCAGAAGCACCCGCACATCGTCGGCAATCGCAAGCAATAATTTGCGGAGATTTTCCGCCTGCGCTGCCTTTTTTGAAACCAGATCCAGCTTCTGAATTTTTGTTAGACCGTCGACCAATTGCCCAATATCGGCACCGAACAGCCGATCAATTTCTTCACGCGTCGTCTCGGTGTCTTCGATTGTGTCGTGTAAGAGAGCAGCAACAATCGTCGCATCATCGAGCTTAAGCTCGGTTAAAATGGCCGCAACTTCGAGCGGGTGGGACATATAAGGGGCGCCAGACGCCCGCTTTTGGTTGCCATGGGCCCGCATGGCGTACACATAGGCGCGATTAAGAAGCGCCTCATCCGTATTGGGATTATAGGCTTTTACCCGATCAACCAGTTCGTATTGTCGCATCATGTCGAAAACTATCCCGCTTTCGATCTGTTATCGCAAGGCGAAGATAAACATAATGCTAATAAAAAAGTCCGGCGGTTACCCGGCCGGACTTTAAAACTAAAGGGGACGAACAGAAACTCAGTCGTTATCGTCGTCAGCTGATCCCGCAGGCGGCACCAGACCGTCAAGGCCACGCAGCAAATCTTCCTCGGTCATGCGGTCAAACTCGACGGTATCATCGGAATTCGAGGCGCTTGAACCACCCAACATCGGCACAGCAGCCGCTTCAGGCTCGTCCACATCCACATGCTTTTGCAGCGAATGGATCAGATCTTCCTTAAGATCCTCAGGCGAAACGGTGGAATCCGCGATTTCACGCAGCGCCACGACCGGATTTTTATCGCGATCGCGATCAATGGTCAGCGGCGAGCCGGCCGAAATCATACGGGCCCGATGGCTTGCGAGCAGCACAAGCTCGAAGCGATTATCAACTTTTTCGATGCAATCTTCAACGGTGACGCGAGCCATGGTAGCCCAGTCTCCTATTAGTATGTGGCGGGAGATGAAGCGTCTGATACACTGGAGACCTTCGAGACGCAAGTTTTTCTGTCGAGCAATTCACCCGGGCCCATATTTTTGAACCAGAAACGATTAAGTACCGTATTTTTGGTGCATCTGGCACCAAAAATCTAAGTTTGAACGGCCAAGCTCTTGCTTGACGAAACGATAACCGAAAGATTAAAAATCAACTATAAACTGTATCGATGGTTTGAATGTAATTTTAGGTTGTTATAATCGGACTGTGATTGGTTAAGTTATATTTATAAGACACAAAGTTATTTTAATGGATGAAGTAATAACTTCACCAAATTGAAAAAAGAAAGATTGTATAATGCAAACCTCAGAACGTATTGCACTTTTTATCGATGGCGCAAACCTTTACGCTACAGCCAAATCCCTTGGATTTGATATCGATTACAAGCGCCTATTAAAAGAATACCAAGCGCAGGGCTATTTGGTACGCGCTTTCTACTATACGGCACTGATTGAGGATCAAGAATATTCTTCCATTCGGCCTTTGATCGATTGGCTGGATTATAATGGCTACCGTGTCGTCACAAAGCCAACGAAGGAATTCGTGGATTCGGCCGGTCGGCGCAAAGTTAAAGGCAATATGGACATTGAGCTCGCCATCGATGCGCTTGAGCTTGCGCCTTACATCAACCATGCCGTTATTTTCTCAGGCGATGGCGATTTTCGCTCCTTGGTGGAAGCGCTGCAACGTCGGGGCGTCAAAGTGTCGGTCGTATCAACGATCAGCTCTAATCCTCCGATGGTCGCCGACGAATTGCGCCGTCAGGCCGATGAATTCGTGGATATCATTCAGCTTCTTCCCCGGATTGGCCGCGAATCGACCGATAGGCCAGCCCGTGCGCCCGAGCGCCGCGAGGACGAAGACGACGAAAGTTGAGTCGGTCCGACAACCCCAACGAGGAAAACACCGTGCCAGCTCCGAACTCCGCGCTGGAACCTGGTCATGACTGCCCCATCTGCCCGCGTTTGGTGGCGTTTCGAGACACAGCGCGAGCAGCTTGGCCCGAATGGCATAATGGACCCGTCCCCTCCTTCGGCCCCTCGGCTGCTCGCCTTTTAATTGTCGGCTTGGCACCGGGATTAAAAGGTGCAAACCGGACGGGGCGACCTTTTACGGGGGATTATGCGGGCGATCTGCTCTATTCAACATTGATCAAATTTGGCTTTGCGCGAGGACAATTCGCCGCAAGACCCGATGACGGCCTTGCACTCATCGATTGTCGGATCACCAATGCGGTGCGCTGCGTCCCGCCCGAGAATAAGCCGACGCCTGCGGAAATTACCGCCTGCCGCCCCTTTTTGATCAACACCATTGAAACAATGCCCGCCCTCAGGGCTATTCTAACATTAGGCAAGATATCGCATGACAGTGTCTTGCGTGCGCTCGGCGCTAAGCTTTCAGCCCATCCTTTCGTACACGGCGCTCGCCATGATCTTGGCCCCGTTGCGGTCTTTGATAGCTATCATTGCTCGCGCTACAATACGAATACCGGCGTATTAACGACGCCGATGTTTGAGAATGTCTTTGCCGCCATTCGGCAAGAAGTCGCTTAAAAAAACCCGGCATCCCTGTGCATTCATGCCATGCCCAACTGGCAAAATGGCAAGACCACGCGATCCTTTCCCACATAGACTTCACTCCAGCGAGTGCTTATGTAGAAGATCAACAAGGTAATTCCCGCATGAAGCAACGCCGCCCACGCCTGATGGATGATTTCGACCACGTTTCGGTCGAACGCGCGATTGCGGAATTGCGCTCAGGTCGCCCCGTGATCGTGACCGATGACGACCGCGCAGGCTTAGTCACAAGCGTTGAATCAGCGGGCGATGTGCTGGCCAAAAGCCTCTCCGACTTTGCCGATAGCAAATCCCATTTGGTGTTAACAGCTGCACGCCTTCGCCGCCTTGGTGTCGAGCGTCAAACAGCGGGGACGATCGCCCTGCCCCGTCTCGATCAAGACCGCATTGCCTCGCTTGCATTGCGTCTCGATACGCGGGCTGATGCGCCGATAGGCACCACGAGCATTATCGACCGGGCGGGGTTGGAGCTTGCAGCGCTTGCGCTTCTTATTCCCTCCGTCATTGTTATTCCTTTGGCCGCACCAACGCTTGCGGGCGAGCAGATCCAGACCATTCGCGCGGAAGCCGTCGAACAATATCGCCGACAAGCAGCAACCAACCTGACGATCGTATCCCGCGCGCCCGTGCCGCTCGAAGGCGCAGGGTCAACCGAATTCGTCGTCTTTCGGGGCGGTGAAGGATTGCGCGATCAGGTGGCCATCATCGTCGGCTCCCCCAATTTCGGCAGCGCCGTTCCAACCCGTCTCCACTCCGCTTGTTTAACGGGCGATCTCTTCGGCTCGCTGAAATGCGATTGTGGCGACCAGCTGCGCGAAACGGTCAAATGGATGGCCGAGAATGGCGGCGGCGTTCTGCTCTATTTAGATCAAGAAGGACGCGGCAACGGCATTGCCAATAAAATCCGCGCCTATGCCTTCCAAGCCAAAGGTCTCGACACCTATGAAGCCGACGAAGTGCTTGGCCTCGATATGGACCAGCGCGGCTTCGACTTCGCCGCCGAAATGCTCCGCCAACTCGGGATCAGCCGCGTAACACTTCTCACCAATAATCCGGAAAAGATCGCCGCCCTGCGCCGCTCTGGCATCGAGGTCGCAGCCCATAAACGCATCTTCGGCCGCGAAACCAGCGACAATGTGCATTATATCGCCACCAAGCGAGACCGGGCAGGACATTTGGCCGAGTAGGGAGTCGTTTTTAGGGTGTAGCGCAAAAAACCTCATGGTGAGCCGATGCGAAGCGTCGTGTCGAACCACGTGCCAAAAAAAATCTCTTAAGCCACTCTTCCAATCCTGAACCATGTCCTTCGACAAGGGCCTAACGGCCCTGCTCAGGATGAGGGGGAATAGTGCGCACCGCCTACTGCCTACTGCCCACTGCCCACTGCCTACTGCCTACTACCGACTGCCGACTGCCAAC
>CAIRGA010000083.1 GCA_903877935.1 uncultured Hyphomicrobiales bacterium
CAATATCCGACTTAGACATGCCGATACCATTGTCCGAGACGCGAATGTCGTAACGCCCAGGCACCGGCAACAACAAATTTAAAGATACGATTCCACCAGGCTCCGTAAATTTGACGGCGTTCGACAGAAGATTCAAAAGAATCTGCTTGAGCTTGGCGGATTCGCCCAACACCGGCAACGCTTGATCCGGGCATGACACACTGAGCTTGATCCCAGCATGAGCGTACTGCTCGCCAATCATTCTCGTGCAGTCATCGATAACATTTCCGAGATCGATAATTTCCGGATTGAGGCGCAACTTACGGACTTCGCTTTTGGCAAGGTCGAGAACCCCATTGATAATGTCGAGAAGGTGTTGGCCGCTCTTTAGAATGTCGCTTGCATAATCGACGTATTTCGGATTCCCGACACTACCGAAAAGCTGCTTGGTAATGATCTCGGAAAAACCGATGATTGCGTTTAAAGGGGTGCGAAGCTCGTGGCTCATGTTGGCCAAAAAGTTGTTCTTGGCCTTGTTGGCGGCTTCAGCTTGCTCCTGTGCCCGTCGGTAGCGATCTTCGCGTTCTTTGATGGTTGTGAAATCGGTTAAGAACAGAAAAAAGCCGCCGTCTTGTGCGGCGCTCCGGCTGACGCGAATCCATTGGCCGCTCTTCAATTCGTGTTCGCCCACCGAAAGTTGCGCCTCGCCGTTGTTGAAGGCGTTTGCCAACAACACGGTCTGATCGTTGTTCGCGTTGTGAGCGAATTGAGACTCGATCAACATCGACGCCACGGAATAATCAGTGCCTTCGACGATGTACGGCGCTATGTGCGGAAAAAAGACCCCCATCTGACTGTTGGCGATGACGATCTTTCCGGCCGCATCGACAAGCATCATGCCTTCTTGGGAACTTTCGAGAGCATCGATTAGGCGATTTTGCGCCGATTGGCGTTGTGCCGTTTCACGTTCCATCATGGCCCTAATGCTGTCCTGCATGACGGTCATCGAACGGAGAAGAGTCCCAGTTTCATCTTGTCCGCCCGAGGGAATCGGGGTGTGCAATTCGCCACCGGCTATCCGATCCGCGACTGTCGCCGCCGCGGTCAAAGGATTCACGATGCGCCGCGCGAGGATGAAGGTAATTGCGGCCGATAACATCAAAGCCAAAGCAATTCCAGCCAGGCTGAAGTATTTGAAATTTGCAATCGATGAAACCGCCTGACGACGTTCGATGAACCCATGATCGGCGATCAATTCGGTTAAAACATCAAACCGCGCTATTACTTTTTGCGCAACAACATCCATGTTAGTGGTCACATCGGCAGCTTGCGCGGTGGTGCGCAAGGTTTGCCAATCGGAAAACAGCGATTTTATCTGGCCGATCACAACAACCTCATCCGGGGCAAGGGCGCGTTTTTCCGCAACGGCAAGATCGTCTAAGAAGGTCTTCGCAAGCGAGTCGAGGTCGAGATCGATCTTTGCTCTCTCCTCCGAAGAGACAATGCTGCGCCGAAGAAATTCTTTATCCAGTTGGGTGAAGTCGAGGCTGGCGGCGCGAGAAAAGTTCACGGCCATCAACGGCCCGTCGTAGGTATGAACGACGATGTTTCCGGCCGACCAAAGCACATAGAAGCCGTAACCGCCAAGCGCGCCCGTAATAAAACTTATGGCAACAAAGGCGCCGAATATTTTTCTGCGAATCGAGGTTTTACGCGGCGGTAATACGACGTTCATAATCAGCCTATGACGCTATCAAAATACACTTGGGAATAGGCACACCGAATCACCCATCTCTTCCCAGGTCATTGGACTGTCACGTGGAGCAGCATCTTCGGATGAATATGGCAGAGAATTTCGTAACTGCCGGGCGCCGTGAACTTGAGTTCGATGATCGTGCCAGGCGCCGATTCCGGCGAGTCGAAA
>CAIRGA010000084.1 GCA_903877935.1 uncultured Hyphomicrobiales bacterium
CGGAACAAGATCAAGGCGTTTCTGCTCGTCTTGCCGTTGCTTCTGTTTGTTCTAGCCAGTTTTATTGTGCCGATTGGCTCTCTTGTGTGGCAGGGCGGTTATAGCGGTACATTTGCAAATGCGCTTCCTGAGACATCAAAATTACTGGCCGCGTGGGATGCAAAATTACCCGTTTCTGAGGAATTGGTCAAAAGCTTTGTGACCGAATTAAAAGCCTCTAAACTCAAAGACCCTGCAACGCCAACGCGTGTGGCAACGGTTGTTAACCGCGAGCTATCGGGCAGCGTTTCGAAGTTTAAACAAGTGATGAATGCGAGCGATTTGGCCGCGCCTTATAAAGAAAAATTGACCACGCTGAATAGCGAGTGGGAAAAACCCGATCTTTGGCGGGCCATGAAAATCGTATCGCCTTCTTTCACACCGCGCTTTTATCTCCAAGCCGTCGATCTTCGCCTGACGGCTGAGGGCGATATTAAGCCTGAGGGTGACGAGAATGCTATTCATCTCTTGCTGTTTGGTCGTACCTTAATGGTTGCAGCCTTGGTGACGTTTTTCTGCGCCTTGTTGGGCTTTCCGATTGCCTATCTTTTGGCCCATACTGAAACCAAAACCTCCAATATGCTGTTAATCATTGTGCTCTTGCCGTTCTGGACGTCGCTTCTCGTGCGCACAACGGCTTGGATCGCGCTTTTGCAGCAAAATGGCGTTGTTAATGATTTTCTGGTTGCCATCGGATTGATCGATAATGATCACCGTTTTGTGATGATGTATAATATGTTCGCAACCCTTGTGGCGATGACGCATGTGCTGCTGCCCTTCATGATCTTGCCGATGTTCTCGGTGATGAAGACCATTAAACCAAATTTGGTTCGTGCAGCGCTTTCGCTTGGTGCAACGCCATGGACGGCGTTCTGGAAAGTTTATTTTCCGCAGACGATTCCGGGCTTGGGCGCTGGATTCCTTCTCGTGTTTATTCTGGCGGTGGGATATTATATCACGCCGGCCTTGGTCGGCGGACAAAGCGGTCAGCTGATCTCGAACATCATCGCTTTCCATATGCAAAAGACGCTGAACTGGTCGCTTGCTTCCGCCATCGCAACGCTGCTGTTGATCGGCGTGCTCTTGCTCTATTGGCTCTATAACCGCTTGGTCGGCATTGATAAGATGAAGTTGGCGTGATGAAATTCTTAAAGCTCAATTTTCCGCCTTACGCGACAGGTCTAGAGATTGCGTGGTTCTTCGCCTTTCGCGCCATCTGCATTGCGATCTTTGTATTTCTGGTCGCACCCATTCTAGTTATCATTCCTTTGTCGTTTAACAAAGAGAGCTTCTTCAGCTTCACAAGCGGCATGTTGGCGTTAAAGCCCGAGGCATATTCCCTCAAATGGTATCGCGATATTTTTGCCAATGGCATGTTGGCACCCGATGCGCCTTTGAGTCTTGACTGGTTCAAGGATAGCTGGATGCGCAGCCAATGGATGATTGCGCTCAAAAACAGTATCTTTGTTGGAGTTAGTGCAACGGCCGTTGCAACAACGCTCGGCACGCTTGCGTCTGTTGGGCTATCGCGACCGGACATGCCGTATCGTGGATTGATCACCGGTATTCTCATTTCCCCGATGATAGTTCCAATCGTTATCACAGCAGCCGGTATGTTTTTCTTCTTTAGCCAAATCGGCCTGTCACAAACCTATCTCGGCTTAGTCTTGGCGCATGCGCTACTGGGTACACCATTTGTCGTGATTACGGTCACGGCAACGCTCACATCTTTTGACCGATCGCTCATGCGAGCAGCTGCTAATCTTGGTGCAAATCCCCTTACAGCCTTTTTTAAAGTTCAAATGCCCTTGATCTTGCCGGGTATTATTTCTGGTGGATTATTTGCCTTTATCACGAGCTTCGATGAAGTCGTCGTTGTCCTCTTTTTGGCGGAACCTGATCAGCGAACCATTCCGCGGCAAATGTGGTCGGGCCTTCGCGAGCAGGTCAGCCCTACCATTCTTGCAGTTGCTACAATCCTGATTTTGATCTCTCTTGTTCTCCTCATGTCGCTCGAACTCACTCGTCGGCGGATGGAACGTTTGAAAATGGAAGCGCACTCTTGAAGTTTTGTGCGTAAAGGAGTCTCTGAATGTCACACGATCATCACGGTCATCATCACACGGTCCCAGCACGACAAGGCAAGGCGGTTCGCCTTTCAAAAGGTCAATCCATTAAGATCATCAATACGCACGGCCATCAGGTTTGCGATACATGGGCGTTCAGCTCTTATGATCCAACCGAATTTATGTCGATGGAACATACGAGGCCAACGATCGGAACCATTTTCCCGACCAAGGGCCATAACCTTTATTCGAACCGTCGCCGCCCGATTTTGTTTTTCGCGGAAGACACTTCGCCCGGTATCCATGATACGATTGTCGCGGCATGTGACGATTATCGCTACGGCTTGCTGGGTTGCACAGATTATCACGACAATTGCACCGATAATCTCCACGCTGCCATGCGCGCTATTCATGCGACTTACACGGAAGTACCAAGCCCCTTAAATTTATGGATGAACATTCCGGTTAACCCGAATGGCGCGATTGAGTGGGGCGAGCCTCGTTCAAAGGCTGGTGATTATGTGATCTTGCGCGCTGAGATGGATGTCGTTGTTGCCATGTCCGCGTGCCCTCAGGATATTTTGCCCATCAATGGCGGCAAGCCTGTTGAAGTGCATTATGAAATCTTGAACGGCTAATCAGCAGCTTCATCGAAAGCAAAACAATGGTTCATAAACGCATTCGTCCGTTCAATACGAAAAAAACCTATCCGGAGCAAAAGCTCGATAATGATCTCGCGCAAGCCGTTGTCGCGCGCGGTACGATGGTGTTTGTGCGCGGACAAGTTTCGCAAGACCTCAATACGCGTGAGAATGTTGCGGTCGGCGATCCCGAGGGGCAAGCCCGCATGGCGATGCAAAACGTCAAAACGCTGCTCGAAGAATCAGGCAGCGATTTATCGCATATCTGCCGGATAACGATTTATCTTACCGATATTCGTTTTCGTGAAGCCGTTTATGTCGAAATGGGTAAATGGTTAAAGGGCGTGCATTATTGCTCGACAGGACTTGTCGTAACCGCATTGGCTCGGCCGGAATGGTTGGTCGAAATCGAAGTGACAGCCGTTATTCCAGATTAAAAGAAGAGCGGAACGAATGACATTTTCAATAACGGCACGTTGTGCGCGCACTGGCATGTTTGGTGTTGCTGTATCCTCATCAAGCCCAGCGGTGGCCGCCCGCTGCGCGCATGCCCGGGCTGGCGTGGGAGCCGTGGCGACGCAAAACATCACCGACCCAACAATCGGGCCGCGTGGCCTTGACTTGATGGCATCGGGTCTCTCGGCCGCCGACGCCTTAGAGCAGATCAAACAAACATCAAGCTATATTGATTATCGTCAAATCGCCTTTGTTGATCGCAACGGTCAATCCATCACCCATTCGGGCAATAAAGCGCTTGGTATTTTTAATGCCATCGCCTTTGACAACGGTGCGGTCGCGGGTAATCTTTTGGCCAGTGAAGCGGTGCTGCAAACTATGGCGGATTATTTTCAAGCCCATAGCGATGCCGATTTAGGCGACCGATTGATTGGTACGATGCAAGCGGCTATGCAAGCCGGTGGTGAAGCAGGCCCAGTTCATTCCGCTGGTCTCATTCTGGTTCGCGATGTTGCATGGCCTGTCGCCGATCTTCGCGTTGATTGGCACGAGACGGATCCGATTGGTGAACTGGCGCATCTCTGGGACCGGTGGAAGCCGCAAATGGATGCCTATATTACACGCGCGCTCAACCCAACCGAGGCGCCGTCTTATGGCGTGCCCGGCGATAAATAGGGAAGCTTTAAGCCGCCATCAATTCAGCGCTAAGCCGATCTAAAAATCTAAGACACGCATCAAGCTGTGCGACGCTTACAAACTCATCAGGCTTATGCGCTTGGGCAATATCACCGGGCCCGCAAACAATCACTGGCACGCCAAGATGTTCGTTGAACAATCCGCCCTCGGTTCCAAATGAAATCTTACCGGCACCATTGCTGCCAACTAATCGCTGCACGCGGGTGAGGGCAGGGCTATCCGTTGGTGTTGCAAGCCCCGGATAGCGATTGAAAATATCAATTGAAATCCCGGTACCCGGAAATTTTTGTACGACGCTTTCCGTTAATTTCCGTGCCTGATCAAAGAGAATATCAAGCAACTCATCCGCATTCTGCGATGGAATATTGCGAATTTCAAAATCAAGACTGCATTCACTCGGCACAATATTCAATGCCGTTCCACCTTTGATCGTGCCGATATGCAAGGTTGTAATCGGAACAGTAAAGCCATCATCCCGCACGCTACCATTCAAGATGATGTCCTGCTGATGCCGTATTGCCGTTACCATATCGTTTGCCAGATGGATGGCGTTTAATCCCTCTAACGCTTGGCCCGAATGGCATGCATGGCCAACGCAGCGAATATGGCCTGCAACTTTTCCTTTATGGGCAATAACCGGCTCCATCAGCGTCGGTTCACCAACAATACAAAGCTCTGGAATCATAGAGAGCGAAGAAAATTGGTCGATAACCCGGCGCACGCCAATACAACCTACTTCTTCATCATAGCTAAAAACCATTTGATAGGGCCTTGCTAAATGACGACCGGAGAGATGTTCAGCAACAGCCAGCACGCAGGCGATAAAACCTTTCATGTCAGCGGTACCGCGCCCATAAAGCTGCCCTTGGCGCTCAACCAGTTTAAACGGATAGCTCGTCCATGCTTGCCCTTCCACCGGCACAACATCGCTATGGCCCGATAAGAGAACGCCTGGTCTATCGTTCGGCCCGATACTGGCGAAGAGGTTGGCTTTCTTTCGATCCTCACTAAAGATCAGCGAAGAGGTGATGCCGGCACGTTCCAATAAAACGCGGATATAATCAATCATCGCGAGATTGGAATCCGAACTTACCGTCGGAAACGCAATCAAATCATCGAGAATGCTTCTTGCGCGGGCAGCCAATTTATTCATGCCGAAAGCTCACGGGCAAGCCAAGTGGCAAAGTCAAAATTGGGACGCTCAAGATGCGAGAGATGCCCGGGCGTTGCATGGGTTGAGCATAGGCCGCGATACACCCGCTCGGTGCAGGATTTATCTTCAACATTCACTTCATCGAGCAGCGCTTTGAGCTTTTTAAAATGCTCATCCGTATCTGCATCATTTAGAAAATCGCGCGACATACCACCGCCGAACCGAACCTGCACCTGCGCAGGGCCTAAAGGGTGCAGAGAGAGATACCAGAAATAGCCGGGTGTCAGCGTAATCAGAAGGCTCGGATAAAGCGCCAATAAATAAGTCATCCGACGGCGATCACCACTCAACTGGGTGTTACTCGGATGCGCATTGCCGATTTTAAAACTCGGCTCTTTCAAGATCGTATGATAATTAAAATGCGCCTCGCCGGGCGGGCATATCATTTCATCGAGTTTGGAGAGGCCACCAATCGTCCCGGCATGGCAGACGGGCAGGTGATAACTTTCCATAAAATTTTCAGCCAAAACTTTCCAATTGGTGCCCCAGACGAACTCTTCGGAAAAGGCTTCGACATAGTTTTCCATATCGTAATCGGCGATCATGGTCGCGACGTCTTGGAACTGCTCAGCAACCGGTGGGGCATCGGGGTTGAGCGACACCATAATCCAGCCAAGCCATTCTTCGCAGCGTAATTGCGGCAAGCGATAAGCAGCGACGTTAAAGTCCTTGTTTTGCTTCATCGCAGGCGCCGCCCGCAAACATCCATCGGTTTTATAAGTCCAACCATGATAGGGGCAAACGATGGACGTTTTGTTGCCTTTGCCTTCAAGCAGGGTCGACATGCGATGGAGGCAGACATTCGATTGCGCCCGCAAGATACCGTCTTGTCCGCGGATCACCATAATCGGCTCACCCGCGAGATTGAGCGTTAGATAATCGCCGGACTTTGCAAGCGATGTTGAACGACCAGCGCAGAACCATTGTTTGGCAAATATTTTATCGACCTCAAGCTTGGCAAATTCTTCCGATGTATAGACGCTTTTCGGCATGGCGCGGGCATGTTCAAACCCGGCAGCCACATTGGCAACCAGCTCTTTAACGGGTGACAGTGCTTCGACTGTGTCCAACATCGCGTGACCCTCTAGGCGCATTCCTCAAGCAGATCGTGACGCTTAATCGGGCCTTGTGCAACTGTCTTTATCGCAAGCGGCCATGCGCCTAGCGCAAGGGGGGCCTCGCGCCCGTCGCACTTGCGCCTTTTTCAATCGAATGCGACGTTTCAATCTGGTTGTGTCCCCTGGTCGAATCGGAGCCTGTTTTATGTCTACTATTCCTGCGCATCTTTCCGCTTCCGTTAGACATTTAAAGGCCGGCCGTCGTGATGCTATTTCTGATAATGCCGCGATTGAAACAACGGTAAAGGATATCATCGCCGCTGTTCGTGATCGGGGTGATGCCGCCGTTCGGGATTATTCCAAAACCTTTGATAAGGTTGATTTGGGTCCACTCGAAATCAGCATGGCGGAGCGCAAAGCAGCCCTTGAGGGTCTTGAAAGCCAATCCCGCAAAGACACCGAATTTGCGATTGAGCGCGTGCGTGAATTTGCCAAGGCTCAGCTTGCCACTATTTTGCCGCTCGATATTGAAACGCTTCCGGGTCTCCATCTCGGCCATCGTGTCATCCCGATTGAAAAAGTGGGTGCCTATGTGCCAGGTGGCCGCTACCCGCTTTTATCCGCGCCCGTGATGACGCTGGTGCCGGCAAAGGTAGCGGGCTGTGATGAAGTTATTGCTTGCCTACCGCCAACCGCGCATCCGGCGATGATTGCGGGCTGTCATCTTTCGGGTGCTGATCGCATTTTCCGCATTGGTGGCGCGCAAGCCATTGCCGCCATGGCGTGGGGTACAGAGTCGGTGCCCTCGGTTGATAAAATCGTTGGCCCCGGCAACGCCTATGTGAATGAGGCCAAACGGCAAGTCTTCGGTCGCGTCGGTATTGATCAATTAGCAGGCCCGAGCGAAATTTTTATTGTCGCGGATGAAACGGGTGATCCCGAAATGATCGCCACGGATCTTCTCGCCCAAGCCGAACATGATATCCGCACACGCGTGGGTCTGATCACAACAGATGCTCGTCTCGCCGAGGCCGTGCTTAAAGAAGTGGAACGGCAGCTTACAGGCCTATCGACGGCCAATGTTGCTGAACCTGCATGGCGCGATTATGGCGAAATTGCCATCTGCGCAGATGAGGCTTCGATGATTGCGTACTCCGATTTTATCGCCGCCGAACATTTGCAAGTTCACACGGCTGATCCGCACGCAACCGCTAAAAAACTACGCAATTATGGTTCGCTGTTTATCGGCGAAATGGCGAGTGTTGTTTATTCGGATAAATGCTGCGGTACCAATCACACGCTGCCAACCATGGCGGCCGCGCGCTACACCGGGGGGCTTTGGGTCGGCTCCTATGTTAAAATTTGCACGCATCAATGGCTCGATGCGCGCGGTGTTGCAGCCGTTGCACCTCCCGCCGTGCGTCAAAGCGCGACAGAAGGGCTCGAAGGTCATCGCCGTGCTGCGGCCTTCCGCCAGAACCGTCAGTAAACAGGCAAGAGGCTTTATCGCCTTATTGCAATATGGCTTGCGAGATATTCAGCGTCGTGCCAAACGCCCCAAATAAAGGGCGAGGCACGGCGCGCGAGCCATGCAAGGCCTAAAAAATAAAGGCCCGGTATTTTGGCGACGCCCCGTTCATGCGCGGGTCGGCCTTTGTCGTCAAACGCATCGAGTTTCAACCAATCGAAATCAAGTCTATATCCCGTCGCCCAAATGATCGATGTAACGCCAGTCTCTGCGAGATGAAGATCGAACAATGGGTTACGCACGCATTCTGGATCAGGCCGGATGATACGCGCTTCGGGCTCCTCCGGCATGTCGAGCTTATGGGTACGGGCATAGTGATCGGCTTCGTCCAACACCGAGAGATAATTAGCATCACCCCGCTCAATGGTTTCGGCCAGATCAGGTGCAAAGTGAATAACGCCATCTTTATAGTGACCCGCGCGGCCAACCAGCGTCATGCCGCGCTCGGCAAATTCACGAAAATCGATCGTTTGCCCGCCATGCGCGCCACTCACCGAGATTGTTACATGCTCGGTTGCGGGATCGCGTGTCGTTGCATCCCATTTTCCCAAGACACCCAGCCACCATACAAAATCACGCCCGCGATACCGACGCGGTGGTCGATCATGTGGGCCAATTGAAAGATAAACACGCTTTCCCGCGCGCAACAGCTCGTCAGCAATCTGCGCTCCGGATGATCCCGCGCCAACTACAAGAACCGCTCCTTCCGGTAATTGTGCGGGATTGCGGTAGGAACTCGAATGAATTTGGATCACGCCAGCATCGGCGGGCACATTGGTTGGAATGATCGGCCGTTGAAATGGCCCCGTCGCGACCACCACATTTTTTGCTTCAATAACGCCGTCGGACGTTTCGGCTTTAAAACCTGCACCATTCGCACTTAGAGAAAGCGCTTCGACGTTCACACCAGAGCGGATCGGGGCCTTAATCATCTCGGCATAGGCTTCAAAATAAGAAATAATCATCTCGCGCGTCGCAAAGGCATCCGGATCGAGGTTCGGAAATGTCATGCCTGGAAAACGATCATGCCAAGCGGGGCCGTTGGCCACCAAGGAATCCCACCGTTCGGAGCGCCAACGCTCAGCAATCCGTTTCCGCTCAAGCACAAGATGCGATACACCCTGTTTGCTCAAATGCTCGCTCATTGCAAGGCCAGCCTGTCCGGCACCAATGACCAGCGTATCGACCGATTTAATGAGCATGTTCTGGTCCGTTCCTGATCGTCTTGGAAAAGATAATTTATAAGCCTAGTTCATCGAACATTTAATGGGTAAAAAGAATAACAAAGGAAAGCAGTTAAATAAATAGGCGATTATTCAATGCTATGTTGCGAAAACGTACATTAACATGAGTGCCCATCATCTAAACGGAAAAAGTCAGTCGTTCTATGGTGCAAACACGTTTCCAAGTTTCACTTTTCTATAATCTAGCCATGAAAATAAAAAGGGTGAATTCATTTATGGTTTAGCGCTCAAAGCTTAAGCCAAAAGACGCTGTATAGTCCGTAGCCTTCCTCCGCTACCAACAATTCAGCGAATTCATATATGGTTTAGAAGGGCAATCAGCGTGCATAATTAATGATTACGCTGTTACTGATTGATGATAGTTAAGCAAAGTTTGGCTCTTGGAAGACAAGACGCGTGGTACGTGCGCCCATTTTAGATTGGAAAATTGTAGGGCTGCCGCTCAGAAGCTATGTGAGCTTATTCTTAGAAATATGTAAGTATGTACCATCAGACACTATTGATTTAGATTTCTCACAAAAATAAGCCCCACCCCCATCAGGATGGAGCTTATTCTTAATTAGGATTTGTGATAGGATGGCTGAAGTCCATAAACGGGCGTCGGTATTCCCTCATACCGCGCTTTTAATTGCAGCGAGAGAAACTGAGAGTAATGCCGCGATTGATGCAGATTACCACCATGTAACCATAGGTTCTCTTGCTGCGTTGGCTTCCACATATTGCGCTGTTCGCCTTCCCATGGGCCTGGGTCTTTAGGCGTATTGGAACCGAGGCCCCAGACTTTACCTACTTTATCAGCAGTCTTTTGATCGATAAGGTCAGCAAGCCAACCATTCATCGACCCATAGCCCGTTGCATAAACGATAACATCGGCTGGAACTTCTTTGCCATCGGAAAGTTTAACGCCATTCGCGGTAATTTCATCTACTTGTCCGGCAACGAGTTTAATCTTGCCATCGATAATCAATTGGGATGCACCGATATCGATATAATAGCCTGAACCACGGCGTAGATATTTCATAAAGAGACCAGAATCATCGACGCCAAAATCCAGCTGGAATCCGGCTTTTTCAAGGGCGTTATAAAACTCTGCATCGACCTCGCGGATTTTATCATATACGGGCTTTTGGAACGTATGCAGAATGGCATAAGGCACCGAGGCGAATATCAGATCGGCTTTGCCTGTCGACATACCCGATTGAACGGCGCGCTCGGAATAAAGATCCCCGAGGCCAATTTCCATAAGACTGTCTGAGCGAACAATATGGGTTGTCGAGCGCTGGATCATTGTTACATCAACGCCGTTCTCATACAGGGCGGCGCAGATGTCATGGGCCGAATTATTCGAGCCGATGACAACCACTTTTTTGCCTTTATAGCCATCAGGGCCCGGATGTTGCGAGGAGTGATGTTGCTCACCCTTGAAATTTTCCATGCCTTTGAATTTAGGCACATGGGCTTTGCCGGACATGCCTGTTGCAAACACCAACTGCTTGGGATGTAACACAATTTCTTTGCCATCGCGATTAACTGTGACTGTCCATTCTTTTTTGGCTTCGTCATAGGTGGCTGATTTGGCGGTTGTTTTAGTCCAGTAATTTAGCTCCATAACTTTCGTGTACATTTCGAGCCAATCACCAATCTTGTCCTTAGGTGCAAAGACCGGCCAATTTTTTGGAAAATCAATATAAGGCAAGTGATCATACCAAACAGGATCATGCAGGCAGAGTGATTTATAGCGCTTACGCCAGCTATCGCCCGGACGATCATTCTTTTCAATGATAATGGTGGGTACGCCGAGTTGACGAAGCCTCGCGCCGAGCGCGATGCCACCTTGGCCGCCTCCGATAATCACAACATAAGGCTGTTTGGTATAGCCCAACGTTGCGGCCTCCTCATCGCGCTCTTCTTTCCATGTTTTGGCGCCAATATTAACGCCATGTTTGGCGCCGAGCGGTCGTGCGAAGCCTGATTGCTCTTCATGGCCTTTAAGCTCGACCATCGTGGTGAGAAGCGTCCAGATAAGGCCATCGCGAATGCGGATAAGGCCATAGCCTCGAGCAACATCGGTTTCAAACGTAAACCAAGCTTCGGTTATGTTGCCATTAATCGACGCGGGCTCTTTGTCATAGACCTGCCAATGGCTGGGCTTAGCGCCGTTAAGGCAATGCTTGAGCATATCGCGGATCTGCTCGCGTCCTTCCATGGTTTTAATGTTCCATGTGAAGGTGACAAGGTCACGCCAGTAGCAATCCTCTGCAAAGAGGTTAACCGCGGCGTCAATGTCGCCCTTGGCTAGCGTTTCACCGAATGAATCAAGAAAAACTTGTGCCTTTCCAGCAGGCGTACTATCCAGCATGCAATCCTCCCAATTGTTACCAAATGTTAGGCGTTCCATGACGCCTCGTTGGCTATTGTTCTGTGTGATATGCTTTTATGTAGTTAAACGCTTTAAGGCTACAGGGTCGATCTCCGACGCTGGAAAGTATTTCACAAAATTCAAAGATAGGCAATCATCATAGCATCTTGACTAGTAAGTGAAGCAAAGAAACTCCACTTACTTTAAGACGTGTGAACCCAAGCCTTTTCTAAGTTCTAATATAGGTCAATCTGAAAAGATTGCTGCTCAAAGAATTATATTGGTTGGTTCAGAATTAAGCCTTTTTTACGTCCTGCCAAGAGCGGCTTTGCGCCGATGCGAGCACGGCATCGGTGACATAATCCGTTGCGAGGCCTGCCCTGAAGGTTGGAGAAGCAGGTTTACCTGTCTCTAATCCTTCAATGAAGTCTGCAGCTTGATGAATAAATGTATGCTCATAGCCAATTTGCAGGCCGGGTACCCACCAATGTTTCATGTAGGGTTGGTCGCCATCCGTGATATGAATCGAACGCCAGCCACGAAGGCGACCCTCGTCGCGGTGATCGAAATATTGCAAGCGATGGAGATCGTGTAGATCCCAGAAGATCGATGCATGCTCGCCATTAATTTCGAGCGTGTAGAGTGCCTTGTGACCGCGGGCATAGCGTGTAGCTTCAAAGGTGGCGAGCGAGCCATTGTCGAACCGAGCAAGGAAGGCGCTGGCATCATCGATGCTCACGGTTTCAACTTTGCCAGTCAAATTATGTTGCCGCTCCTTGATAAACGTCTCGGTCATTGCGGTTACAGAGGTGATATCGCCATTCAGCCACATTGCGGTATCGATGCAATGGGCCAACAAATCACCAGTTACGCCGCTGCCAGCAACCGACGCATCAAGCCGCCAGAGGCCTGCCCCGCCTTGCGGGAGATCTTTTGAGATTGTCCAGTCCTGCAAGAATTTTGCGCGATAATGGAAGATACGCCCCAGTTTACCTTCGTCAATTAGTTGCTTGGCCATGGTGACGGCGGGAACACGGCGGTAATTATACCAGACCATATTGGCAACTTTCGCAGTTTCGACCGCTTCAACCATTTTGAGAGCTTCGGCTGGCGTGCGGCCTAGCGGCTTTTCGCACATCACCATTTTGCCTGCCTTTGCTGCCGCAATTGCAATTTCAGCATGGGTATCATTAGGGGTTGCGATGTCGATCAAGTCGATATCTTTACGCTCGATCAATTTTCTCCAATCTGTTTCATAAGACTCATAACCCCATTGATCAGCGAATGCTTTTGCATTGGTCTCGTTGCGACCGCAGACAGCTTTCATGACGGGCGTGTGTTCAAGATTAAAAAATTGACTAACCTGTTTGAAGGCATTTGAATGCGTGCGGCCCATAAATCCATAGCCGACGACGGCGACATTTAGTGGCTTCTTGTTGCTCATAATCCTCTATTCCTTCCCTTAAGGCTGCCAACCATGGGCGTCGCGTACCTTAATCATCGCGCCTAAAATATCGTTCCATATTTGTTGTTGCATCATGACGGCATTGGGGAACATGCAGCCATCCCAACACATATGTTGGAATGCTTTGGTTAGATTCCCTGATCCGTCGCGAAGCCATAAACCCGCATGCTTGGTTACATCGAGCTTTCCATTCGGATCTTTCACTTGGCAGTGACGACCGGTCTTATCATGCGAGCCTGAGCCAAATACTGAGCCATCATTTTGCGCTACGTGAAAATCGAAAGTCCATGGACGAAGCTTGTCGGTCATTTGTTTTAAAGCCGCGTCAAGAACAGCCTGGTCCTTCCAATCAAAGTTTTCCGGTAGAAGCCTTGATTCAGGTGCGTTATAGCCCATCGTATAAAGGAGCGTATGGGCCATATCCGCCTGGAATCCGAGGGTTTTTGGGCGCCCGACGGCTTCGAGCGTATCGATCATAGCCTTCCAGCTATGCATTCCGCCCCAACAGATTTCACCTTCGGCCGCCAGCCTTTCGCCATAGGATTCGGCTACGTCACAGGCCTCGCGGAAGGTTTGCGCAATCAGCTTTGTGTTAGCAACGGGATCTTTTGCCCAATCCTCGACGCTCGCGGCTGAATCGATGCGAACAACGCCATATTTTCTGACGCCATGGTCTTTGAGCTGTTTGCCGATCGCACATGCCTTGCGCACCATTTCAACAAATTGCTTACGATCGGTAGCGTTGCCCATTGCCGAGCCGCCACCGACAGGTGGCCAGACCGGCGCGATTACGGTTCCTACGGCCAAGCCTAAATTAGAAATTTTATCGCCCAGCTTTTTTATCTCGTCCGGCGACGAATCGATGCTTGTGTGAGGGTCAGCGAGGAATAGATCAACGCCGTCAAATTTCACACCGTTGACTTCGGCCTTCGCAGTCATGGATAACATCGTATCTAGATCAATAGGTGGTTCTGAGTCACCGCCTTTGCCGACGAGGCCGGGCCACATGGCATTATGCAATTTAGGATAGATATTGGCAGCCATTTTATTTCCCCCTATTTTTGAATTCTTTCATTTGTATCAGACGATGCGGTAGTTTCTTTGACATGCTCGTCACCGTCGAATTTCCCTTATAGTTTTGTCCACCGCCCCGCTTTTTCTGATGAGGCAACAGCCGCCTCTATGAAGGCTAGCCCTTTGACACCATCATGAATCGTCGGAAAAAGAACGGCGGCATCAGGATGTGTGCCGCTTCGTGATGCGCGGATCGCGTGGGCAATTTCGCTATAAATATTAGCAAAACCTTCGAGATATCCTTCCGGATGTCCCGGAGGGATGCGCGTCATACGACCTGCTTCTGCGCCAGAACCTGCGCCACCGCGTGTAATCGTATAGGTCGGCTTGCCGATGGGCGAAAACTGAAGATAGTTTGGATTTTCTTGCGACCACGACAATCCACCCTTGGTGCCATAGACGCGAATGCGCAACGCATTCTCGTTGCCTACAGCGACTTGGCTCGCCCAGAGCGTGCCCTTTGCACCATTGGCGTAATGCATACGAACATGCGTATCATCATCTAGACGACGGCCTTGCACGAAGGTTGTTAATTCGGCTGATACTTCCACAACGGGTATATTGGTTATAAATTCGGCAAGGTTAAAGGCATGCGTGCCGATGTCGCCGATACATCCTCCGGCACCAGAGCGCAATGGATCAGTCCGCCAATCCGCTTGCTTTTGTCCCGTTTGCTCAAGCGGTTCAGCTAACCAATCTTGAGGGTATTCCACCTGCACCACGCGAATTTCGCCGAGCTCTCCGGCAGCAATCATCGCGCGGGCCTGCCGCACCATCGGATAGCCTGTATAATTATGGGTAACGGCGAAAATCTTGCCGGACTTTTCTGCTGCCGTTTGTAGTTTCCACGCTTCTTTGAGGGAGGTTGTTAAGGGCTTATCGCAAATGACATGGATGCCGGCTTTTAAAAACGCTAGCGCGGGACCAGCATGCATATGGTTTGGCGTAACGATGGCAACTGCCTCAATCCCATCTTTCCGACGCCCTTCTTTCTTCGCCATCTCTTCATAAGAGCCATAGACGCGCTTTGGGTCGAGGCCGAGGGAGGCGCCGGAGCGCAATGATTTTTCGGGTGTCGAACTTAGGGCGCCAGCGACAAAGCTATACTGATCATCCATTCTGGCCGCTAAACGGTGAACGGCACCGATAAAGGCGCCTTCACCGCCACCGACCATACCGAGGCGAATGCGACCGCCGATGCTACCGTCATCTTTTCCTGTAATCGCCATAAAAAAGTTCCTCGTTGTCGCGGCTTTTATCGAATGCCGAGCATTCGTTTGATCTGCTTTTTATCCGTTTCACCGCCCGCGAAATCGTCAAATGCCTTTTCAGTTACATGGATCAAATGGCTTTTAATAAATTCAGCCCCTTCGCGTGCACCATCCTCGGGATGTTTCAGGCAACATTCCCATTCGAGAACCGCCCAGCTGTCATAGCCATATTGTGCCATTTTCGAGAAAATTCCGGCAAAGTCGACTTGCCCATCGCCCAAGGACCGGAAGCGTCCGGCACGATCAACCCAATTCGCATAGCCGGAGTAAACACCCTGCCTGCCGGTCGGGTTAAACTCTGCATCTTTTACGTGGAAGGCTTTGATGCGTTCGTGATAAATATCGATGAAATCGAGATAGTCGAGCTGTTGCAGCACAAAATGCGATGGGTCATAATTAATGCAGGCGCGCTTGTGCCCCTTTAGCGCTTCAACAAACCTTTCAAAGGTTGCACCGTCGAACAAATCTTCGCCCGGGTGGATCTCGTAGCAGACATCACAACCCACCTCATCATAGGCATTAAGAATCGGCTTCCAGCGTTTTGCGAGTTCGGCAAATGCTGTTTCAACCATGTCCGCCGGACGTTGCGGCCAAGGATATACAAAGGGCCATGCAAGTGCGCCGGAAAAAGTGACAGTTGCATGGAGGTCAAGATGTTTGGACGCCTGCGCCGCAAGCATAAGTTGATCAACCGCCCAAGCCTGTCGTGCTTTTGGCTTGCCGTGCACTTCGGCAGGAGCGAATGCGTCAAAGGCTTCATCAAATGCCGGATTAACGGCGATAAGCTGGCCTTGTAAATGGGTCGATAATTCAGTGATAGCGAGCCCATGCTTTTGAGCAATACCTGCAATCTCGTCACAATAGGTTTTGGACGATGCAGCCTTTTTTAGGTCAAACAGGCGCCCATCCCAAGTTGGAATTTGCACGCCTTTATACCCTAAGCTTGCTGCCCATTTACAAATCGAATCGAATGAATTGAAGGGTGCTGCGTCTCCGGCAAATTGCGCCAAAAAAAGAGCCGGTCCTTTGACGTTACTCGCCATTTTTTTCTCCCCCATAGTAGTTTTTTGCCTGTCGGCTTTATGAATTAGCGCCAATTCAGCCACTCAAATCTGACTGAATCAAGTCCCGAAATTTCTCCGTCTGGCCATGGCGGGCCATTGAAAGATTTTTCTGCAATTATTAAAATAGCTACTTGTTTAATTTAGTAAACTATAATTTACTAAACAATCCTGTGGACGGATCGGGTAGCAAAATTCGAGCGTCTTTCGGGCGGGAAACGTTTTTGCGCGCGGATAAAAAAGACTTCCGGTTGTCAAATCGGGGGCGGCCGCGTCTACCGAAGGGAGATAAACTTTATGAGAAAGCTCGTTGCCAGTGCGATTGCGCTCGCAGCTTCTGCCTTTGTGGCAGTGGCTCCGACGGCGTCATCGGCCAAGACTATTACGCTTTGCTGGGCTGCA
>CAIRGA010000085.1 GCA_903877935.1 uncultured Hyphomicrobiales bacterium
CCATTTGGAATGGGTGCCGGGCAAAATGACGGTGCCGTTCTCGATACCCGTGCCCAGCGCCAGCGTTTCTTCGCCACGCATGACATCGGGGGCGCCTGCGGCATCGCGCGTCGAAAGGCCCGGCACGATGCGGGCTTGGCGGCCATTGCCGATATCGACGGCGACCATGGCACCCGAAATCTCGGATGCGGTGGCCGGGCAGGCGCGATAGGGCACTTCCGCCCAGCCATTCCGGCTGCCGACCATGCCCGCCATAATCACGGGAATGTCAGGGTGCCGCGCCAGCCACATGCCGCAGCGCATGGCAAGCACGGCGGGAAAACCGCCGGGCTTGACCGCCATGATGCCCTCATCGGACGAGACGCGCTCCAGCACCGCGCCCGCTTTATCCAAGAGATAGGCGCGGAAGCGGGTGGTGCCCCAATCAATGGCGAGCAAAGCGGGTGTTGTCATCGAGGCGATTAGACCCAACCGCCATCAACGACATATTGCTGATTGGTCATCGCTTCGGCTTCGGACGATGCCATGAACACTGTGACCTTGGCGAGGTCCGCTGGCACCAATTTGCGCTTCAAGCATTGGCGGATCATCAGCTCCTTTTCACCTTCCGGCGTGAGCCAGAGCGTCTTTTGCCGCTCGGTCATGATCCAGCCCGGTGCAATCGCGTTGCAGCGGATATTCCATTGGCCGAAATCGCGGGCGAGCGAACGGGTAAGGCCGAGCACGCCAGATTTTGCCGCCGTGTAAGCCGCCATGCCGCCTTGGCCAACCATCCAGGAGGTCGAGCCGAAATTGATGATGACGCCATCATTGGCCGCCTTCATATCCTCGATCACGGCTTGCGCGCAGAAGAATTGGTGCTTGAGATTGGTGGCGAAACGCTCGTCCCAATATTCCGACGTCACGTCTTCCATCTTGTGGCGCTGATCATGCGCCGCATTGTTGATGAGCACGGTGATGGGGCCTATGGCCGCACGGCAATTTTTTACCGCCGCTTGAAGCGCTGGGATATTGGTAAGGTCGCAAGGCTCGAAATGCACGTTCCAGCCCTTGGCGGCGCAATCGGCGGCGACTTTTTTGCCGGCTTCGACATTGATGTCGATGAACGCGACTTTTGCCTTTTGGCGGGCGAAATGGTGGACAATCGATTCGCCAATCCCTGAGCCACCGCCCGTGATGAGCACGCCTTTGCCTTCGAGATCGGGATAAATGGCACCTTTAATGTCGGTCATATGGGTTTCCTCATTCATGGATTTTTTAGCTACATTTCATCGCTCGTTTACCCTGTAACCCGAGGAACGACTTCTTTCAATCTCGGCGGGCAAGATCAGCGACTTTCTTGCCCGCTTCTCCCTGAGGGAGAAGCTGTCGGCGGAGCCGACTGATGAGGGGCTGATGGTTGTTATGAAACACCACAAGGTTGAGACTCCTACTGTAACCTCCAGAACCTCATCCCCCTGCTGCGCAGGGACCTTCTCCTTCAAGGAGAAGGGATCGTCGACCTCGAAAGCTTGAGGATTGATGCTTTGCGGATAAAATTCTAAAGTTTCACGATGAACCCGATTTTCTCAGAACTCCAAACCTCCGTTTTCGAAACCATGTCGAAGCTCGCGCGCGAAACGGGCGCGATCAATCTCGGCCAAGGCTTTCCCGATGGCCCCGGGCCACGCGATGTTTTGGAGAAAGCCGCCGATGCAGTGGTGAATGGCTGGAACCAATATCCACCGATGCCCGGCCTGCCGGAGCTGCGACAGGCCGTCGCTAAACATTACGCGCATCATCAAGGCGTGACGCTCGATTGGGAAAACGAGGTGATGATCACCTCGGGCGCTACCGAGGCGATTGCGGGCGCGTTGATGGCGCTGATCACGCCGGGTGACGAGGTGATTTTGTTCCAGCCGATGTATGACGCCTATTTGCCGCTGGTGCTGCGTGCGGGCGGTGTGCCAAAATTCGTGGCGCTGCAACCACCTTATTGGCGCTTTGACGAGGCGATGTTGTCGGCAGCGTTTACAGATAAAACGCGCCTCGTTTTTTTGAATAATCCGATCAACCCTTCGGCGGTTGTTTTGCCGCGCGAGGATTTGGAACTTTTGGCACGTTTTTGTGTGAAGCATGATGCGATATTGCTCTCCGATGAAGTGTGGGAGCATGTGATTTTTGACGGACGCGAGCATGTCTCGGCCTTGTCGATTCCGGCGTTGCGCGAGCGTACGGTAAAGATTGGCTCGGCGGGTAAAATTTTTTCGCTGACGGGGTGGAAAGTGGGCTTTAGCTGCGCGGCACCGCATCTCTTCCGCGTGCTCACCAAAGCGCATCAATATATCACCTTTACCACGCCGCCGAATTTGCAAACGGCGGTGGCCTATGGGCTGCAAAAAGACGATGAGTATTTCACGCAGATGCGGGCGGATTTTACGCGCAGCCGGGACCGGTTTACGAAAGG
>CAIRGA010000086.1 GCA_903877935.1 uncultured Hyphomicrobiales bacterium
AGCCGATGACAGGCCGCGCGATGACGCGACCAATCTTGAGCGGATCGACATGGCGACGCACCAAACGGCAGAGGGTATAGAGATTTTCGAGGCCGAATGTCTCTTCATGCGCTGCGATTTGCAACACGCTGTCGGCGGAAGTGTAGAAGATCGGTTTGCCGCTTGCGACATGGTCGGCGCCCAGTGTTTCGATGATCGCGGTACCGGACGCGTGACAATCCCCCAAGATGCCTGGTAGTTTTGCTTCCGTGACGATGGCGTTGATGAGTTCAGGCGGAAATGAGTTTTCCGTTTTGGTGAAATAGCCGAAGGTAAAATTAGCAGGCGCGCCGGCAATTTCCCAATGGCCGGATACCGTGTCTTTGCCTTTGGAGGTTTCAACCGCATAGCCCCATTGGCCGCTTACTTCGGATGGCGCAATCGGTAACTCCGAACCGGTCGATGCGTGGCAGGCTTCGCGCAAGCCCAAGGACGATAAAAACGGGAGTGTTAGCGGGCCTGCGCGTAAGCCAGCTTTATCGCTCAAGCCTTTCGCGCAGGCTCTTGCAATATGGCCGAGCGTATTTGATCCTTCATCGCCATAGGAAGCGGCATCCGCTGCGCCGCCGCATCCGACTGAATCCATGACGATAAGAAAGGCGCGGGGCATATGTGTCCTGTTAATTTATAATGCTATTTGTAGTCCTCATCCTGAGCAGCATCGCGGTAGCGATGCTTGTCGAAGGACGTGGCGCAGAATAGAGCACCGTGGTTCGACACGCGCCTTTGGCGCGGCTCACCATGAGGGGGGTGGGCATCCGCTATTTTCCTTTCGGTTTTAAAAGTCCGTTGGCTAAAACATGCCAACTCGCTTCATCCGTTGCGCATAATAGGCCACCTGTGTAAAGCGTGGGTTTATAAGCACTGCCATCAAAGCGGGCGGAGTAGCCGCCTGCTTCACGATGGATGAGCCAACCGGCGGCGTGATCCCACGGCATGAGTTTATTGTAGAGCACAAAATGCGTGTGGCCGGAGGCGACGAGCCGATATTCATGCGCGGCGCAGCGCAAGCTCGCGCTGGCCGATAGCTGCGCCATATTGGTGCAGAGCGTGGAACGGAGCGGCTCTTCCAGATAGCCCCACGATACGCCGCCAACCATTTCCTTGAGCGGCACGGGTTTGGCGACCTTCATATCGCGGCGTTGGCCGCCGAGTGTTTCAAACCATGCCCCTTCACCGCGAAGGGCTATAGCCCAATCTTCGCCCATCGGATCATAGATTACACCAGCGATGACTTCGCCGTGACTGACGACGGACGCCATCACGCCGAAAAGCGGAAGACCGGCTGCAAAATTCGCGGTGCCATCGACGGGATCGAGAATGAACAAGAGCCGGGGCTCGGCGATGTTGTCGAGCAAGGATGGATCCGCGGCGGTGGCTTCCTCGCCGATGACGGCGCAACCGGGGAAGGTTTCTTTGAGCCTTGCGGTGAGCAGGCGCTCGGCCGCTTCATCGGCATCGGTAACGAGATCCGTGGCCGACGATTTTTGCCGGATTTGGCCTTCGGTTAACGAGCGAAAACGCGGCATGATTTCGGCCAAGGCCGCTTCGCGCAAAAGGGCTGCAACGGTGAGTGCGTCTTGGGTCGTAAACTTCATGGGATCCTCATCGTTGATCGTTCAAGCGGCACCTTGTGTGCCATCGCGGTGGAAGGCGGCGGCAAAGAGTGCCTTGGTATAATCGCTTTGTGGCGAGGAGAAGATCGCCTTTGCCTGGCCTTCTTCCACCACTTGCCCTTCGCGCATGACAATCACATGATTGGCAAGTGCTTTGACGACTTTTAAATCATGGCTGATGAAGAGATAGGCCAAATTACGGCGGCGTTGCAAATCACGCAGTAGATCAACAATTTGCGCTTGAACGGACATATCGAGCGCGGAGGTTGGCTCATCAAGCACGATGAATTTCGGGTTCAGCACGACCGCACGGGCAATGGCGATGCGTTGGCGTTGCCCGCCGGAAAATTCATGCGGGTAGCGGTCCATGGTTTTGGGATCAAGGCCAACATCGAGAAGCGCTTGCGCCACAATCTCGCGGCGCTCTTCAAGGCTTAAGGCAGCGTTTTGGACTTCGAGCCCTTCGCCGACAATATCAGCAATGGAAAGACGCGGGGAGAGCGAGCCATAGGGATCTTGAAACACGATTTGCAGGTCACGCCGCATAGGCCGCATGGCGTTGGAATTGATGCCATCAATGCGGCTGCCGAGATAGGCAATCGGGCCTTCGGATGAAATAAGGCGCAACATGGCAAGGCCCAATGTCGTTTTGCCGGAGCCGGACTCGCCTACCACACCAACGGTTTCGCCTGCACGAATGCGAAGCGTGACGCCATCAACAGCTTTGACAAATCCAACCGTCTTTTTGAAAAAGCCCCGCTTGATAGGAAACCAAACTTTAAGCGCATCTGCGCGCATCACTTCGGGTGAATCGGCGGCTACAATATGCGGTTCGCCTTTAGGCTCGGCGGCTAAAAGCTTTTGCGTGTAGGGGTGTTGCGGCGACGCAAAAATATCAGAGACCCTACCATGCTCGACGATTTTGCCATGCGTCATCACACACACACGATCAGCAATGGCGCGGACGATGCCCAGATCATGCGTGATGAACAGCATCGCCATGCCACGTCGGTGTTGAATGTCTTTGAGAAGCCGCAGAATTTGCGCTTGAACCGTGACATCAAGCGCGGTGGTGGGTTCATCCGCTATCAGCAAATCCGGCTCGTTGGCGAGCGCCATGGCAATCATCACGCGTTGGCGCTGGCCGCCTGATAGCTGATGCGGATAGGCATCAAGCCTGTTGGCGGCATCGCGTATGCCTACTTCATCGAGCAATTCGAGAATTCGCTTTTTAGCCCGCTCACCGGTTAAGCCTTTGTGCAGCGAGAGGATTTCGCCGATTTGTTTTTCGATGGTATGGAGTGGATTAAGCGAAGTCATGGGTTCTTGAAACACCATGGTAATTGCATTGCCGCGTACTTTGCGAAGCGCAGGCTCATCGGCTTGCATCAAATCCTCACCCTTGAAGAGAATTTGGCCGGACGGGTGGGAGGCTGGCGGATAGGAGAGCAGCTTTAAAACGGAAAGTGCGGTGACGGATTTGCCTGAACCTGATTCACCAACGAGGGCGAGCGTTTCACCCTTCGCGATGTCAAACGAGACACCATCCACCGCAAGCGTCTGCTGCCCGCCTTGGGCGAAGGCGACGGAGAGGTTGGTGACGCTAAGGAGGGGGGAGGGGGTCAATAAAATATCCTAGCCGAGCTTTTTCATTAAAGCGGCTTCCGCTTCGTTTGGCGTATCGCCTACCGCAACCCAGTCCGGTGGCTCCGACCAAAACCATTGTGCATCGGTATCATCACCCGATGGACCATCTTCGAGACAACGGATGATTCGATAGGCACCATTTTCCATTTGGTTACCCACAGCTATCGCAATCCACTTGCCGTTAGAATAGGTACCGGAATAACGATCTTGTAAAATAATAATAGGGTATGCCGAACTCATAGCCGATCCTATCAAATAGCCGATTTCAAACTTGGACTTTTCTATCACACCCTCACGAAAATGTCTTTCTCGGATCAAAGGCATCGCGTACCGCCTCGCCGATGAAGATCAAAAGCGATAGCATGACCGCGATTACCATAAAGCCCGTGAGCCCAAGCCAAGGGGCGGCGAT
>CAIRGA010000087.1 GCA_903877935.1 uncultured Hyphomicrobiales bacterium
ATATGGCGGCGTGAGGAACAGCAATGGTAAAGATTGGATATGCAAGGACAAGCACCACTGAACAGGTGGCAGGGTTGGATGCCCAGATACGAGATTTAGAAGCATATGGCTGCACCGAGATATTCCAAGAACAGGTATCGTCGGTTCAGCGCCGTGATGAACTGGAACGAGTGTTAAAGTTCGTTCGCAAAGGGGACAGCCTTGTTGTTTCCAAATTAGACCGTTTGGCTCGTAGCGTCCCCGATTTAATCAAGATTATTGAACGCTTGGATGAGCGTGAGGCATCTTTGACCATTTTGGATATGAACCTTGATACCAAGACCCCGACGGGAAAATTATTGCTGCATTTATGTTCATCAATCGCCCAGTTTGAGCGTGAGATTATGTTGCAGCGGCAACGGGAAGGCATAAGTGCGGCTAAATTGGCTGGCAAATATCGGGGTCGTCAGCCCACTGCTCGTGCCAAATCGCAACAGGTCTTGGAGTTATATGGTCAAGGTCTTGGTGCAAGTGCCATTGCCAAGCAGTTGGGAATTAGCCGAGCATCCACCTATCGGATTATTGCAGAGATAGGTCCAGGCGAAGCCAAGTGAAACGAAACTACTAATAAGTAGGGATTCCGTTTCAGGTAGTCTCATAAAAACCATAACTGATTGGGATGTATGTTACTTTATACCTATAGCAATAAGGTGTTTTAGTAACACGAAGTGGTTGATTGGGTAGAACAAAACACTACCCATTGACGCCATATAGGTCTGCTGTAAGTTATTGATATTGCATCAATAGCAGTATCAATTGCGGTAGAACTGGGCTTCTCGGGTGCGCCATCCATCGTGTCGGGTGCGCCAATTGCCAACAAAACCACTAAAATTTCAGCAGGCTCGATCAAACAGATTCAAACGCTGGCGTATTTTTCCACAAACGCCTCTGCCCCTAATGCCCGAAAATCCGGTAGTGCCACGCGCAGCCTTTCATGTTCCCACTCCCACCATGCAAGGTCTTGCAAAGCATTTGCAATTTTTTCAGGAAATCGCCGCTTCACCAGTTTAGCCGCAACACCCGCAACAATCGTATAGGGTGCCACATCCTTTGTGACGACGGCGCCCGCCGCGATAACCGCTCCGTTGCCGATTGTCTTACCGGGCAAGATAATCGCGCCATGGCCGATCCAGACATCGTGGCCGATGGTGACCGGCGTCGAACGGCGCCATTCAAAGAAATCGGCATCGTCGGCCTCACCCTCAAAATAGGCGCTTGAACGATAGGTGAAATGCGCTTGGGTCGCGCGGTGCATCGGGTGGTTACCAGGATTAATCCGCACCATGGCTGCAATCGAGCAGAATTTTCCAATTGTCGTATAGATGACATTTCCGTCATTCACGATATAGGAATAATCATCGATGGAGCATTCCGTGATGCTGGTTCGCGCACCAATTTCCGTATAGCGTCCGAGCGTAGACCGCTCTACCTTCGCTGTCGGATCAATGACAGGTTCAATTCCGAGTTTCTTGCCCGCCATGTCTCATTCTCCCCTGCAGCCTTCAAATGTTAAAAGTGGCGCTCTTGTGCTTGTCGTTGGCCCATCGGGCAGCGGCAAAGACACGTTGATCAATCTTTCGCGACAAGCCCTGATCGATGACGCCCGGTTTATCTTTCCTCGCCGCGTGATCACGCGCATGGCGCAAGCGGATGCCGAAGACCATGACACGATGGATCTTGCAGCGTTCGAGCGAGCGGAAGCCGCGGGCGAATTTGCTTTGAGTTGGGGCGCTCATGGATTGCGCTATGGCATCACGGCCAACGGTGTTGCTTTGTTGCAGGAAGGCCATACCGCAATCATCAACGTGTCGCGGCAGGTCATCGGTGCAGCCGAAGCATTGGGGCACCGTGTAACCGTGCTGTCGATTGTCTGCGACCCCATGCTTTTGGCAGAGCGAATTGCTAAGCGGGGTCGTGAAAATGCAGATGACATTAGCAAACGGCTGAAGCGCGAAGCCCCTATTCAGGTCACGACGGCCCGGCTCATTGAAATTCGTAACGAGACCCGCCCCGAAGAGGTAAGCGCTGCCTTCATCGACGCCATCACATCGGCGTGATCGTTCAACCAAGTGCGGCACTTCCTATAATCCTGAAACGGGAGGACGGCGTCTCCTGCTTGAAGAGGCAGATGCGATCGACAAGGGATGGATTGCGGCCGCCTTGTTCCTGATAGGCAACTTTAAGGATCTCCAATGCCGCATCACGGTCATCCGAATGAAGCGGACCCGTTAGCGTCATGTGGAACCGGAATTCGTCATGCACGTAAGGATATCCAAACCGATCAAGATAATCGATCTGCCGCTCGGTGAGTGGTGACTTCAAACGCCGCGCGCGATCATCAGCGGACAATGGCGCTCTGAAGGGTTCGAAATGACGCACGATGGCGCTGGCCAAAGCATTTAACGCCGAAGCATCCCCTTTCGGGCGCAGAGCAATAAAGGGACCGATTGAGGCAACTTCGAATCCATCAATGGGGGCCGCACGTGTTGTTGCCGCGAAACGCTCAATTGCGACCATCAACGCCGCTTCGTCTATGCCGCGAGCGAGATGAAACGGCGCTTTCAACGTGGCATGGAAACCATATTTTCGCGGCTCAGATACAAGTTCATTCCAACGATCCGACAACATCCCGCAAAAGGATGGAACAGAACCGTGTTGACCATTTGCAGCATCATAGCCAATCACGTCAGACCCAAATTTCCACAATTCCGAATGGGATTCGGGCGCGTAATAAAGGGCATAACGGGAATTAGCGTCTGACATGGTTAGAAGGCTCTTTTGCCATTGGACCACAACGAACGAACGATGGGCGTGGGACCAACAGCTTTAAAGTGAAGAATATCGGCGCGCTTGCCCGGTGCTAAGCGACCGCGATCCTGCAAGCCGACCATGTCAGCCACTTTCCACGTTACTTTTGCCATCGCATCCGCAAAGGGAATGGCGTAATCGCTATGCAGCTTTAAGACCGCTTGTAAAAGGCTCGCTGGAACATAATCCGACGATAGGCCATCCAATAAGCCAAGCTTGGCGAGCTCGGCCGCCGACACGCCACCTGAATGCGAACCGCCACGCACCACATTCGGCGCGCCCATAATGGTTGCCAAGCCACGGCGCTTTGCGGCTTCGGCTGCTACGACGGTTGTCGGGAATTCAGAGATCACGGCACCGGAGCGAACGCCTGCCTCAACATCATCTTCCGTCGTGTCATCATGGGTTGCAATCGGAATGCTGCGCGACCCGAACATCTCAACAATAATAGGCCAATTCTTTTGCATATTGGCAGGGCCAATTTCCATACGAATGGCAACATCTTCTTCATGCTGCTCGGGCGACTTTTCACCGGAGCCAAGATTGTAACGCTTCAAATGATCCAGATTACGCCATTGCCGTTGCCCGGGCGTGTGATCCATCAGCGAGATTAATCGGACAAGCGGGTTATCGGCAAACGGTGCAACGTCGTCTACGAGTTCATCGCCGGTCAATTCACAGCGAATATGAATATGGTGGTCAACCCTGAAAGCACCCGTCGATACACCCTCTTCGACCGCTTGAATGACTTTCGGAAAAATTTCACGGCGATAGTCTTTTTGGCCATAAATGGAACCGGCGCAAATTGAATCATACACCGTTGTAATGCCGGATGAGGCAATTTGTGCATCGTGCGCTAAGGCTGCGGCCAAACCATTAGGCCAAAAAACACCCGGGCGTGGAACAAAATGTTTTTCCATATTGTCCGTATGCATTTCAACAATACCGGGCGCGACATAATCACCATCAACATCAATGGCTGATGGAAGCGATGAGCGTGAAAAGTCAATCGCCGTAATGCCCTGATCGTTGAAGGCAATGGTTCCGTTACGGGTCTCGTTTTCAAGAACGAGTGTGGCATTGGTGAGAATGGTTTCAGTCATGATCAAGCAGCTGCCTTATATGCGGTGAGATCTAATCGACGGGTTGCGACGCGGTCGCGAACCGCTTCGTCATGAAAAATGCCAATGATCGCTGAACCACGTCCACGCGCTTCCGCGATCAAGTCAACAACGACGTCGCGATTAGCCGCGTCGAGCGATGCCGTCGGTTCATCCAACAATAAGATGGGCGATGGATCAACAAAACTACGGGCAATATTCACACGCTGCTGCTCACCACCCGAAAACGTGCTCGGTGCCAAATTCCAAAGCCGCTCCGGAAGATTGAGACGCGCTAGCATTTCGCTCGCACGATGCGTGGCCTCGTCCTCTGAAACGCCGCGCGTTAGCATCGGATCTTTAACAATATCGATGGTTTTTATACGCGGAATAACCCGTAAAAATTGGCTCACAAAACCAATCGATTTACGGCGCGCCTCTAAGACTCGACGGGGTGTCGCGGTAACAATATCAATAAAGCCTTGACCATGACGAATATGGACATGCCCCTTGGTCGGGCGATAATTGCCATAGAGGATGCGGAGCAGGGTTGATTTGCCGACCCCTGATTGACCATGCAGAATAACCGCTTCACCCTGATCCACCGAGAAGCTCACCTCAGCAAAAACAGGTAAAGTAACGCTGTCCTGATGATGCAGGACAAACTGCTTGGTCAGTCCTTCTGCTTTCAGCATGGTCGTCATAAGGCGCTCGCTTTCAGCTGCGGTTTAGGGGGCCATTGATGACAGTTTCGCGACATCAAGCTTGATCATGCCGCAAGCACCGCAGACGTCAGTAACTGGGTATAAGCATGGTGAGGATCGTCAAGAACCTGATCGGTTAACCCTTCTTCCACCACATAGCCACCTTTCATCACCATCAGGCGATCGGTAAGCAACCGCGCAACAGCAAGGTCATGGGTCACAATAACAGCGGCAATGCCCAAATCACGAACGAGCACGCGTAAGAGGTCGAGAAGGCGCGCCTGCACGGATACATCAAGGCCACCCGTCGGCTCATCCATAAAGACAAGACGAGGTTCGGGAACAAGCACGCGCGCAATTTGCAAGCGTTGTTGCATACCGCCGGAAAACTGGCGCGGACGATCATCAATACGATCTTCGCTGATCTCAACGCGCGTCAGCCAATCGAGCGCGGAGCTGCGAATTTTACCATAATGCCGATCACCACGGTCCATCAAACGTTCACCCACATTGCCGCCGGCCGATA
Organism: uncultured Hyphomicrobiales bacterium; assembly: GCA_903877935.1. Lineage (GTDB taxonomy): Bacteria > Pseudomonadota > Alphaproteobacteria > Rhizobiales > Beijerinckiaceae > CAIUPE01. The sequence goes on from CAIRGA010000087.1 coordinate 5,178, forward strand.
CATCCATGCGAAGGCCGTCGCGCGGATTTTGATGAACGATCCCCCATTCCGTCCGCATCAATTTGCGACGCGTCGGCTCCGGAATGTTAAACAGGCTGATCATCTCTTCTTCGTGACGAAACAGGATTTCACCACCTGTCGGGCGGTCAATACCCGCAAGGCATCTGAGCAGCGTTGATTTGCCTGAACCCGACTCGCCGACAATACCAAGCACTTCACCGGGCCAGAGCGAGAAGGAAACATTCTCGCAGCCAATGCGTTCGCCATAATGCTTCGTCACGTTTTGAGCGGTCAGGATCGGATCCGGATCGGCAATGGTTGGTGTCAATGGATCACGCATCGTGGGACGCTCCTTCGACGCTATCAACATAAGCGAGCGCTTCGGCGGTTGCCAATTCTTTGCCGACGTGACCTTTCGCCCGGCGATCTTCACAATAGGAACTGTCGGAGCAAACAAACATGCGCCCGCCGCGGTCATCCGTAATGACTTCATCGAGATAGCTATCGGTCGCCGCGCACAGCGCACATGGCTCTGTCCAGCTTTGGATCGTGAAAGGGTGATCCTCGAAGTCGAGGCTCTTTACCTTTGTATAGGGCGGTATGGCATAAATGCGTTTTTCGCGGCCCGCGCCGAACAATTGCAAGGCCGGCATATCGTCCATTTTCGGATTGTCGAATTTCGGAATAGGCGTTGGGGACATGACATAGCGGTCATTCACCATCACCGGATACGAATAGGTCGTCGCCACATGGCCGAAGCGCGCAATATCCTCATACAGTCTCACATGCATCGCGCCATATTCGGCCCAAGCATGCATTTTTCTGGTCTCAACTTCCGACGGCTCAAGCCTGCGGAGCGGTTCGGGCTGCGGCACTTGATAAACCAGAATCTGCCCCGCATCGAGTGGCTTTTCTGGAATGCGATGGCGCGTTTGAATAATGCTCGCCTCGCTCGTTTCTTCCGTCGTTGCAACACCGGATACGCGCGCAAAAAACCGACGGATCGATACCGCATTCGTGGTATCATCGGCACCTTGGTCAATCACTTTCAAACGATCTTCCGGCCCGATGAGCGCCGCCGTAATTTGAATACCACCCGTACCCCAGCCACGCGCCAAAGGCATCTCGCGTGACCCAAACGGAACTTGGTAACCCGGTATAGCAACGGCTTTTAGTAGAGCGCGGCGGATCATGCGCTTCGTCTGCTCGTCGAGATAGCCGAAATTATAATCGGGATCGTGCTGAGCTGCGTTCATTCTGCCGCTTCCTTCCGCTCTGCCAGGCGCTCTTCTTGTTCGCGTCGAATTTTACGAAGCAATTCCAACTCACCTTGAAAATCGACATAATGCGGCAGTTTTAAATGCTCGACGAAGCCTGATGCTTCGACATTGTCGCAGTGATAGAGAACAAATTCTTCTTGTTGCGCCGGATACTCAGTCGCCTCACCGAACTCACGCGCCTTTAACGAGCGATCGATGATTGCCATCGACATGGCTTTGCGTTCTGCATGGCCAAAGGCAACACCATAGCCGCGTGTGAATTGCGGCGGTTGCTCGATAGAGCCCGTAAACTGGTTGACCATCTGACATTCCGTCAAGGTGATATCGCCAAGCTCAATCGCAAAACCTAATTCTTCTGGCACAAAGGAAACTGTTACTTCGCCCATGCGGATTTCACCGGCAAACGGATGATTGCCGCCAAAGCCACGCTGCACGGAGTATGCAAGCCCGAGTAGAAAACCCTCATCGCCGCGCGATAAAGTTTGCAAACGCACATCGCGGCCTGCAGGAAACTCAACCGGATCACGCGTGAGATCGAAGGGGCGTGGATCATGCTCGGGTGGAGCTTCAACTTCCATCAAGCCTTCATCGCCCAAAATGTCGGGAACGCGCGGCATGGCAGCATCTAGCGCATAGTCGGCGGCCATTGCAGGCGGCGCCTTCTCACCGTTCGCCATCAAAGCGAAATCAAATAGACGATGCGTATAATCATAAGTAGGGCCCAAGACCTGACCGCCCGGTAAATCCTTATAAGTAGCTGAAATACGACGGCGAATGGCCATTGTCGCCGTATCAACCGGAACCGACGAACCAAAGCGCGGCAAGGTTGTGCGATAAGCACGCATCAAAAACGCCGCTTCGATCATATCGCCCTGCGTCTGCTTGAGAGCCAGCGCTCCCAAATCCTCGTCATAGAGCGAGCCTTCATTCATCACACGTGCGACGGATAATTGCATCTGCTCGCGAATTTGCTCGACGCTGATTTCAGGTATCGACACGTCACCGCGGCGGTCTTCGGCCACAAGATCATGGGTTGCAAGGATAGCGGCCTCGCCGCCTTTCACCGCGACATACATTTAAAAATCCCCGATGATGCGCGTCGAACGCGGTAAAGCCGCAAGGCTCGAACCGGCGACAAAAATCAGATCAACACCTAAAGGAAAAAGTGCGTTATTATCGGCAATCTGCTTCCACATTGCCCGCTCAATTCCCTGTGGCGCAAAGACAGTCGCGTCTTTGATGCCGGGTCCTTTGAGAGTAACCGGATGGCCGTTCTCAAGCGTCGGACAAATGATGATGATGGTTGCTGATGTATCCGGATAGCGTTCATCGCCCAGACTAAACGCATCAAGTCGCAATTCGTTAAAATCAGCAGAGACGACAGCAAATCGCGCATCCGCCGGATGCATCGGCATTGGCGCACTCGTGTGAAAGGCAAGCCAAGGGCGTATGCCGTCGAAGGGCTGCGACAGCCAAACAGGCGTCTCATAATCAGCCATCGTTAAAAGCACGGCTGCAGCAGCTGAAGGAATAGAATCCGGAACTCCCGATAGTGTGTCCGATATCTGCATCGGCGTACTAGGCGCAGCAAACGCGTTCAGAAGCGTCCGGAAAACATGCTGCGATCCGAATACCGGATCCGCTAATCCCATAGCGAGTGAGGATTGTTCAAGAGCGCTCATCGTTAGCCATCTCCGCGAACGAGGGTGAAGAAATTGACCTTTGTCGCCGCGGCCTTTCGCGATGCCAAGTCGCGTGCTTCTGCTTGCGAGCGCTCTAACGCATCAATGCCGCTTTGCAGCATCTCAGATGTCGAATTCTCGCTTTGTAGGAGCGCGTCAATGACGGCCGAATGTTCCGCCTTCACCCGATCGCGCCCTAGCGCGTAAGAAAACCCCATGCGCCCGTCCGTAAGCCGGATAACGCACCGGGTCATCGTCGCTTCGCCGACATTAAACCGCTGCCCTGCCCCGCCTGCGCGGCCCTCTACCATCAGCGTTCCCGTCTCGGGACGCTTGATGATGTGATAGTCGGGCAAGTCACCCAAGCCCGATAAAAGTTTAGCAATTTCGACCGCCGAAGCGCGCGCCAAAATTCCCATCCATCGCTGCCGCGCTATATTTTTATCGCCGTCGAGCACGTTCAAAACCTTTGGTTGATCTTGGTCGCAAATCACTATAGGTCTAGACTTATTACAACAATTCCGATTAAAGGTCTATACGTTTGGCGTGACGCTTTCGTGACGGGAAATACGGTAATGGCGCTACAGACCGCGAAAAAATCGGCACCCTTGACCGCTTGGAAGCGAATTGCCGACGATATTGCCTCCGAAATCGCCAGCGGCGACCACACCCCCGGCAAAGGACTGCCAACGGCTCTCGAGCTCGCTGCCCGTTACGGCGTTCACCGTCATACCGCGCGGCAGGCGCTGCGGCACTTGCAGGAGCAGGGCCTAGTCTCCGTTGAGCAAGGTAGAGGCAGCTTTGTCACCGGCCGGCGCTTTCCCTATCGCATTGGTCGCTCGGTCAGCTTCCGGCAAAATTTCAACGCCGCCGGCATTGAAGCGACCGGTAGGATCCTATCGGTTCATTGTATCACCATTCCCATCAGCATTTCGCAATCACTCGGCTTAGCAACGTCCGAATCGGTTTGGCGGGTGGAGGCTCTCAACTCAGCCGGCGGTAAACCCATATCACTGTCGATCCATTATCTATCAACGATCCGATTTCCCGATTTTCCATCCGTGCTCCGCGATCACAACACCTCGATCACCGAAGCCTTCCGGTTTTATGGCATCGACACCTATCGCAGGCTGTCGACATCGCTCTCGGCCCGCATCGCGACACAGGAAGAGGTCGCACGCCTCGACCTCACTTATGGCGACCCCGTTTTAACCTCGGAAGGTATTGATAGCCTCGTCGACGGCACGCCCTTGCAAGTAGTCGAAAGCGCGTTTTCGCCCGCACGTGTACAATTTGTCGTTGAAGCCGATTAAACCGGACGCGCGCCTATAATAGCAACGCGAAGCCGGCTTGAAATCCAATCAATCGCTGCGACCGTCATCAATATCAGTAGGATAATAAATGACGTCTCTTCCCACAAATAAGTGCGGATTGTTTCAGTCAAATAAAGCCCAATGCCGCCCGCACCAACAATACCGATAATCGTCGTTGTGCGCGTATTTGATTCAAAGAAATACAGCACTTGCCCAAGGAGCACGGGCAAGATTTGCGGCACAATTCCGAATCGAATGCTTTCAAGCCGTGAACCACCAGAAGCCACAATGCCTTCGACGGGCTTTTGATCAGCAGCCTCGATCGCTTCGGAAAATAATTTTCCAAAGGCACCAAAATCAGACGTGATGATCGCAAGCACACCGGCAAAGGGGCCGAGCCCCACAACGCCCACCCAGATCAAGGCCCAAATCAAGGTATCAATGCCGCGGATAATATCGAGGAAGCGCCGCGCGGCATAATGCACAAAAGAATTGGAAACAATATTTCTGGCCGCAAGAAATCCAAACGGCAGCGCCAGCACGGCAGCGCAAATGGTACCAAAAAATGCCATCGACAATGTTTCAATGACACCCTTGATAAAGGTAAAAGCGTTTTCCCATGAACCGGGATCGGGAGGCATCATGGCACCAACCACGATCCCGAACTTGCCAAATCCATTGATCAGCATCAGCGGTGTAAAACCGATATAATAAAGACCAAAAATATAGAGCGCCAACAAAAAGCCAACAAAGATCGACGTCTGCACACGCTGCTTCGGATCGCCCTGAAAAAGGGCTGAATGCTTGCGGCGCATATGCTCCAAATCGGGGAATCGTTCTCCGATAGCTGCTTTTTGGAGATGTCTTTTCATGACGTCGTATCCATAGCAATCATACGATGACGGATTTTCTCGGTACCATAATCGATCACCATGACCGTTAAGATGATGATGATCAGCACGGCGCCAACGTCCACATAGTAAAACTTGCGAACATATTCGATGAGCAATTGGCCAATACCGCCCGCACCGACAAAGCCCATGACCGATGCGCCACGAACATTCACCTCAAATCGGAGCAGAGAATAACTCGTAAAGTTTGAAAGCACTTGCGGCACGACGCCAAAGCGAATTTGCTGGAACCATGTCGCGCCGCTGGCACGCAGCCCTTCGACCGGTTTCATGTCAATATTATCAACAATTTCAGAAAATAATTTTCCCAACGCGCCCGTTGTATGAATGGCGAGGGCGAGCACCCCTGGGAATGGTCCAAGCCCAAAGCTGACCACGAAAATAAGCGCGAAGGTCACATCTGGAACCGTGCGGAAAAATTCAAGAAGGCGACGAGTCAAAAATTGCGACCAGCTATTAACCGCCATACTGCCGCTTGCAAAGAAGGCTAGAAAAAAGGCCGCAACTGCTCCTGTAACCGTACCAACATAGGCGATCAAAAGAGTCTCGGACATATAGCGAAGCCATTTGCCCAAACCCCAATACCATTCGGCGACATCGTCGAAAAAGGTCGTAACCCCTATATGAGGGGTCATATCATAAAAATAGCGCGGAAATTTCCAAAAATTGGTGACAAATTTGTGAGGATCAACTTCAGCGCCAAAAGCTGCCAGAAAAATCAAAAGAACAACGATGATGGATCCAAGGAATAACTGTCGCCGCTTCTGCGCAACCGTTGCCGCATAGACCGACTGCAAATGCGCACTTTGATCATGCGGCAAGGGTTGGATTGCAGTAGCCAATGCACTTCTCCAAAAAAATGAGTCGAAAGGCGGCGGAAAATCGCCGCCTTTCAATCCTTCAGATATCAGGACTTCTTCTTGAGTTCGTCGACGAACTTAACAAGATTGATCGTTGGCTGATATTCTTCAGTCGATGTTGCCTGGAACGGTGCCTTTTTACCATTGGTTGCCTTGGCAAAAGCTTCTGGATCCTTTTCAGCAGCCGACAGGATGGCCGACTTGATTTTAGACTTCAACTCATCAGGCATCGAATTAAGAATCGCGATTGGTCCGTTCAGGATCGACTGCGACTTATAGATGATGCGCAAGTCGCTCATCTTCAAAAGACCCTTTTGATCCGCATGAAGTGCATCGGAGTCATTTTCGTTGGTCCATGCGTTAAAGCATGCATCGAACGTGCCCTGAGCCACGCCAATTGCTGCATTCTCATGCGTACCGGCATAGACAACCTTCGAGAAGAACTTGTCTGGATCAATGCCCAGCTTGTTCATTTCGAAGCGCGGAACATTGTTGCCCGAGGTTGAATTCGGATCAACCAGACCAAGGGTTTTGCCCTTAAGATCTTCGAGCTTTTGGAAAGGGCTGTCCTTTTTCACGTAAACAACGGAAAAATAGCCTTTTGAACCGTCTTTGTTCACTTCAATCGCAATTGGAGAGATATTCGCGCCGACGATGATCGAGCGAGCGAAAGAAGCAGCGCCGTAATAGCCAATATTGATGGTCTCTTCCTTCTGGCCCTGAACAACAGCGGCATAGTCATTCACGATACGCAGCTTTACAGGAACGCCAATTTCCTTTGAAAGATAGTCCATGAAAGGCTGGTAGCGATTGGTCGTGTCCGCCGCATTTTCAGCAGGAACGATTGCAAAGGAAAGTTCTGGATATTTGGACTTCCACTCTTGGGCGAAAGCGCCCGAAGCGGCTCCAACAACTGCCATAGCAGCGGTGGCGGCAAGCATAATGCGACGCGTGATCATGGTCTTCGTCTCCTTGTGGTCATATCGTTTGGTGAATTTACCAGTCGGCGCGGATACGGGTCCGTGTCGTAGGTTGTTAGGCCACTACTGCCATGCCCGACGGCATATCAACAGGAGCGGAATTGGTATTCATGACTTCATGCGCTTCAAGGCCATAAAGTTCGCGCGCAACGTCTTCGGTCAGTGCAGACGGAACATCATCAAACACAACCCGGCCCTGCGCCATGCCAACAAGACGTTCGCAATAGGTGCGGGCGAGATCGAGCGAATGAAGATTGCAAATGACCGTGATTCCAAAATGCTTATTGATCCGCAAAAGCGCATCCATCACGATTTTTGTGTTACGCGGATCAAGCGATGCTATTGGCTCATCGGCCAAAATAATATCGGGCTCTTGCACCAAAGCGCGGCAAATGGCGACGCGCTGCTGTTGACCACCGGATAATTGATCCGCACGCTGTGCCGCAAGATTGGCGATATCGAATTGTTCGAGCGCTGCAAGAGCGATGGCTTTGTCATCGTCGCCCCAAAGCTTCAACATGGTACGCCAGCCGGGTGCCTCTGAAAGTCGGCCCATAAGAACATTCGTTAGAACATCCAAGCGGCCAACAAGATTAAATTGCTGAAAAATCATGGAGCACCGACGGCGCCATTCACGAAGCTCGGCGCCCTTGAGTGCTGTGACATCAACACCGTCGAACATGATCCGACCATGGGTTGGATCATTCAAACGGTTAATCATCCGAAGCAGCGTCGATTTACCTGCGCCCGAGCGTCCAATAACGCCTACAAAGCTACCGGGCTTTATCGAAAGAGAGACCGAATCAACCGCTGGGTTGGTCCCGTAAATTTTGCTCAATCCATCAATGACCAGCATCGAACTTTCTCCTAAACCGTGAGAGCGGAAGTAAGAGCTTTCAATGACAACGACATGACAGGCTGTGGACAGTTTGGCGCGTCTTTTTGACGTTGCTAGCCCCCGATCGGCAAGGCCTGTCAGACGGAGGGCTTTTCAAACTTGGTCTTAACTGCTAAAAAATTGGGCACTTAAGTCGCGTATCTTCATTGCTTTTGGCAGAGCCACCGGATGACCCGGCGGCTTGCCAGCGTTCAGAAAGATCGACACCCATGGTTGTGACCATTGATCAAGCCATTGAAATTCATGCAAAAGCCGCCCTTTTTAGGTCTGGTAAATCAGCGTTGAAGCTGACCATGGACCGGGCGGAAAACTGCCGCGCCCGCGGGGATCTCAAGAGTTTTGAAACCTGGAAATCCGTCGGCGATAAGATCGCTGAGCTGGAGACGACGGGCTATCTCAAGCAGCGCAAAAGAGCTTGAGGTCTGTTACCACATTGATTTCTTCGCCCGTTCGGGCCATTCCCGATCATATTCAGCGCCGCCAACTGTATTGTCGCTCAATCGGGCCAAGATCAGCCCGGCCGTAGGCATTGTATCGGGAGCGACATGGCGTTCCACGTTCCATAAATCAGAGCGAACGATCGCCCGGGCACATTGAAAATAAATCGCCTCGATGGTGATAACGATAACGGAGCGCGGCTTTTGTCCGTCGACAGCAAAACTCTCGCAGAGCGTAGGATCAGCATCAACATAAGCGCGGCCATTCACGCGTAGGGCATTACCCGACCCGGGAATTAAAAACATCAACGCAACGCGTGGATCGCGAATAATATTTTTAAGCGAATCCGTACGGTTATTGCCACGACGATCCGGCATCATAATCGTCCGATCATCAACAATATGAACCAGATGCCCATGTCTATCGCCCCGCGGTGAGCAATCAAGCCCCTCAGGGCCCGACGTTGCCAAGGCCGCAAACGGAGAGGCTTCGATCATCGCGCGGTATTCCGGCGAGATGGAGTTGATTTCTTTAGCAAGCGAGGCTTCACCCGGAAGCCCATAAAGCGCTTCCAAAGCTTCGACTGACTCAATCTTCACCATGATAATTCTCTTTCGGTCCCTGCCATCTTTAGTGGCATTCAACCGCCCGGCCAATCAACTTGCAAGCACCAAGGACATGCCCATGCGTATCATAGTCCGTAATAGTCCATTGATCATCGGGGCCATCTTTAGCCCGCTCCATCATCGCGAACCCAAAGGTGCGCGGCTTGGCAAAGCCGTTCTTGATGGTAACACCATTAATGACAAGGCCCGCTGGATTTTCAGGTGGCTTGGCTTCAAGATTGTCGCCGCCATGCCCCGACACAATTTGAATAGGTAAATCCTGCTCATAGGCATCCACTTCAAATTTATGCTGATGACCTGAGAAAATCGCTTGCACATTCGCAGGAATAGAACCCGTCGCCGCAGCCGCAAGCGTCTTGTTATCGCCACCCGATTTCTCAGCCTCTTCCGTGCCATCCGCCGTCCAAATCGGGCGATGGAAGGCGAGCCAAACCGGACCTTCCGGTGCCAAAGTACGGATCGATTCAAATTCTTGCTTATAATGAGCAACCTGCAGCGGATTGGCCTTCGCATCATCGGCGGTGGAAACATCCATCACCGCAATGCTCAAGCCCGGCAGCTTAACCGCAAAAGGCTTTGCAGGCCCAAGACAGCCGGAGGCACCGCTTGAGGCATCCCACGGATAAGGATCAAGCGTGCGCGCCCAGCCTTTGCCGCCGCGGTCGCATTCTTCGTGATTGCCGCGCACAAAGATCCAAGGAGCGGTGTTGAGCAAAAGCTCGGCAGGCGCAAAAAAATCTGCCCGCCAAACGGCCCAGCTATCGCCATAGGGCGAACCGGCGCAGCCGTCATTCCCATCCGGGCAAGCGCTTTCGCGATAATGAAAGTCTCCCACGTGCAAAACCAAATCAGGCTTTAGCTCCGCGCCAATATCTGCGCCTATACGGAACGGCCAAAGGGCCGCGTCATTGCAGGCTTGCGTGACCTTACCCTTCAACCGGCATCCCGTATCGCCAATGACCAAAATCCGATTGGGATGCTCCACAGGCAAGGGAAGCGGTGTCTTATCGATGCTCGCCCTTTTGGTACCAGAGGGAATGGCGGCCGTGCAGACGGCGATCGGATAATTCTCACCCCGCGTTGAACGCAGCTGCATCGCAACCGAAACGCCATCCACAACCAAAGCAGGGCAAGCCTCTGATTCAGTTATCGCCCGCGCCTCAAGTCCGGTTGGCGAATACTGCACCCAACGAAACAGGTCAGCCGCATCGGCTACGCCACTTCCAGTCAGAGCCAAGCTCAAAAATGCGATCACTCCAAAGCGCTTCAACATCATGGCATATCTCCAAGCTGGGCAATAACCCCTTATCGCTAGAGCCTTAAGTTGACACTTTGGTGACAGATCGTTGGCTTAGGCTTTAGCTTAAACCCGGATTAGTACCTTATGTCTCCGATAGGGCGCTAAGTAATATCGAGTTTTTTCATGAGTCTATAAGCGAAAAAACTAGAAAGAACACACATCACGATGACATACCAAAATCCACCCGGTGTTTCGACAAACGGTAGATCCTTCACGTTCATTCCAAAAATCCCGGCGATCAATGTCGGCGGCAAAAGCAAAGCCGTGAGGACGGATAAAATACGCAGATTATCATTGATAGCTGCGTTGGTTTTAGCTGCCATTTCATCTTGCAGAAGCCGCGCGCGATCCTGCACGAGCACGGCATCGTGGTCTAAAGCCTCAAGCTCACGCGTTAATCGAATGGCCACATCGTCAAAATCGGCGGGTAGCGACAATTGTAATTTTTCAAATCGAGCGAACGAGTTTCGAATCGCAAACATATCGCGGTGAAGGCGCGCCGACATGCGCCGAACAGGCGCAAGGCGGACCCGATCATCATTGACTTCTGGCTGCAAAACGCGGTCTTCAATGTCGTCAAGCGTTTCGGAGAGATCTGATAATTCTCGGGCGGCGGCGTGAGCGAAATGCGAAAAAATCATTTCCAATAAGTCAATGGGTGACGCCGGAATATGTCCCCGTTCTAGATGCCGCCTTACCCGGTCCGTTGAATAGAGCGCATGGCGACGCATGCTGATAAAAATCCGGCTATTAAGCGCAAACGACAATTTGGCGGTATCCCGGGTGCGCCCTGATAAATCGCGCTCAAAATCGGCAATCGCACCGTAGACCGTGTCGCCGTCAACGTCCAATCGCAATCCACCATCTTGATCGATCAGACTGTCTTTGGCGTCGTCGGGAAGATGGGGTAGATCGCGAATAAGGTGACGGGCTTGTTCATGGGATGAAGCAAAGTGAAGCCAATACCAAACTTCCGAAGAAGCTAAGTCCTCGACGTTGGGCAACCCTTGCAAAGCCGTTGGGGGATGGGTTCCGTTAAAACGAAACGCCCATAGCAAGCCGCCATTTGGTTCTTTTAAAGCGCTATCTTCTATGGCTTGCATGGCCGCGATTTCCCGCCTTCTTAGCCCAGTCGTCGTCCCGTCGTCGAATCGAAAAAGTGCATCGCGCTTGCAGGAATGGTTACGCTCATCGACGTCGTCGCATCAAGTGGCCCGTTGCCCGGAATCGCAATAACGGCCTCTTCATTAGCGACCGTGCCATGCAACAGGCGGGTGGAACCGAGCGCTTCTTGAAAACCGGGCGTCAATGTCAGGCCGATCTGCTCACTCAATTGCGCCTGCTCGGCACGAAAGCCAAAAATAGCCGGGCCATCCGGGACCAGCACCGCTTGGCCGTGCTCGAACGGAAGGGTTTGCCCGTCCTTAAAACGGATACAAGAAGCGGACCGATCAACCATAACGTGCAACAAATTTAATCCCGGTGATCCAACAAAGCTTGCCACATAGGTCGAGGCCGGACGATGGTAAACCTCATCGGGCGTCCCCACCTGCTCGATCACACCTTTGTTCATCACGACGATGCGATCAGCCAAGGTCATCGCCTCGATTTGATCATGCGTGACAAAGAGTGAGGTCGTGCCGAGACGTTGGTGGAGTTTTCGGATTTCGGCACGCATGGCGACCCGTAATCGAGCATCAAGATTAGACAAGGGCTCGTCATATAAAAAAACATCCGGCTCGCGGATCATTGCTCGACCCATAGCAACCCGTTGTCGCTGGCCACCGGAAAGCTGTATCGGCTTACGGTCAAGAAATTCTTCTAAACCCAATATCTCAGCAACGGCATTAATCCGTGCCATTCGCTCCGCTTTACCAAGACCCGCAACCTTCAACGCATAGCCGATATTTTCAGCCACCGTCATATGCGGATAGAGCGCGTAATTCTGGAACACCATCGCGCAACCCCGTTCGCGAGGCTCAAGTGTATTGACGATTTTTGAGCCAATGGAAATCTCACCCTCGGTAATCGCCTCCAAACCCGCAATCATCCGCAATAATGTAGATTTCCCGCAGCCCGATGGCCCAAGAATGACGACAAATTCGCCGGCCTTGATCTCGAGATCGACCCCATGAACCACCGTCGTGGTGCCATAATTTTTTTTGACGCGTTTTAGCGTTACAGCAGCCATTGTTTAAATCCTATTTTTCGGTAGCGATTAGACCGCGCACAAAATAGCGCTGCATGAACGCAACAAGCAGAAGCGGCGGAAGCATCACAATCAAGCAACCGGCCATGGCGACGTTCCAATCCGGTGTTCCCCCGCCATTCGTCGATACGGTCGGGGCCAGCAATTTGAGTTCGACGACAGCTGTCGTTCCAAACCCCGCACGATCCGGCGTTGCCAACAAAGGCCAGAGATATTGGTTCCACGCATAAAGGAACATGATCGTAAAGAGAGCTGCCATATTGGCACGTGACAGCGGCATCAAGAATTCGACGAGAAACCGGAAAGGTCCCGCGCCATCCATGCGAGCCGCTTCGAGTAATTCGTCGGGCACGGTTAAGAAAAACTGACGGTACAAAAACGTGCCCGTTGCGGTTGCAATGAGAGGTAAAATCAATCCGGTATAGGAATTCAATAAATTCCACTCAAGCGCTATTTGAAGGCCCGATGCCGCCTTGATAAGATCGGATAACCCCGTTGCATCTAAAATGCTCTGGAACGGCCAAAGGGCATTCGCGGCCACAGCATAAGTGGGCACGATGCGCACTTCGAGCGGCAGCATCAGCGTTATAAAGATCAACCAAAAGGCGAGCGTTCGTCCGGGAAAACGAAAATAAACAAGGCCGAAGGCGGTGATCGCCGACATCGCGACTTTTCCAAAGGCAACACCCAACGACATGATGAGACTATTGAAAAGACGCCCACCAAGATGACCCCGAGCCCACGCCGCTTGGAGATTTTCGATGAGATGCGATCCTGTTAAAAAATGCAGTTCTGGCGTATTGATTTCTCGAACGGTTAGCGTCGCGCCGACATAAACGAGCCACAGCGGCACAAACACCATCAATGCGCCAAGCACCATCACGGTATAAGTCGCAAGATTAAGCAGTGGCGTACGTTCAATCATTGTGTCATCTCAGCTATAATGCACGCGCCGCTCGATATAGCGGAACTGGAAAAAAGTGAGCACCATCATGATCAGCATCAACACAATCGATTGAGCCGCGGCACCCGAATAATCAAGGCCACGAAAGCCATCGAAATAAATTTTATAGACCAAGAGTTCAGTGGCCTTTCCCGGCCCGCCATCGGTCATCACGTCAACAATGCCGAACGAATCTTGAAAACTATCGGTAATGCTGATCACCAGCATAAAAAAGAAAGTCGGCGTAATCAGCGGCAATTGAATATCGAAAACCCGGCGTAAAACGCTCGCGCCATCCAGAGCACTGGCCTCAATCACCGAGCGTGGAATGGCTTGCAAGGCTGCTAGGAAAAAGATGAAGCAATAGGCTGCATATTTCCACGAATAACAGATGATAATCATCGTCATCGCATGATAGCCATTCTGTGCCGGATTCCAGAATTCGGGGTTTTGTTTTACCAACGCCGAAAAGATACCTGCCTCAGGCGCAAAAATAAAACGAAACGCCAAAGCCGCCGCCGGCGCTACAACCGCATAAGGCCACACAAAGACCGTTCGAAAGGCCTGATAGCCCTTTAAGCCGCGATCACACGCCACAGCGAGAAGAAGGCCAAAGGCCATTGAGAGGGTTGCCGTCGAAGCTGCAAACATTAAACTTCGAATAATCGAACCCCAATAGGCACGGTCGGCAAAGACTTGACGAAAATTATCAAAGCCGACCCACTCATTTCCACCGCCCCATGGACGTTCCAGCGTGAACGCCCAAAACATCGCGGCACCGGTTGGCCAATAAAAGAAAATAAAGACGAGCAGAATTTGCGGTAGGATGAAAGCCATACCAAGCCAGCCCATCGCAAAGGTTGCGCGCTTTTCCATTCTTGCAAATTCCGTAGACTATGGGGGTAGCAAAAGGCATAAGGGCGCGGACATAATCGCCGCGCCCCTACCATTTAGATCACATCAAGGCAGCATCTTGCCGGCATAGGTCTTCTCAAACTTGCGCAGAACCACGTTTGAACGCTCAACCGCAGAATTGAGACCCTCTTCAACCGAAACCTTGTTTGCGAAGATGTCGGTCAGAGCGTCGCGCATTTCTTTACGGATTTGCACAAAACCGCCGAGGCGGATACCGCGGGTATTTTCATTGACCGGAGACGCATTGAGCGACGCAATTGCCAGCTCGCGGCCTTTATACGGTGCCTTGTCATAAAAGCCTTGAGCTTTCATGAACTCGAAGCCTGACTTCGTGACGGGGATATAACCCGTATTGGTCGACCAGAAGAGTGCCGAATCAGGTTGGGCGATGAAGTTAAAGAACGCAGCCGCGCCCTTATATTCCGCATCAGACTTGCCTTGCAGCGCCCAAAGCGAGGCACCACCGACGAGCGAATTGTGACGCTCAACACCGGCCAGTGTTGGCAGCATCGCAACATCCCATTTCATGTCGGGCTTTTGCGTCTTGGAAACGGTACCATGGTCGGCAATCGAGGAGAGCATTACTTGGCAATCCGTATTGGCGAAGGCCTGCACGATTGTAGCGCCCGTATCCGGTGTCTTGATCTTCACAAGACCATCATCATAGGCCTTTTTGAGAGACTTGATCACGTCAACATATTTTCCCTTATTGACGATGAATTCAGTATCGAGGCCTTGATAACCATTACCCTTGGTTGCAACGGGAATATTGTTGATCGCGGAGAACTGCTCCATAATCGGCCAGGTATCGTAATTCCAAGCCATTGGGCATTCATAGCCTGCCGCCTTAAGGGCTTTGAGCGAGTCAAATGTTTCTTCCCACGTCTTCGGCGCCTCGGTTTTGCCAATCTTGGCAAACGCGTCTTTGTTCCAATACATCATCGCGGTCGAGGAATTGAATGGGAAAGAGTTCAGCTCGCCCTTAGAGTTCGCGTAATAATTGGAGATCGCGGGAATATAATCATCCCAATTGATCTTGTAGCCATTATCCGCCATCAATTTCCGGGCCGGAACATAGGCTTCGGAGAGCAGGAGATCGAGCGTTCCCGCATCGAAAATCTGAACAATGGTTGGGTTTTTCTTGGCGCGGTAGGCGGCAATCGCGTTCTGCAGCGCATTGTCGTAGGAGCCTTGCGATGTGCAAATGATTTCATAATCGCTTTGCGAGTCATTAAAGCGCTTGCAAACTTGGTCGACCACACCGCCGAGATCGCCGGTCAAGCCATGCCACATTTCAAATTTAACGCGCTCCGCCGCTTGGGCCGTAGCGGTCATCAGCAAGGCGGCAAGGGTAATCAGGAATTTGGACTTCATCGAGCAGCTCCGTCGAAAATGGGTTCAATCCGTCGAGGCTGCTTCTCTATCGGTGGAGCATGACATTCTGTCGAATATCGCATGACACTTTTATAACGAAACGTCGTGATTGATGCCTCACAGGATGTCATCGTGTCGTCGTGAAAGCACGCCATGGCAGACGATGATTTGGTTAGCTTGTTGGGTAGGGTGCTATGAAATCCATCGTCGATGCCGTTGTTAGGCGATTTGAACCTTTAAGTGCAGACGTCATCGAATTAGCGCAGTCCGGCACAGCCAGCCGAGAGCGGCATGATACCTGCCTAAAGGCCATTCCCGCCTTTGCAACACTTGAGCATGTTCCGTCCCGCGCCCCTTTAAGGTCGCGGCGCGCTAATGGCCGGTTCGTCGCCTTTTCTTGGAACGCAGAGCGGTTGAAATACGATATCGAATCGCGGGCTCTGATCGGCGCCGTAGCACCCGATATTGTTCTGCTGACCGAAGTCGATATCGGCATGGCACGCTCTGGCAACCGCCACACGGTCCGTGATTTGGCCGCACCCATGGGAGCAGGCTATGTCTACGCGCTTGAATTTGCCGAACTCGGCTTGGGCGACAGCCGGGAGATGCAATGGCATCAAGGCCAAACCAACACCTATGGCTATCACGGCAATGCCATTGTTTCGAGCCATACGATGCACGAGCCTTTCGCCATCCGGTTGGATGACGGCGCTTACTGGTTCACAGGCCTTGATACCCTTGATCAACGGCGAATTGGCTTTCGCAATGCCCTCGCGGTTCGCATTGGTGAGGGCGACGCAGGAATATGGTGCGTAGCCGCACATTTCGAGAACCGCGCCACACCCGAAACACGGGCGGATCAAGCAAGACGATTAATTAAAGCGCTAGACGCGCGGACCGGCGATCTTCCTATTGTAATCGGTGGCGATTTTAACACGAGTACCTTGCCAACCGATCCTGCGGAATTAGCACGTATCTTTAACGACCCATCCGCCATTGAACCGATGTTTGCCGTTTTCCGAGATGCTGGATTCGAATGGCAATCGTCCAATGTGCCCGAAGCCTCGTGCCGCACGCGGCCGGATGGAACACCCGTAGGCCCGTTTACAAAAATCGATTGGTTTTTTACCCGCGGGCTTGAAGCCTCCGATCCCGCAACGCTTCCTGCGATTGACGCAGAAGGTCAAGCCATATCTGATCACGAGGCCCTCCGCGTTACCCTCGTTAATCCCCGCCTAAAATAGCCTATGCTTTAGAATGTATCAAAACCGATCAATCAAAGTCTGAATGGAGCCTAAGATGTCAGCAGCAAAATCTTCCCTTCCCGTCCTTGGTGCAGCGCTTAATGTCGATGGCCTAAGACTGCATAAAGACTGGATCGTCGATATGCATCGGGATCTTGAGCTGCAGGATTTTATATGGGCCGACCGTCTCAACGGCGACTGGAAGATTGTTGCCGATGACATCAAGAAGATGCTCAAGAAGCATAAAGGCCGCGTCGGCATTCATGGCCCTTTTTGGGGCCTAACGCTCGATAATATGGACCCCGAAATCAGGGCTATTGTTACCAAACGTATGCTGCAAGGCATGGACGTGTGCGATTATCTTGGCGCGACCCATATGGTCATTCATTCGCCCTACACCACATGGGATCATTATAATCTGGATTATAATCCCGGCAGCCGATTGGAAATCATCGAACGCGTCCACGAGACGCTTGAACCTGTTGTCCGACGGGCCGAAGAAATCGGCTGCGAGTTGGTCATCGAAAACATCGAAGACGTCGATCCGCATGCACGCGTCGACTTGGCTAAATCCTTCGACAGCGACGCGGTTAAAGTGTCGCTCGATACAGGCCATGCAAATTATGCGTTCGGATCAACAAATGGACCTCCGGTTGACTATTATGTCCGGGCCGCGGGCGACATGCTGACCCATGTGCATCTTCATGACACCGATGGCCATGCCGATCGCCATTGGGCGCCAGGTGACGGAAATATCCCGTGGATGGAAGTGTTTCGGGCCTTGTCGCAGCTAACCTCTCATCCCCGTCTTATTCTCGAACTGAGAGATAAAACGCGCCTGCGGGCGGGAGCCGATTATTTAATCGAGCTTGGGGTCGCTGTTTAACCGGTCCCGCGTCCTCGCTATGGACCCTATAAGTAACGCCCGCGGTTTCGTCGATTAAACGAGAGACCGCCAAAATGATGCCTGCCGCACTCAAAGACAAATGCGGCGGGATGCAATATTGCCCCTTATCCGCCTGCCGTCGAAATCTAATGCGCACATCCGACAGAGGAAAATGGAGGCTTAGAGCGTCCCTTTCCGAGGAAAGCCCATCAAAACGCCCATAAACCATATTAGCCAATCACAAATTGCGCATTTTTTGCGGTAAATGACGTCGGCCGGAAATTATGCAAATCCGATTTTCTTAATTTAGTACTTTCTATGTAATCCAATTCGAATGCTCATGCGTTTAAAGAAAAATGCGTTTGCTTCCCGGCTTTGGCACAGTTGAAGTTCGCCATCCGGTCTTCATTGCTTTCATAAAAATGATACTTTTGGGGAAATCGCCATGAATCGCTCTTATCTTGAATCTTTTTTGCCTCCGTCACGCCTCTTACTTGGCCCAGGCCCCTCTCCGGTTGCACCGGAAGTTTTGATGGCCATGGCTGGCCCAACCATTGGCCATCTTGACCCTGCCTTTATCGGCCTCATGTCCGAAATTAAAACGATGCTCCAATTGGCGTTTGGTACCACGAACGACGTTACCTTCGCGGTTGCGGGACCGGGTAGCCTTGGCATGGACGCCTGCGTGCTGAATTTGATCGAGCCGGGCGATAAAATTCTGATCGCGCGCAATGGCGTCTTCGGGACACGCATGTGTGAAGTAGCGTTACGCGGTGGAGCGCAAGTCATCCCGCTCGATTTTACGTGGGGCACCCCGATTGATCCACAAGCAATCGAGGATGCGCTAAAAGAACACAAAGACATTAAATTCGTTGGCTTTGTGCATGCCGAAACCTCAACCGGTGTTCAGTCCGATGCCGCTGCCATTGCAGCCATAGCGCAGAAATATGGTGCCTTGACGATTATGGATGCGGTTACCTCGCTTGCTGGCATCCCGATCAAGCTGGACGAATGGGGCATCGACGCCGTCTATTCTGGCAGTCAGAAATGCCTGAGCTGTCCGCCCGGCCTCTCGCCTGTGTCCTTCAGTCCGCGCGCGGTTGAGCACGTCAAACATCGTAAGTCCCGCGTTCTTTCGTGGTTCCTCGATATTACACAGGTAATGTCCTATTGGGGTGGTGACAAAGCGCGCGCCTATCACCACACGGCTCCGGTAAACAGCCTTTATGCCCTTCACGAGTCCTTGCGTCGGCTGCATGTCGAAGGCATCGAAGCATCTATTGCACGCCATCGGGCGGCGCATTTGCAATTGGCGGAGGGGTTAACGGCACTGGGTCTCGAACTTTTGGTTGATGAGCCTTTCCGACTACCACAATTAAACGCCATCAAAATTCCATCGACCATCAACGATGCTCCGTTGCGGGCATCGCTGCTAAACGATTTTAATATCGAGATCGGTGCCGGACTTGGCCCACTTGCGGGTAAGATATGGCGTGTCGGATTGATGGGTGAAGGCGCAAGGCCGCAGCATGTCTCTCGTTTGCTACAAACGCTCGACAACGCGATGGAAAACCAACGCAATGAAGCGATTTCGCTAGCGAGTTGACATCGGGTGAGGGGTTGCTAGCATTTTGCCTTCAGCCCATAAAATAAAGGCGATCGATTCATGAAGACCCAAATTGTTGTTGTCGGCGGTGGTGCGGGCGGATTGGAGTTGGTCAGACGTTTGGGCGATAAATTCGGCCGCGAGGAATACGATATTATCCTCGTGGAGCGGAACCAGACCCATATTTGGAAGCCGCTCTTGCATGAGGTTGCAGCCGGATCGCTCGATGCCAATTTGGATGAAGTCGGCTATCGCAGCCACGGACACCGCTGGGGTTATCGCTTTTTTTATGGAAACCTTGAATCGATTGATCGCACCAATCGTCAAGTGATCATTGCTCCGATCCTTGACGACGCCGGTAAAGAAATCATCGCACAGCATCGCATCCGCTACGATTATCTCGTCTTGGCTTTCGGCGCCGTATCCAATGATTTTGGAACACCCGGCGTGAAGGATCATTGCCTGTTTCTTGAAGACCGATTGCAAGCGGATCGTTTCCGAACAAAATTGCTCAATCATTGCCTTCGCGTTTCGCGCACCTTAAGTATCGATCCGTCATCCGATGCAACGGTGGATATTGCAATCGTGGGCGGCGGCGCAACGGGTGTTGAACTGGCGGCGGAATTATATAATTCAGCCTCTGCCTTGCGCCATTATGGCCTTGAAGTCTTCGATGAAAGTCGCCTCCGGGTTACACTCATCGAGGCAGGCCCCCGCATTCTAGCGGCACTACCGGAAAAGCTTGCGGCATCCGCCCAAGCTGAGCTTGAAGCGTTAGGTGTGGATGTGCAAACAAACACGCAAGTAACCCGCGCCGAGGCCGGTGCGTTGGTTACGCGTTCGGGTGATGCGGTAAAGGCGGATCTGATCCTATGGGCCGCAGGTGTTCGCGGGCCCGTGATCTTAGGCGGACTTGATGGCTTGGAAATGACGCCTAACAATCAAATCAAAGTCCGCCAAACCCTGCAAACCACGGTTGATGATCGCGTGTTTGCAATGGGTGATTGTTGCAATTGTATCATGGCGGAGACGGGTAAACCGGTGCCACCACGCGCGCAATCGGCGGCACAAATGTCGAAAACGGTGTTTCGAAATATCATTGGTCTGATTGAGAAGAAACCGCTGGAAAATTTTGTGTATCAAGACAGGGGATCGCTGATCTCACTCAGCCGATTTTCAACCGTTGGCAGCTTGATGGGCAATCTCGTCGGCGGGCGAATGGCGATCGAAGGATACATTGCACGTGTCGCTTATATCTCGCTATACCGCATGCATCTCATCGGTATTCATGGATGGATGAAGGGCCTGCTGCTAATCTTGATCGGCCATGTCAATCAAGTTGTACGTCCTAAGCTGAAATTGCATTAATTCGAAGCGTCGACGGCGGTGCGCAAAACGGGTCTTGGCTCGCGCTTTTCATCGCCTTGCGATACCCATCTGCCAATTGATCGCAAAGGTCGGCGACGCTGAGCACTTCGGAGATGGCGCCAACGCCCTGCCCGGCTGACCAGATCGTTTTCCAAACCTTGGCTTCCGATCCCATATCAAGCTTGCCATGGGCGGGAAGATTATCCGGATCAAGTCCCGCGGCCGTGATGCTCTCTCGCATGAAATTCGCATTCACGCCCGAAATATTGGGCGTGTAAATAATATCGGCTGCCCGCGCCTTCAGGATCATCTCCTGATACGCCTGTTCAACCAAGGCCTCCTTGGTCGCCAGAAACCGCGTGCCAAGATAAGCGAGATCCGCTCCCATCATTCGCGCTGCTGCGATATCTCGCCCCGTGCTGAGCGAGCCCGATAAAATCACGGTGCCAGAGAAGACCGACTTCACTTCGTGGATCAGCGCAAAGGGATTAAGATTGCCCGCATGTCCGCCCGCCCCCGCACAGACAGCGATGAGACCGTCGACGCCGGCCTCTCCCGCCTTCTCGGCATGGCGGCGACTAATAATATCGTGAAACACCAAGCCGCCATAAGAGTGGACGGCATCAACCACATCGCGCACCGCACCAAGCGATGTAATCACCACCGGCACACGGTGCTTGACGACCATCTCCAGATCCTGCGCCAATCGCGTATTGGTTTTGTGCACGATGAGATTAACGCCAAAGGGTGCGGCGTTTGGCAGGGCTGCCAGGCGCTCCTCAATGTCATGGAGCCAACCCTCAAAACCTTCTGTGCTTCGCTGATTAAGCGCGGGAAAGGTTCCGACCATCCCCGCGCGACAAGTTTCGACAACCAAATCAGGCCCTGAGGCAAGAAAGAGCGGGGCAGCAATCGCCGGGATGCGAAGCTTGCTTTCCAAAGAGTGTGATATTCCCATCTTCTTCCCTCAACAAAGCCGATTATAGGCCTTGATATGGCTCGTCTTAAGCGGGTGATGTCAAGATGTCGTCAAAACGCGTTGGGCGATACCAATATAAATGGGAATCCCGGCGAGAATATTGATCGGGAATGTAATGCCAAGCGATAACCCAAAATAAAGCGATGCGTTTGCCTCCGGCACGGCAAAGCGCAAGGCTGCTGGCACCGCAATATAAGAGGCGCTAGCGGCAAGCACCATCAGCAAGCCGGCATCCCCGGCGGATAGATGCAGCACCATGGAGACGGCCAGCGCCAAGGCCGCATGCGTTACAGGGCCCAAAACCGCATAGGCCAGAAGCCATGGCGATAAAGTCCGGATCGATGGGAAGTTTCTGGCGGTCATCAAACCCATATCGAGCAAGAAAAACGCGAGCATGCCTTTGAACAAATCGCCCGCGAAAGGCTGCATGGCCGCCTTTCCAGCATCCCCCGAGAGAATGCCGACAGCGACGGAGCCCATCAACAATATCTGAGCGCCATCGGTAAGCGATTCCTTGATCACGTGGAGTGGTGAATGCGGCTTGGTATTTTGCGGGTCACCTTTCCGCAAGTAATTGGCAAAAAGAATCGCCATGACAATCGCAGGCGATTCCATGAAGGCCATAGAGGCTGCCATATGGCCCCCAAACGCGATGCCATGATCATCCAGATACCGCGTGGCCGTGATGAAAGTAACCGCACTCACCGAGCCATAGGTCGCCGCAATGGCCGCAGCATCAAACCCGTTTACGACTTTTTTGAGTGCGAAATAGCCGATGGCGGGGATCAGGACGGCTAATAAGAGCGCCGCTGCCAAGCCGCTGATCACGGTGGGTGTGAGGCCAGAATGGGCGAGCTCAAAGCCGCCGCGCAAGCCAAGCGCCATCAACAAATAGAGCGCCAAAAAGCGTGAAATCGGTTGGGGGATTTCGAGATTGGATTTTAAGGCGCCGGCGAGGACACCGAAGATGAAGAATAAAATTGCTGGATCGATGAAGTTGGACATGAAGAGCGCTCCTTTTCGCTGACGGAGCGCCTAACAAATATTATGCATCGATAAAAATTGATTTTTAGATAGGCTATGATAGATTTTTATCTATGAATGCAACCTTTCGACAATTGCGCCTTTTCCTTGCCTTGGCCGAGGAAGGCAGCATGACCCGTGCGGCTCAGCGCTGCCACATCACGCAGCCAACGGCCTCGATGCAGTTGCGCGAGCTGTCCCTCTCCGTCGGCCTGCCGCTCTATGAAGTCATCGGGAAAAAGATCCATCTGACCGATATGGGAAAAGAGCTGGCAATAACCGCCCGGGCGATGATCGACGAGTGGAACAGCTTTAACCAAAGGGTCGACGGGGTGAAGGGCCTTTCCCGCGGCGAATTACGGGTGGCCGTTGTCAGCACCGCGAAATATTTCATTCCGCGTATGCTTGGCGCCTTTTGTCAGACCTATCCCGAAATTGACATTAAACTCGATGTTTTCAACCGGGATGGCGTTATCAAGGTACTGCGCGACAACAAAGTGGACATAGCGGTCATGTCGGTCCCGCCATCCGATCTCGCTGTCGACTCGGAGATGTTTCTTGAAAATCCGCTGATCGCGATCGCACCCTTCAATCACCCGCTCGCCAAGCGCCGGAACGTTCCTTTGGCTTTGCTCGCCAAAGAACCCTTGATCTTGCGGGAGGATGGATCCGGCACCCGAATGATGGCTGAGAAGTTTTTTAAATCCCACGCCATCCGTCCGCGGGTTCGATTAAGCCTCGGCTCCAATGAAGCCATCAAAGAGGCGGTGGCTGGCGGCCTCGGATGCGCCATCCTCTCGCAACATGCCTTAACGGCGAATGCGTCCGAACCGTCGATATCCATTCTCAATATCGAAGGATTTCCCATACAATCGCAATGGTTCACCGTCACGGTTCATGGCAAAAAATTGGGGCCGGTTGCATCGGTCTTTCGTTCCTATCTCAGAGAAGCGTCCCGCGCGATTTCAGAAAACCTGACGCGCTGAATTTTTGAGTGCGCAGACCATTTCGCCCCTTTTGTTATTCAAATATCGCCATTGAGTGGCGATATTTGAATATTCACTTAGAGCAATTATCTGAAATTTGCCCAATCAATATAAGAATTTGACGGTATTTCGATAGATTTCATCCCAATCCTGCGCCACAACTGTTTCATACATTCAAGCGCTGGCTTGATAAAAACGGGAGCAGAAAATGGCGGTCAAGACGGATATTGAAATTGCGCGCGAGGCCAAGAAGAAGCCAATCATGGAGATTGGTGCCAAGCTTGGTATCCCCGCAGAAGACCTGCTCCCTTATGGTCACGACAAAGCAAAAGTAGGTCAGAGCTTTTTAAAGTCGCTCGAGATCCGCAAAGACGGCAAGTTGATCCTCGTCACCGCGATCAACCCAACGCCCGCGGGCGAAGGCAAGACGACGACCACGGTCGGCTTGGGCGATGGGCTGAACCGCATCGGCAAGAAAGCGATCGTCTGCATCCGCGAAGCCTCGCTCGGCCCGAATTTCGGCATGAAGGGTGGCGCTGCCGGCGGCGGTTACGCGCAAGTCGTACCGATGGAAGAAATGAACCTGCATTTCACGGGTGATTTCCACGCCATCACCTCGGCGCATAATTTGCTCTCCGCCATGATCGACAACCACATCTATTGGGGCAACGAGCTCGGCATTGACGAGCGCCGCGTCGTGTGGCGCCGTGTCATGGACATGAACGACCGCGCGCTGCGCGATATCGTCGTGTCACTGGGTGGCGTTTCAAACGGCTTCCCGCGCCAGACGGGCTTTGACATTACGGTCGCCTCCGAAGTGATGGCGATCCTTTGCCTCTCAAAAGATTTGCACGATCTTGAAAAGCGTTTGGGCGATATTGTGGTGGCCTATCGCCGCGACAAGACGCCCGTTTATTGCCGCGACATCAAGGCCGATACCGCCATGGCGGTTCTCTTGAAGGACGCGATGCAACCCAATCTTGTGCAGACGCTCGAGAACAATCCGGCCTTTGTGCATGGCGGCCCGTTCGCCAATATCGCGCATGGGTGCAACTCGGTGATTGCAACAACCGCTGCGTTGAAACTCGGCGAATATGTTGTCACTGAAGCAGGCTTCGGCGCGGATTTGGGTGCGGAAAAATTCTTCGACATCAAGTGCCGCAAGGCAGGCCTCAAACCATCGGCAGCGGTGATTGTTGCCACCGTTCGCGCCATGAAGATGAATGGCGGCGTGGCCAAGGCTGATCTTGGTGCGGAAAATGTCGAAGCAGTCAAAAAGGGCTGCGCCAATCTCGGCCGCCACATCGCCAATACCAAGAGCTTTGGCGTGCCCGTTGTGGTTGCCATCAACCACTTCTTCTCCGACACGGATGCCGAAATCCAGGCGGTAAAAGACTTCGTCGCCAGCCAAGGCTCAGAAGCCATTCTCTGCAAGCATTGGGCGCACGGCTCGGCGGGCATTGAAGAGCTCGCCCATAAGGTCGTGGAACTCGCGGAATCGGGTGTTGCCAACTTCCAGCCGCTCTATCCTGATGCAATGCCGTTGTTTGAAAAGATCGAAACGGTTGCGAAGAAGATTTACCACGCCGATGCGGTTGTCGCCGATAAATCCATCCGCGATCAGCTGAAAGTCTGGGAAGCGGCGGGCTATGGCCATCTCCCCGTCTGCATGGCGAAGACGCAATATTCCTTCACGACCGATCCGAATGTGCGTGGCGCACCCACGGGCCACTCGATCCCCGTGCGTGAAGTGCGGCTTTCGGCTGGCGCGGGCTTCATCGTCGCCATCTGCGGCGAGATCATGACCATGCCGGGCTTGCCGCGAGTGCCTTCGGCTGAAGTCATCAAGCTCAACGATAAGGGTGAGGTGGAAGGGTTGTTTTAACCCGTAGAGTTTGAGCTGTTGTGGCTTTTTCCTCCCCCTGCTTAGGGAGATAATCCCGAAGGGATCGGAGAGGGCATAACGGGTTAGAAGCTCTCCACCCGTCAGGCCGCTTTAAGCCTGCCAAAACGGACCGCGAGCCTCCCGGCTCGCATATCAAAAGCGCGCCGGGAGGCGCGCGGTCCACGTTAAAAAACTACCAACCGAGTGAGGACGCAATCTTCACAGTAACCGCACTCGTAAAGCCCGTAATCAATCCGCCCCACGCCATGTCAATAAGCGCGATTTTGGTCGTAAAGCCCTTCATTACCGCAAGATTGGTGAGGTCATAGGTGCCATAGGCCACCAACCCAAAGATCACACCATAAATCAGCGCGCGAACAACCGATTGGGTCTCAAGGGCCGGTGCAATAATGATCACGACCACACCTACACTGTAGAGAACATAAAACGCCAACGCCGCAGGAAGATTGGGCGTGTCGAGCAAGAGGCCGCCGATTTCCTGCATGTAAAACCCGCGACCGAGCCATGTCAGCCACACCATATCAATGGCGATCATGATCACCGCGGCAATTGCCCAAATAGCCAGCCAACCAAGCATTGTGCGCTTTTCCTGTTTCATGCACCTTATACGGCAACCGACAAAAACAGGATCACGCGGCGGCACTCTCACGCACGCCCTCAAGAATATCCTCAAGGTCTTCGCTGGCATTTTTCAACGCCTCGAGCGTTGCATCATCCGGGTTCCAATAGTTACGCCGATGCGCTTCGAGCAACCGGTTGGCCATATTGGCTGAGGCCGTCGGATTGAGCGATGCCAAGCGCTCACGCATTTCCGGATCAAGCATGAAGGTTTGCGTCAATTGTTGATAAACCCAAGGCTGCACCTCGCCTGTCGTGGCCGACCAACCAACGGTATTGGCAATATGCTCCTCGATCTGCCGCACGCCCTCATAGCCATGGTTGAGCATACCGTCATACCATTTCGGGTTCAGCATACGCGTCCGGGTCTCAAGGGAAACCTGCTCCGACAAGGTGCGCACAACGCCATCGCCCCGCGTTTGATCGCTGATATAAACGGCCGCTGCCTCGCCACCCTTCGCGCGGCGTACCGCGCGGCTAATCCCGCCGAGCGTATCAAAATAATGATCGACCGTTGTTACGCCAAGTTCCACCGAATCGAGATTTTGATACGCGAAATCGACCTTCGATAAGATGCCATTCAACAGAGCCGTTTGCTGCGTTGGTTTACCATTCACGCCATAGGCAAAACTTTTGCGCCGCGTATAGGTCTCTGCCAACTCGTCTTCCTCATCCCAACGGCTGTTTTCGACAAGGTGGTTGACGTTCGAGCCATAAGCGCCATCGGCATTACCGAATACCCGCAAGCTCGCCGTTTCCATATCGCACCCCTGCTCAGCCTGATGGGCTAAAGCATGCTTACGGATAAAGTTTTGCGCTAAGGGCTCATCGGCAATCGCAGCGAGGTAAGCCGCTTCCGCCAGAAGCTTGATTTGCAGCGGCAAGAGATCACGGAAAATGCCTGACAGCGTACACATGACATCGATGCGCGGGCGACCCAATTGATCAAGCGGCGTGAGTTGCGCGCCCACCAAACGACCATAGCCATCAAAGCGCGGTTGAGCGCCCATCAAGGCTAAGGCCTGCGCAATCGGTGCACCTTCGTTTTTAAGATTATCCGTGCCCCATAAAACGATTGCAACCGTCTCGGGCATGGCATTGGTGTCTTCTATATGCCGCGCTAAAATTTTCTCGGCCTGACGAGCGCCATCCTTCATGGCGTAAGCACTCGGCAGGCGAAACGGATCATGGCCATGTAAATTGCGCCCTGTCGGCATCACCGCTGGATTATGAAGTACATCACCGCCGGGCGCTGGCCTGATAAAGCGTGCATCCAAGGCCCGCATGAGGGCCGGGATTTCATGATCGTCCGAAAGCCAACGATTGGTGTCAGATAGCGTTTTTAGTGCCGCTAATTGTTGGTCTTGGTTTAGCTTATCAAGCCGGGCGGTCAAGCTTTCAGGCGTTGCACCCTTTGCAATCGATTCAACAATCGACCGATCAAAGTGAACCCCGTGCGAGGCGTCCGCAACCGCTTCAAGCATTTCAATGCGCTGATCCGGCGATAGCGGTTCACCGACCACATGAAGCCCATGGGGAATAAGGGTATATTCAAGTTCAAGAATGGCTTTACCAAGTTGATCAATTTTGGTGTTCGTCTCGCTGCCCCATGCAGGCTCGGCGGACGCTAAATCGACAAGCGCCGCCTGGCTTTGGATAAGTGCAATCAAGTCTTGATCAGGCTCAGTTCCCTCAGCCAGAACCGTGCGATAGCTCTCGATCGTTCCTTTAAGATCAATCAAGCCACGATAGAGGCCCGAATGGGCGATCGGCGGCGTCATATAGCTGATCAGCGTCGCTGCGCCACGGCGTTTTGCAATCGCACCTTCCGACGGATTATTCGCAGCATACAGATAGAAGTTTGGCAAATCACCAATCATTCGATCTGGCCAATCCTTCGCCGTCAATCCCGTCTGCTTGCCGGGCATGAATTCCAGCGCGCCATGGGTGCCAAAATGAAGCACGGCATTGGCGGCAAAATCCTCGCGTAGCCACCGGTAAAACGCCGAAAAGGCATGAGTAGGCGAGAATCCCTTTTCGAAGAGAAGGCGCATCGGATCGCCTTCATAACCAAAGGCAGGCTGAACGCCGATAAACACATTGCCCAACGCAAGCCCTAGGACAAAAATCG
Organism: uncultured Hyphomicrobiales bacterium; assembly: GCA_903877935.1. Classification (GTDB taxonomy): domain Bacteria; phylum Pseudomonadota; class Alphaproteobacteria; order Rhizobiales; family Beijerinckiaceae; genus CAIUPE01. Next base: position 33,654 of record CAIRGA010000087.1, read on the forward strand.
ACCCGCCATCGCTTTGTTGCTTGCCCGGTGCAGGGCCCCATTGCGCTTCAATCTCGGAGAGCCACCGCTCACGGCGAACATGATCATCCACCGGAATCCGGTAATGCACGTTTGCGTCAGCACCAAATCGCTCGCGGTTACCATTGACAACCGCTTCCCTTAAAATTTCCGGCGAGGCTGGAACGTTAACCGTGTAGCCCTCGGCCTTCATTGCCGTCAGTGTTTTATGGAGCGATTCAAACACCGATAAATAGGCGGCCGTTCCGGTATTTCCCGCGTTAGGTGGGAAGTTGAAAATAACGAGCGCAACTTTTCGATCCGCAATCGACGTTTGACGTAAAGATACGAGCCGATCGACACGCGCGGCCAACATCTCCGAGCGCTCGATGCAGCTTTGCATGTTGCGGTCATTTTCTCCGGCGGGGAAAACGCAGCTACGATGGCAGCCTTTGCAGGCAAGGCCGGAATTATCAGAACGCCCACCGAATACGATGGGACCCGTCGCACCGTCCAATTCCGGAATAGCGACCATGATCGTTGATTCAACCGGCAACAGACCACGGTCCGACGCGCCCCATTGTTCAAGCGTTTGGATTTCCGCCGGATGGGCAGCGATGTAGGGTACATCAAGCTTGGCCAATAAATCATCCGCCGCTTGCGCATCATTATAGGCAGGGCCGCCAATGAGTGAAAAGCCTGTGAGCGAAACGACAGCATCCACCGTCGTGCGGCCGTCCTTCATGAAATAGGTTTCAATCGCCGGGCGGTTATCAAGCCCTGAAGCAAAGGCGGGAATAACATTCAACCCACGCGCTTCAATCGCCTCGATCACACCGTCATAATGTTTGCTGTTACCCGCCAACATATAGGACCGTAAGCCGAGAAGGCCGATGGTTCCGCGGCGTGCTGCTATACGCGGTAGTTTGCTGGCATCAACGCCGATGCGACCCGCCATCTTCGGATGATAGACACCCGTCTCAGGATATTCGACAGGCGGGTTAACTTTGACCCGTCCGCGCAACGCTTTGCGTGGGCCTGACGCATACCGATCAATGATCATGCGAACGAGATTGACGACGTTTTCATCCGACCCCGCCAGCCAATATTGGAGGGCCAGAAAATAGATCCGAACATCTTGCGCGGTACCCGGAATGAACCGGAGAATCTGCGGCAAGCGCTTCAGCATTTTCATCTGCTGCGCACCCGCCGAAGCAGGCTTGTCTTTCGAGCCGCCCCGCAATCGCTTGAGCAGGCCCGCAATTCCACCCGGCTCGCCATCCATCTTAAAGCTGCCCATGCGCGTCATTTTCATGACGTCACCCGCCGACAGGAGGCAAACCATCGCGTCGGCTGAATCGCGCTTTGCGATTAGTTCATTGATCACCGGTTTGAAGTGATCTTCCATAAACAACATACCGGCCAAAACGATATCGGCTGACACAATATCGGCCCGGCACCGCTCAAGCTTTTCGGGACGATCGATCCATTCCGATGCGCCATGGAGCGTTAGCGTGAGGCCTGGATAGTCGCGGCGTAATGTTTGAAACGCACGGACCGCTGCACCGGCCATGTTCGTGTCCATCGATACAATAACCATCTTAAGCGGAATGGTTATGTCTGACACTTTAGCGTTTCCCATACTCTTCGCCTTTATCGCGCTGATCCTTAGCCATCAGCGCGTATGGTTATCTCGGTTCAGTTATGCAACAGCACGGTTAAGAGCGCAGTGTGACCAAAGCTCCGATAACGCGCCGACTAGGTGATCAATGTCAGCATCGGAATGAAGCGGTGTCGGTGTGATGCGCAAACGCTCGGTGCCGCGCGGTACCGTTGGATAATTGATCGGCTGAATATAGATGCCATAGCGATCCATCAGAAGATCGCTGATCCATTTGCACTTCTTAGCGTCGCCCACCATGACGGGGACGATATGGCTATCATTGCGCATATAGGGCACACCGGCCGCGTCAAGCTTCATGCGTAAGCGCTGAACACGGTCACGCTGGCCCGTACGCTCGGTATTGGATGTCTTTAGATGACGGATCGACGCCGCAGCCGCAGCAGCCGCAGCCGGCGGCAAGGCTGTCGTGAAAATAAAGCCCGAAGCAAAGCTGCGCACGAAGTCACACAAAGCGGCAGAGGCCGCGATATAGCCACCAACAACGCCGAAGGCCTTGCCCAATGTGCCCTCGATGACGGTGAGGCGATCCATCAAGCCTTCACGCTCGGCAATGCCGCCACCGCGCGGACCATACATACCAACCGCGTGTACTTCGTCGAGATAGGTCATTGCGCCATAGTGATCGGCCAAATCGCAGATTTCTTTAATCGGCCCGATATCGCCATCCATCGAATAAACCGACTCAAAGGCGATGAGTTTCGGCCGCTCGGGATCCAGCGTCTTGAGGATGCGCTCAAGATCGGCCACATCATTATGCTTAAAAATATGCCGCTCCGCACGGCTATGCTTGATCCCTTCGATCATCGACGCATGGTTGCCGGCATCCGACAAAATGATGCAGTTCGGAATGAGTGCGCCAAGCGTGCCAAGCGCCGCCCAATTCGATACGTAGCCGGAGGTAAACAGCAGCGCGCTCTCTTTGCCGTGCAAATCGGCAAGCTCGGTCTCAAGCTCGACATGGTACCGATTGGTACCAGATATATTGCGCGTGCCACCGGCGCCCACACCGCACAAATCAATCGCCTCATGCATCGCTTTGATGACAGTCGGGTTTTGTCCCATGCCAAGATAGTCATTCGAGCACCACACCCGAATTTCGCTTTCGCCTTTTTCCGACCGATGGATCGCCGATGGAAATCCACCCGCTTTACGCTCCAAATTGGCAAAGATGCGATAACGGCCATCGTTGCGGAGCGTATCGAGTTCGTTCTTAAAAAAAGCTTCGTAATTCATAGCATAGGTTCCAGCTTCGATCGGTTCGGCAGAACGTCACATTAACAACAAGGCAGGTCTGTTTTGGGGGTTAGGGTCGATTTAATCGTCGCAAACTCTACAGGATGGTCACTCCTAAAGCGCGGCGTCGCGCTCTTGGTCCGTTTCGGCAGGCTCCAATTCCATAGCCGCTCAAAAGGCAAAGGAAGCACCAGCATCCAATGCTCGACAAGCGCCAAGGCCATCATGGTAGCCAACAGGGTAAATCCAATCCGGTCCGTCTCCGTGGTCGCATCTGCAACCTTGCCCATCAGAAAAAAAGTACCCGTCGTGGCCAGCGTGACAGACAGCGGAAAAAGCAAATTCATCGGCTGCTGGTTAAGAAAGCTCTTCAAAAATTCCATATGCGGCGGAACGAATTCTTCCGAAACATTTCTGACGCCCAGAAAGACATTCAATCGCGCGCTAAGGTTCATTGCCCACAACAATCCATAGGTCCAAAGCCCGATCTGGTTTGCGCCCCCATAAGTAAGCATAGCAATAATGACAGCAACTGCAATGATTGCGCTTTCGTGCCAGATATTAGCCTCGATCGCGTGCCAAAAATGCCGTATGCCCGAGCAGCCCTCGTCGCAGCGGTCTTTGCGAATACCGGTTACAAAGCCGAGATAGAGACTGATTTCTTGCCACCCCCAAGCCAATAAACCAGCTGAAAACGCGATATAAACGGAGGTCGTGTCGTTCGAGTCCGCCGTCTCACGCAGTACAACCAGCGCCACCAGCAAAAGGCCGGTTGCCCCCAGCATGCTCCATTTGAAGGTGCGCGCGGGAAGATTATCGAGATAGAAAATCGTTCCCGTGGTGAACCACCAGATGAATAAGGCTGCTAGAACGGGAACGGCATATTGCATGGTCAAAATTCCGTTTGGCTTACCAGGTAGGCGCGAGCCGAATTTCGGCATTCAGGCCCTTCTTCTTGGCCGGTATCATGTAGAGCCTGAGGAAGGTGAAGCCAGCTGCTGCAGCGGTTGCTATCTTGTTCAGCTTCGCCGCGATCCCGCCCTTGGCCTGCACCTTTGCGGCCTTCTCGCTAATCTCGAGCAGACGATCAAGCCCAGCATAAAAGGCGGGATGATCGAGATCGAGTTCGAGCGGAAAGGTTTGACGCGAAATTTCGGTCGTGATGCGGAAAACCTTATCGTCATAATCCTTGATGCTCATGCCCAACGCCTCATGGAAATGCGGCCGCTGATGGTCGCGAACATACATCGTTGCGAACACCGCCAAGAGGAAGAATTTGACCCAATATTTATTGAGCCCTTCCAAGAGATGCGGATTGGCCCGCATCAAAAGCGCAAAGGCCTCGCCATGGCGGAACTCGTCATTGCACCATTTTTCAAACCATTTGAAAATCGGGTGAAAGCGACGATCCGGATTGGCCTGCAATTGACGGAAAATCGTGATGTAACGGGCATATCCGATCTTCTCGGAAAGATAGGTCGCGTAGAAAATGAATTTCGGCTGGAAATAGGTATATTTCTTCGCTTTCGTCAGAAATCCCAAATCGACGCCAATATTGAAGTCTTTGAGCGTGTCGTTGATAAAGCCCGCATGGCGGGACTCATCCCGCGCCATAAACTTGAAGAGCTCACAAATATCCGGGTTCGTCCCGCGCTTGCGCATTTCTGAGTAAAGAATACAGCCTGAGAATTCCGACGTTAGAGAGGATACGAGGAAATCAACGAATTCCTTGCGTAATCCTTCGGGTAAATCGTCAAGCGAGACGTCATCCCATTCTTCCGAACGTTTGAAATGGAGCTTATTCGGATCCGAGCGCATTTCACCAATGAGCTTATCCCATTCGTCACGCACAGGAGACACATCAATGCGGTCAAGCGCATCAAAATCGGTCGTATAAAAACGGGGGCTTAGTACGGTGCTCGCTTGAGCCATTTCAGCCGTATCCCGTGCGGATATGCTTAATCGTTCAATGGTCATAGCTCTTCTCCCGAGAAGCTGAATTCCAGTAATTCCATAAACTCAAGATCACCCGTCAACTTCACCCATTGCTGTTCAAGCCACCCTGCGCGGCGAATTGTCGCTTGGCGGCGCTCAATGCGCGTTTCGCCATAAGGAACACGAATTTCTTGGCCATGGACGAGCACCTCATCGCCGGGGCGGACTTTAACGTCACCGTCGAGCTCGACATGGGCCGCAAGGCTTTCAAACGTATTGACAACATGAACCGTGCACATCACGTCCTCACGCACGTCTTTTGCAAATGGATTCAGCATCAGCCCTGCCCTCCTTGGTTAGCAAGATGTGATTGGCTTTTCAAAAACGCCTTGAACACATCAGCATTGGTGTGCCCATAGGCATCCAAATCAAGTGTCACTTTGGTTTCATCATCGATCAACAAGACCATGCCATTGGCAAGGCGCTCGAGCAGCATGGGGGCTTTTAGCGAGGCTTCATTTTGCTTCCGCGTCCGCATCATGCCGCGCATCATGCCGCGCAAAAATCCGTTGGTGCCGGGTGCGGCTATGGCAACGGTTTCTTCGGTCTCGGAATCATAGACATGCACGCTTCCGTCAGACGCATCTTCAAACCGCAAGCTACGGCTCTCGGCCACTGCCGTTTTAACAAGATCGGTCAGTGCGGGTGCCGGCGACATCCGAGCCAAGGCCACGGAGGTAAGGGTGGCAACAATCAACAGACCTGCTGCTAAAAGCGGGGTGCGGGGAAAAAGAATATCGGCCTTCTGTTGCATGGGGTCCTCAGGCGGTCACGACATGGGTGGCAAAACGAACAGATTTTTGCGCAATGGGCAGCGGCGCTACAGGCTTGCCTTGCAAAGTATCGCCAAGAAGGCTTGCTACTTTCATCGCGTCCGGTATCGCACGCAACATGGGTTGTGGATGTTTCAGACGAAACGGACGCGCATGTGGCCATAAAATAAGCCATGCAAGCCGATCTTCACCTTTGAGCTCAACCGGAATATCGCCCGCGCCCGAGGCATAGGTCCGCAAGCCCGCGGATTCAATCAGGGCGAAAGGAAGGTTAAGCGAAATCGGCAACGCGATGCCGATGCGCAACACGATACGCTTCGTTGTAATCGTATAGATGGTGGTTCGCGCGCTGGCCCATGCCAAGCCGGACAAGATACCAACGGCCAACAAAGTAAGCGGAAGATACCAAAGAATAGGCTTTGCCGCTTCCATCAGTGAAGCCCCATCCGACAAACGGAAGAGAACCGTCAACAGCGTAATCGTTGCAAAATAGACGGCTACTTTACGAACATGAAAGGCATGCGCCGCCATATCCTGCCACCGGGGTGAACCTTGCCACAGCATCCGTTCACCCTGAGGTAGAACTTCAGGCAGGCCCCTTACCGGATCAAAGTCAAAATCATCATGACTCATAGCAAGGACTCCGCCCGTTCCGGCGTGGCATAGAGAGTGCCGCCTGCGTAATAGGCACAGATTTTGTCTTCCTCGAGACGCGTTACAAAATCGGCATTTTTATGGGCAGGAACGGTCGCAAAATGTTTGCCCAGGATCGAGCGAACGGTGACCGTGTGCTTTGAGCGGCTGATCCGTGTCATCGTCGTTGGCAACAAAACCGTCCGGCCTTCAACGTCTACCTCGAAATAGCGGATAATGGCTTCGGCGCGATCGAGCCAAACATCTTTCACGGTGCCGCCCATTTTTCCATCGGCCCCTACCACGGACATGCCACGGGGATCGGGATCACTGTGATCAATATGCCAATCGGGAACCGTGCGGAGCGGTACAATCTTGGGCGTCCCGTGAATGGTGACATCCGGTATGTCTTGCCGCTCCGCATAGGCTGCAGGGCCAACACCATCCAGCATCGGATCACCATCGGGCTTTAGCGGTGCGCCGAGGAAACGAGCGTTAGGAGAGGCTTTGATGGGGCGAGAATCATAAGGCTCTTCGCGCGGTGCCTCGACCTCAGAGCCATCGGCCAATAAAAAGGTCTTCGGTGCTGGGATCGCAGGAAATCCTTGAACCACAATGCCCGCCCGCTCGGTTTCAAGCGGATATCCTTCGCGCTTGTCTTCGCGGTGCAAATAATAAATCACAGCGGCCAGAAAGCCCCAAAAGAGGTAGAGCGTTATCTGGGCTACATCGAAGTAACTTGTGATGGCTGCGTGCATGTCAGGCCTCCCTATATCCTTCTACCCGTCCTTCTTCCCAAGTGGTTTTTACTTCCCAAGCGGTTTTTGGAGGGTTGCGCCGCGTGGCGCGGCTATTGCTGGAACCCACTAAGGGCCCCACGATCATCAACGTCGCAAAAAGCAACGCAATTTCTAAAATGAAAACCACTATATATCCCGTGGCCGGGTCAATCAGCGCAGAGCCGAAGGTTCCCGACATCGCAGCTTTTGATAGTAGGTCGCGGGCAGCCCCGCTAAAGGCGATGCTTAAACCCGCGCAGGTTGCTTGAGCGCCACCCCATGTGCCCAGCAAAATCCCGCTCATGCCCGTATTCGCAAGGCCCATGGTTGCCGTCAGCGTTCCAACCGCAAACAGTCCTGCGCCGATACCCACGCCGAAGCAACCGCTGCGGAACAGGCCAACCGCAGCCGCAAGCGGCGATAAGACAACAACACCAAACGAAATGATCCCGACCAGAAGACCGATCGACGAGACTTTCATCGCATCAATCCGTTGGTTCAAAAGCTGTTCGGACAAGATAAAGCCAATCAGCATACCACCGGCCAAAACCGCCATTAGCAAAGTCGTTTGACCAACAGCCAAGCCAAAAATCTGTCCGCCGAAGGGCTCAAGCAGAATGTCTTGCATATTGAAGGCGGCGGTTCCCAAGCCAACAACCACCATCAACCGGCCAAAGCCCGGCAAGCGGTTAAGCCTCGCCCAAGCATCTTTAAAATCGAGGCTTTTCTCTTGGGCCTGATCCTCACCCTCCCGGCGACGCGGTTCCATCTGCCAAAGGGCAATGCCGTTAAAGACAATCGTCAAAAGCGCCACGCCTTGAATAAGTTGGATCAGGCGGATCTCGTTAAACGTCTTTAAAATGAGGCTATAGGCAACCGCACTGCCAACCATGCCGACCAGCAGCATCGTAAACAACAGTGCCACAACACGCGGGCGCACTTCTTCGGGTGCCAAATCATTGGCCAAAGCCAGACCTGCGGTCTGTGTCGTGTTGAGGCCCGCGCCGACCAACAAAAAGGCGAGCCCCGCTCCCAATTGGCCGTAAATCATCGGTCCCGTTGTATCGCCGGAGAGTAGCAAGAGAGCGAAAGGCATAATCGCAAAGCCGCCAAACTGCATCATGGTGCCAAACCAAATATAGGGCACCCGTTTCCAGCCCAAAACCGAGCGATGCGTGTCCGACTTATAACCAATCAAAGCACGAAACGGCGCGAACACAACCGGCAAAGAAACCATCAAGCCGACAAGCCAGGCGGGCACAGCGAGTTCAACAATCATAATGCGGTTAAGCGTACCCGTGAGCAGCACCGTCGCCATACCAACCGAAATCTGGAACAAAGCCAGGCGCAGCAATTTGCCGAGCGGAAGCTCGACCGTTGCCGCATCGGCGAAGGGCAGGAATTGCGGGCCAACCCGCTGCCACCCTTGCGCGATTTTCGAGTTGATGTGGCGGAAGCCTTTCATACCCGCTTCAACTCCTGCGCTTTGGAGTGATAAAAGCCGCTTGTGATGTGCTGATCGCGACCAAGCTCCCAGCCTTCAAACCGTTCGTCGCGATGCACCGTAATCGCCACGCGATTGGGGCGATGCGGGACAATCCAAGGTGAACGATTACCGCGTGGGAAAAGCTTGCCCACCGCCTGCATCGTACCTAGAAGAGGCGTCCATGGCGCATAGGTAAAATGCACGCCCGAGCGGCTCATCGCGGTAAAGCGTGCCAACATCGAGATCATATCGGGATAGGAATAATGGATCACCGAATCCATGGCGACGACATGGTCAAACATCCCAAGCGATTCATCGATCATATCGCCCGCGATAAACGTGATTTTGCCTTTGCCGAGCGTTTCAGGAACGCGTTCTTTGGCAAGCTCAATCAGCGTGGGCGAGAGATCGATCGCGATGACATCCGCACCGCGTTTGGCAGCTTCAACGGCGAGTGCTCCGGTGCCGCATCCGGCATCCAATAGGCGGCAACCCGTTAGATCGTCGGGGAGAAACGAGAGGAGCGTATTGCGCATCCGGTCCCGCCCTGCGCGTACCGTGGCGCGAATGCCGCTGACGGGCGCATCCGATGTCAGACGCGACCAAGCAGCAGCAGCCGTACGATCAAAATACGTCTCGATTTTGCCTCGGCGCTCAATATAGGTCGAAGACATCAGTCAAATCCCAAAAAGTCGAAAATATCGCGGTCTTTCATCGAACGCGCTTCGAGTGGTTCGCTATCGATCAAGAGCGAGGCGGCAAGACGCAGATATTCTTTCTGGACCGCCACTATTTCAGGTGAATCGGGCATTTCGAACAAGGTCGATTTTTTCAACCGGCTTAAGCGAATAGCATCCAGATCAGGGAAATGGGCCACCCGCTTCAAGCCCGTTGCGTCATTGAAGCGATCAATCTGATCCGTATCTTTGGAACGATTGGCAATGACACCGCCAACGCGCACGCCGTAATTTTTGGCCTTCGCATTAATCGCCGCCACAATGCGGTTCATCGCGAAGATCGAATCGAAATCATTCGCCGTAACGATGAGCGCGCGATCGGCATGTTGCAGCGGCGAGGCAAAGCCGCCACACACCACATCGCCTAGCACGTCAAAAATCACAATATCGGTTTCTTCCAACAGATGGTGCTCTTTCAAGAGCTTCACCGTTTGGCCGACAACATAGCCACCGCAGCCCGTACCTGCAGGCGGGCCACCGGCTTCGACGCACATGACGCCGTTGTAACCTTCAAAAACAAAATCTTCCGTCCGAAGTTCTTCCGAGTGGAAGTCAACGGATTCGAGAACGTCAATCACGGTCGGCACGAGTTTTTTCGTGAGTGTGAAAGTCGAGTCATGCTTCGGGTCGCAGCCGATCTGCAACACGCGTTTGCCAAGCTTCGAAAAAGCCGCCGAAAGATTGGACGATGTTGTCGATTTACCAATGCCGCCTTTGCCATAGACAGAGAAAACCTTGGCCGTCGTGCCAATCGTCGTTGCAGGATCAAGATGAACCTGCACGCTGCCTTCGCCATCGCCTCGGCGGGTCGCCTGCTTGGGCATACGGTCTAAAAGAATGGTCATGCCGTGGTCTCCGTCCTGTTGTCGTTCGGTTGCGCCCTAACGGCTAAAATGTGCTTTTGCATCGTAGAGTGTCTCAACATTAATCAGCGTGATCCCCAATTCGCTGGCATAGCGCTCGGTATTGCGCTTGGCTTTGCCGCGAACAAAGAAGGGAATTTTTTTAAGTTCTTTTTCAGCATCCGCCGACCAACCCGCTTCAAGATTGACGGCTTGCTGGATAGCCGAAACAGTTTCAATCGGCTCGAGAATGCTCTCGGAAGCTGCGCTCTTTTGCGCCGCATGGCCTAAATGTGAAGGTGCCGCGCCATCATGAAACTCAGCATCGTCGCGGAACATATGGATGAGATGTTCTTCCAAGCCCATCATCAACGGATGAACCCAGGTATCGAAGATCACATTCGCGCCTTCAAAGCCCATTTGCGGCGAGTAACGCGCGGGGAAATCCTGCACATGGACGGGGGCCGAAATCACGGCACACGGCAAACCCAAGCGCTTGGCGATATGCCGCTCCATTTGCGTGCCGAGGATCAACTCCGGATGAAGCTCGGCGATACGCGCCTCGACATCGAGATAATCATCGGTAATCAACGCCTCGATCCCAAGCCGCGCGGCAGCCTCGCGAACTTGCCGGGCATATTCGCGCGAATAGGTGCCGATGCCAACCACATCAAATCCGAACTCGCTGCGGGCTACCCGTTCGGCAGCCAGCACATGCGTCGCGTCGCCAAAAATAAACACGCGTTTGCCGGTCAGATAGGTCGAGTCAACCGACTTCGAATACCATGGCAAACGGCTGGTCTCGTGGCTCAAAAACTCTGCCGTCTCAATACCTGCAAGACGGCCAACTTCCGCAATAAAATCTCGCGTTGCGCCGATGCCGATGGGTACAATCGTCGTCATTGGCTGCGCGCAATTCTTCTCAAGCCACCGACCCGCATTCTCGGCGATTTCCGGATAGAGAATCACATTAAACGCTGCATCGCCCAAACGGGCTATGTCAGAAGGACGCGCGTCAAACGGCGCGATCACGTTAACGGATACACCAAGGCGCTCCAGCAAGCGGCGGATCTCGTTCAGATCATCGCGATGGCGGAACCCAAGTGCCGTTGGGCCTAAAATATTGCAGCTTTTCGGATTGCGCGACGACGTATCCGTATTCGCCCGGCAAAGCCCGCGCACAATCCGATAGAAGGTCTCGGATGCGCCCCAATTTTCTTTTTTCTGATAGGACGGCAATTCAAGCGGAATAACCGGAATAGGCAGCGCCAAGGCTTGCGCCAAGCCGCCCGGATCGTCCTGGATCAGCTCGGCGGTGCACGACGCGCCCACAATCATCGCCTCGGGTTGAAAGCGGTTATAGGCATCAAGGCAAGCGGTCTTGAACAGCTCCGCCGTATCACCGCCCAAATCGCGCGCTTGAAACGTCGTATAGGTAACAGGCGGGCGCACATTACGGCGCTCAATCATGGTGAAGAGAAGATCGGCATAGGTGTCGCCTTGGGGGGCGTGCAGCACATAATGCAGGCCCTTCATCGCGGTGGCGATACGCATCGCGCCGACATGGGGTGGTCCTTCATAGGTCCAGAGCGTCAACTGCATGTCAAAGCCCTCCCAACCGGGCTTGCCGGTTTAAAGGCCGCGCAAAAAGACCCGCGAGATCACCCGCTTGATCGTAGCCCTGAATAGGTGTGAACACGAGTTCAATCGACCATTTGGTCGAAAACCCTTCCGCCTCCAGCGGATTGGCAAGACCCAAACCGCAGACGATCAAATCAGGCTTGGCATCGCGGCAACGATCGAGCTGACGATCGACATCCTGGCCTTCGCTCAGCACCGTACCGGCTGGCAGACGTTCCAACTCTTGATGAAGATGTTGGCGATGCAAATAAGGCGTTCCAACCTCAACCAAATTCATGCCGAGTTCTTCATACAGAAACCGTGCCAACGGTAATTCAAGTTGCGAGTCGGGGAAGAAGAAAATCGATTTTCCGGCAAGCGTTTCACGATGCGCCGTCAGCGCCTTTTCAGCGCGTTTGTGCCCGGCATCCGTCGCCGTAGCAAACCGTTCCGATGGCACATTAAACACATCCGCTGCCGCTTTCAGCCAAGCCGTTGTCCCATTCGCACCCAATGGAAAAGGAGCCGGAATATGCTTGGCACCGAGCTCATCTAAGGCCCGCGCCGTGTCATTCAGAAATGGTTGCGCAAGAAGATAGCGCGTATCAGGCCCCACGGCAGGCATCGCGCCCGCCTTGCGTGCGGGCAGGAAACCGACATTCTCAATGCCCATGGCCGAGAAGAGCCTGTTGAATTGGTCTTCCACAACATCCGACAAAGCGCCAACGACAACCAAAGACGCAGGCTTAGTATCGGGCAAAGCATCGGCCACTAAGGCTGCCAAACAAGCGTCTTCGCCTTGTGTGAACGTGGTCTCAATGCCGGAGCCTGAATAGTTCAGCACGCGCACACGCGGTAAATGAAGTTTAGAGAGGCGCTGCGCCGCACGCTTCAAATCAAGCTTGATCACTTCGGAAGGGCACGAGCCAACAAGGAACAACATTTCGATATCGGGGCGGCGGTCCAGCAAACGATTCACCACCCGGTCAAGCTCGTCGTCAATATCGGCAAGGCCCGCGAGATCGCGCTCATCGATGATCGCGGTGGCAAAGCGCGGCTCGGCAAAAATCATCACACCGGCGGCCGATTGGATGAGATGCGCGCAGGTGCGCGAGCCAACAACCAAGAAAAACGCGTTTTGTATTTTGCGATGCAGCCAGACAATACCCGTCAGCCCGCAAAACACCTCGCGCTGGCCACGCTCTTTAAGGACAGGCTGATCGACACATCCTTTGCCGGTAGGCTCAGCGCCAGGCACGCGGAAGGGCAAATTCATTGCACAACCTCCATCGCGCTAAAGGCTTCGGCTTCCATTTGCAGCCGCGCTGCGCGCAGCTTGAAAAGAAATTGGGCGGCATTCACGACATAGGTCGCATAGGCAGCAAGCGTGATCGCAAAAAGCTGAACATCACTCATCAAGCCGAAGAGTAAGCCAGCGAGATAAAGGGTATGCAAGCCGATCACCACAAAGCTCACAACATCTTCCCAGAAGAAGGCCGGTGCAAAGAGATACTGACCAAAGACGACCTTTTCCCAAATCGCGCCGGTGATCATGATGGTATAAAGAACAAGGGTCTTGATCAGGATGGAGGTATGGGCCGCCAAAACGCCCTCGCCGGTCATCAATGTCCGCATGACCAAGCCAAGGCTGATCAGAAACACCACAAACTGAAGCGGCGCGAGAATGCCCTGGACCAGCGTCCAGACCGTTTCGTCGCGTCTTTTCCGCTCGGCTTCGGTGTAAAGCCCCGGACGTTGACTATGCTGACGGCCATCCGTGGTCATCTATGCCCTCCCGGTTGGCGTCCCTTCTGTGGGCCAGAAGTTCGTAGAGCCATCCATAGACTTGAGGCTAACCTCGCCTGACATAAAGTGTCAAGTAATCTTGACGTAATAAATAAATGACAATTATGATCGGGCCGATTAATAAGGAGGTGCTTCGCTTGACGGCCCCACAACGGCCGGAACGGCCCCTGTCAATGTAAGTCGACACTCGGGGCGTCGAGCGGGTTCTAATTTTCGTTATTCGGCCACGCCAATGGCAATCAGGCGACTGGAACGACGAGAAAAGAGGGGGGAGGGCAGGCTTTGGTAACATCCGATCAGGGCGAAAGCGCTTTAGCCGCCGATCATTCGCACGAATCTGACTATGGTAGCCGCTACTCTAGCGAGCACAGAAGCGCTCATTCGTCCCCGCGCGAGCCAAACGCCAATGATCATTTGCAAGATCTGGCTCAAACCATTGAAACTGTCATTATTCCACGACTCCGCGTTAATTTGGGCGTCAGCGGCCTACCCGCCCGCGAAAAGACCGCGCATGAGCCCGAACTGGGGCCAGAAGTTGTGGAAACCTTCACAAAACTGGTTATGTCCCAAGATAATCGCGAGGCTTTCCGCTTCATCGAGAGCCTTTTTGAAAGGAATGTGTCGCTCGAATCGGTGCTCCTGGACCTGATGGCGCCAGCCGCGCGGCATATGGGCAAATTATGGGTCACCGACAGCTGTAGCTTCGTAGACGTCACGCTTGGCATGACGCGGATTCAGCAAATTTTACGGCAATCGAGGCAAATTGCGCCCCATTTATTGGATAAAGTCCAATCAAAAGGCCAGATACTGCTCATTCCGGTCCCGGGCGAGCAGCATACGTTCGGGCTGAGAATCATTGAGGAATTACTCATGCGCGACGGCTGGGATGTCACGAGCAACCTACGTGCGAGTGTGGATGACGCCATTCAGATGGTGAGTTTGTTCTCCTATGATGTTATTGGACTATCCGTTAGTCGTGAAAGGCTGCTTGATCCCCTTCATTCCATCATCACATTGATCCGGCATCATTCTCTGAATCGATCCGTTCGAATAATTGTCGGTGGGGTTGTATTTAATGATAAACCCGAACTGGCCAATCTCATCGATTCGGATGCTGTATTGACCGACATACGACAATTATTGGCGACCGCTAATTCACTCTCTCGTAGTATTCAATTAGACGCGTAAACGAACGTAAAAGTATTATTGTGAACAATAAGCAAAAAAATTATACAAAAGACCAAGTTCATGCACCAAACGCCACAAACGTTTCTGGTGGC
>CAIRGA010000088.1 GCA_903877935.1 uncultured Hyphomicrobiales bacterium
AAACATGAACAGTCCCTTCGCGCTCTCAATTTGCGAGATTATTAGCTAGCATCTTTGCTGGCCGGGGCCGTTTTTCTCTTGATTTCAGAGCGAAGGTTTCCGATAGCCAGCCAAGGCAGGAAAACCCATGTCACTGACGCTCTACAACACACTCACCCGCAAGAAAGAGCCCTTCACGCCGATCGATGCGGCGAATGTACGGATGTATGTCTGCGGCCCGACGGTCTATGACTTTGCCCATATCGGCAATGCCCGTCCGGTGATTGTGTTTGATGTGCTGTTTCGCCTGTTGCGGCATCTCTACGGCGAGAGCCATGTGACCTATGTCCGCAACATCACCGATGTGGACGACAAGATTAATGACCGCGCGGCGCGGGATTATCCCGATATGGCGCTCAATGATGCCATCCGCAAAGTAACCGAAAGCACGGCTAAGCAGTTTCATGCCGATGTCGCAGCGCTTGGTTGCTTGCCGCCGACGGTGGAGCCGCGCGCGACCGAGAATATTTCGGAGATGGTGGGCATCATCAATCGGTTGATTGGCAATGGCCATGCCTACATCGCGAAAGGCGAGCAGGGCCGCGAAGTGCTGTTTGAAGTAAGCTCCATGCCGGCTTACGGCGCGTTATCGAACCGCAAGCTCGACGAGCAGATTGAAGGCGCACGCGTGGCGGTGGAAGCCCATAAGCGCCATGCGGCGGATTTTGTGTTGTGGAAAGAGTCCTCGCCGTCTGAGCCCGGTTGGGAGGGTGCGTTTGAGGAGGGTGGCGCGGCGGTGTCAATTTATGGCCGCCCCGGCTGGCATATTGAGTGCTCGGCCATGAGCCATCGCTATTTGGGTGAGATTTTTGATATCCATGGCGGCGGGATTGATCTGGTGTTTCCCCATCATGAGAACGAGATCGCGCAGTCCTGCTGCGCTTTTGGCCATGATGTGATGGCGAAGGTTTGGATGCATAACGGGTTCTTACAGGTGGAAGGACAGAAGATGTCCAAGAGCTTGGGGAATTTTGTGACCATCAACGAGTTGTTGGCATCCCATAAATTCGGCGGGCGTTCATGGCCCGGCGAGGTGCTGCGCCTTGCGATGTTGAAGACGCATTATCGGCAGCCGATTGATTTTACGGTTAAGGCGCTGGAAGAGGCGGAAAAGACGCTAGCCAATTGGGCAGAATTGGCAGGGCGCCATCATGTTTCGCTAACGTCCGGTCCAGTCGAGCCAGCATTGCGTGATGCGTTGTGCGATGATTTAAACACCGCATCCGCGTTTGCCGTATTGTCGGATCTCGCCCGTAAGGCGAAGGTCAATTCACACGATGCCCAACAGCTTGTGTATTGTGCGGAATTCTTGGGATTGAATACAAAGCATTGGTTTTCTAATTCCGATGTAACGGAGGCGATGGCTGATCGTGATCCGGCGTGGGTGAACACCATTACTTCGCTCATCGAAGCCCGCATCGAAGCGCGCCGCACCAAAAACTTCGCTGAATCGGATCGTATCCGCGATGAGCTTGTAGCCATGGGCATTCAGCTTAAAGATGGCAAGGATGCCGAGGGCAATCCCACGACGACGTGGGAGTTCAAGCGATGAATAAAAAAGGTTTAGCTGCTCCCCTCTCCCTGAGGGAGAGGGTGGCTGCGGAGCAGACGGGTGAGGGTCTGGCGGTAAACGCGTTGGGCTCTAGTCCCTCATCCGTCGCCTTTGGCGACACCTTCTCCCGGCCGGGAGAAGGAAGATCGTTGCGTAATCCCACCACCACGTGGGAGGTAAAGCGATGAGTGCTTACTCTTTCTCCGTCATTGCGAGGAGCAAAGCGACGAAGCAACCCAGGGCTTTTCTTTGCTATCAGCTGGGTTGCTTCGCCTTCGCTCGCAATGACGGGTTTAATATGCGGGGTGCTCTATGATCCTCTCGGCAACTCCAAAATGGTCCGCGCCTGCGCTTCGGCCCTACTTACCAAAGGACCTTGCGATTTTGCTTCGCATTGTGCGGGCGAGTATTGAGCAATTGGCAGCGGAAGATTATTCGGAAAATCAAATCAAAGCATGGATCGAAGCTTTCGATGATGAGCCTGCTTTTGCCAAGCGGTTAGAGAGCGGATTAACGCTTGTTGCAACGCTTGAAGGCTTGCCAGCGGGTTTTATCGCGTTGAAGGGTAAGGACCAGATTGACCTATTATACGTTGCTCCGGGCGTTGCGCGTCGCGGTGTTGCGACAACGCTCGTCGATGCCATTGAAAAACTCACACAAGCGCGTGGTGTAACCGCATTGCAGGTTGATGCCAGCGATTGTGCTGTGCCGCTCTTTTCACTGAGAGGCTATGAGCCGCAACGGCGCAGCAGCGTATCGCTCGGCGATGAGTGGCTTGCCAATACTTCGATGACCAAAACCTTTGGCGCTTCTCCTGCGCCGACCCACTGATAGGCCTTGACCATGACGGATCGTCTTTATCTTTTCGACACAACTTTGCGTGACGGCGCTCAGACGACGGGTGTTGATTTCTCGCTTGAAGACAAGATCCAGATCGCCTCCATGCTCGATGGTCTGGGCATCGATTATGTTGAGGGCGGATATCCGGGGGCAAACCCTATGGATACAGAATTCTTCTCGAAAAAGCGCACAAAGAAAGCGCGTTTCACGGCCTTTGGCATGACGAAAAAAATCGGTCGCTCAGTTGCCAATGATCCGGGCATTGCGGGGCTTTTAGCATCTCAAAGCGATGCGATTTGTTTCGTCGGTAAAGCGTGGGATTATCAGGTACGCGTAGCGCTTGAAGCCTCGCTTGAGGATAATCTCGACTCGGTGCGGGAAAGCATTGCCGCTGTTTTAGCCGCAGGCCGCGAGACCATGCTCGATTGCGAGCATTTTTTCGATGGCTATAAAGCCAATCCCGATTATGCGTTACAGGTTGCCAAGGCCGCTTATGAAGCAGGCGCGCGGTGGGTTGTGTTATGTGACACCAATGGCGGTACGCTGCCCCATGAAGTGGAACGCATTGTCGGTGAGGTCGCAAAGCATATCCCGGGCTCGCATCTTGGTATTCATGCGCATGATGATACCGGGCAGGCGGTTGCTAATTCGTTTGCTGCGGTAAGAGCGGGGGCAAGGCACATTCAGGGCACGTTGAATGGGTTGGGCGAGCGGTGTGGCAACGCCAATCTTGCGACCATCATTCCAACCTTGAAATTAAAATCTGAATTTGCGAATTTTGTTTCGACCAGCATAAGCGACGAAGCCTTGAAAAGTTTGACGCAGGTCTCGCGCGCCTTAGATGAAATTTTAAACCGCTCGCCCAATCGCCACGCGCCTTATGTCGGGGCGTCGGCATTCGCGACAAAGGCAGGTATCCATGCTTCTGCGGTGATGAAAGACCCGCATACCTATGAACATGTGGTGCCGGAAAGTGTGGGTAATCGGCGTAAGGTGTTGGTGTCGGATCAAGCCGGCCGTTCGAATATTTTAGCCGAATTAGAACGCCTCGGCATTGAGGCTAAAAAGGACGATCATCGTATTTCGCGATTGCTTGAAGAAGTTAAAGAACGCGAAGGATTGGGGTATTCCTATGAAGGCGCCGATGCGAGTTTCTTTTTGTTGGCGCAGCGAATTTTGGGCGAGGTGCCGGAGTTTTTCCGCGTGCAACGTTTCAGTGTGAATGTCGAGCGCCGCTTTTCGGATGATGGCGATACGGAGACGATTGCTGAAGCCTTTGTAAAGGTCGATGTCGATGGCGAAACATTTATTTCAGCCGCCGAAGGCAATGGTCCGGTGAATGCGCTCGATCTCGCTTTGCGCAAAGATTTGGGCAAGTACCAAACCTATATCAAGGATCTGGAACTTGTCGATTATAAGGTTCGTATTTTCCAAGGCGGATCGGATGCGGTGACGCGTGTGCTTGTCGAAACAGCGGATGAGACGGGCGAGCGTTGGACAACCGTGGGCGTCAGCGGCAATATCATCGACGCCTCTTTCCAGGCCTTGAGTGACTCGATTACCTATAAGCTGGTGCGGAGTGGGGCTAGGGCTTAGAATAATATGCAATCATTTTTTGATTGCATATTATGACTAACTATGGTTAAGGTCTGTGATGAACGCGCGCCACCGTAAGACGCTTGCCGCCATCTTTGCCACGCCGACACGGGCTTCGCTGGAATGGAGCGATATTGAGGCCGTTTTGATTGCCGTAGGCTGTCGGGTGATTGAGGGGGCAGGCTCTCGAGTCCGGTTTGAAAAGAATGGATTAGTTGCGATGTTCCATCGTCCCCATCCTGAAAAGGAAGCCAAGCGATATCAGGTGCGCGATGCCAGGGAATATTTGTCAAAGTTAGGGGTAAAGCCATGAGTATTGTAAGCTATAAAGGCTATATGGCACGCGTGGAATTTGATGCCGAGGATGAGCTTTTTGTCGGTCGCATTGCCAATATTGATGATGTGATTGGCTTTCACGCCGATAGTGTGAAGGGTCTTAAAAAGGCATTTCATGATGCCGTGGATGATTATCTTGCAACCTGCGCTAGAGCAGGCAAAGCACCCGATAAACCCTATTCGGGCAATTTGATGTTACGCGTTCCACCCGCTGTTCATGCGCGAGCGGCACTTGCAGCTAAGCTCTCGGGGCAAAGCATGAATGAGTGGAGTGCGGATATTCTTGGTGCAGCGGCTGAGCGTTTTTTGAAATCACCAGCGTGACGGTTTAAAGTCTCTCGGCGACCCTTTCGCTCATGCCATGGGCCGGTGTGAGCGCTAATTTTGATTGGATCATCGGCACAATATCTTCGGCCTTTTCAGCGACGAGATAATTCACATCAAAGCCATGCCGAATGAATTCGGTTTCGCGCATATGGGCAAAGAGGCTTAAGAGTGGCCGCCAAAACCCGTTGATGTCGGCAACCAGAATAGGCTTCGTATGGCGGCCGAGCTGTGCCCAAGTGAGCTGTTCAACCAATTCTTCGAGCGTGCCGACACCGCCGGGTAAAGCCACAAAAGCGTCCGCTTTATCAAACATCAATTGCTTGCGGGTATGCATATCAGGCACGACGATCATCTCGTCGGCATCTTTGAGCATCACTTCGCGGTCTTTGAGAAAATCGGGAATGATACCGGTTACCAAGCCACCATTGTCGATCACGGCGCGCGCGACCGTTCCCATTAATCCGGTATTGCCGCCGCCATAAACGAGGCGAACTCCCAATTGTGCCATGGTTTGGCCGAGGATAATGGCTGATTTTTCGAATGCGGGATCGGATCCGTTGCCCGAGCCGCAATAAACGCAAAGGGATGTAAGTTTGTTCATAAAAGTTTTTTCGCACTGCAATAGAGAGAGCGTCAAGAGTGATTACGGGCGGATGTAGCGATTCTTGCCGATTCGTGTTTCATTATGGAAAATAGGCGAAAAAGGGTAGGGACTGGTTGAATGAAAAAGTGGCTCTTGCTTGGTTCAGCAGCTGTGCTGCTCATTGGAATTCTTGCCTATCTGAATGTTTCATTGAAACCGAATGTAGTGGCTGAAAAGCCCGTTGCCGAAGCTGCCCCATCTACGCCCCCGGCGGAGCAGCCGATTGCTACGGCCCCCACCATTACCCCACCCAGTTTTGATATTGTCCGCGTTGAGCCGACAGGTGAAATGGTCATTGGTGGCCGGGGGGAGCCGGGCTCGGAAATGACGTTGCTCAGCGATGGCAAGTTGTTTGATGCTGCAAAAGTCGCATCAAACGGACAATTTGCGATGGTACCGAAGCCCTTGGCGCCGGGCCCGCATAGTTTAACGCTTTCGATGAAATTACCGGATGGTCAGACGATTCAATCCACGCAGAATGTTGCAGTTGATGTGCCTGAGACGAAAAAGGGTCCCTTGCTGGTGGCAAAGACCGAAGCCGGAAAGCCCACGCAAATTTTAACGCAGAACACTCCGGAGGCTACGACTCAGGGTGCTACAGCCAAAGCAGGCGGGGCCGATCCCGCCAATGCAGCGCAAGCCACGTCGACAAAGACGCCAGAACCGGTCAATGGCCGTGCGATTGTCGCGATTACGGTTGTCGAGGCCGAGGATACAGGCACGCTCTATGCTGCGGGCAAGGCTGCGGCGGGGGCAAGTGTGCGGCTTTATTTGAACGATACGTATCTCGCGACGGCGGATGTCGGGCCGGATGCGGCCTGGTCTCTTAAAATAGCCAAAGGCGTTGTGCCGGGGCACTATAAAGTCCGCGTGGATGATGTCGATCCGGCAACGGGCAAGGTTTTTTCACGCGCCGAAGTGAATTTTGATTTTGCTGCAAAAATTGCTGAAACGGTAGCTGCGCAAACAGCTCCTGCTGTTGCGCCATCGTCGGCGGCACCAGCCGCTGCCACAGCCGCTAAAGCAGCCATTGTGGTTGATTCGATTGAGACCGCCACTGTTGCCCGCGGCGATAGCCTCTGGCGGATCAGCCGTAAGACCTATGGCTCGGGTTATCGTTATACGGTGATCCACGAGGCCAATCAGGAGCAGATTCGCGATCCGGACTTGATTTATCCGGGGCAAATCTTCGTTCTTCCAAAATTAAATCAGTGAATTTGCACCTGCGCATGGAAAATTCTTCTCTCGCGGGTTGAACCTTTCGTCCGATTGACGCATCTGTCCCATAGGCACGGCGGATCACTGGTGTGATTAGGCCGCTTATGTGCGTTTGCTGCGTGATCAGGATATCTAATGGCTCGTTCCATGTCTCGGGGTCGTTCGACCCCACCCGCTACCTCTTCGCGATCCGATTCTTCCATGTGGCGCACGGTCCGTGGGTTCTGGCCCTATCTTTGGCCCGACGATCGCGCCGATCTGCGGATGCGCATTATCTGGGCAACGTTGCTGCTCGTCCTCGCCAAGCTGGTCACGATCGCCGTTCCCTATACGTTTAAATGGGCGACCGATGCTCTGGCGCCATCGCTGATTTCGGGTGCCTCGGATTGGTGGCTGATCAGTATTCCGGTCGTGTTGACGATCGTCTACGGGTTCACGCGCGCCTTGATGGCGCTTTTAACGCAAATGCGCGATGCTCTGTTTGCTGCCGTCGCTATGCATTCGGTCCGCCGTCTGGCGAATGAGACCTTTGAGCACATGCATCGTTTGTCGTTGCGCTTTCATTTGGAGCGCAAGACGGGTGGTTTAACACGCGTGTTGGAGCGTGGGCGGGCGGGCATTGAATCCATCGTCCGCATGACGATGCTCACCCTGTTTCCGACCATCATCGAATTTGTGATGATATTGGCGGTGCTGCTTTATGAATTTGATTGGCGCTACGCGATCATTACGGTGTTGATGATCGTCGCCTATATGTATTTCACGACCAAGGCGACCGAATGGCGGATCAATATTAGACGCTCGATGAATGAGAGCGATACGGATGCCAGTGGTAAGGCCGTCGACAGTCTGTTGAATTTCGAGACGGTGAAATATTTCGGCTCCGAGTCGCGTGAGGCATCGCGCTATGACAAGGCGATGGAGCGGTTTGAGAAGGCGAGCGTCAAAGCCTATATTTCGCTTGCCGTGTTAAACGCCGGTCAGGCGATTATTTTCACGGGCGGGTTAACGCTGTGCATGGTGCTAGTGGTTGATGGTATTCGGCAGGGGCGGCATACGATCGGCGATTTTGTGCTTGTGAATGCGATGCTGCTGCAACTCTACCAGCCCTTGAATTTTATGGGCATGGTGTACCGCGAAATTAAACAGGCCATCATCGATATTGACCAGATGTTTGACGTGCTCGATCAAGAGCCTGAAATTGCGGACTTGCCGGGTGCCAAGCCGCTGCATATTTCAAACGGCGAAGTCGTGTTTGAAAATGTGCGGTTCGCTTACACGCCACAACGCACGATCTTGGATGGGATCAGCTTCACGGTGCCTGCGGGTAAAACAGTAGCACTTGTTGGTCCGTCTGGTGGGGGTAAATCCACCATTTCGCGCCTCTTGTTCCGTTTTTATGAACCGCAATCGGGGCGTATTTTGATTGATGGTCAAAACATCACCGATGTGAAGCAGGTATCGCTCAGGGCCGCGATTGGCATGGTGCCGCAGGATACGGTGCTGTTTAACGATACGATCCTCTATAATATCCGCTATGGCCGCTGGGATGCGTCGTCTGAGGAAATCGAAGAGGCAGCCAAATTTGCGCAGATTGATCGTTTTATTAAGTCCCTGCCAGATGGCTATGAAACAAGCGTTGGCGAACGCGGGTTGAAATTATCGGGCGGCGAAAAGCAACGCGTGGCCATTGCGCGGACGATTTTGAAGGCCCCGCCAATTCTTGTGCTTGATGAAGCGACTTCCGCACTCGATAGTTTCACCGAGCGCGAGATTCAAAACGCCCTTGATACGATTTCGCGCGGACGTACCACGTTGGTGATTGCGCATCGGCTTTCCACCATCATCAATGCCGACGAGATTTTGGTGCTGGAAAAGGGCAAAATTGCCGAGCGGGGTCGCCATCAGGACCTGCTCGACGCCGAGGGGATCTATGCGAGCCTCTGGCAAAAGCAGCGTCAGGTGGATGAAGCGCGTCAAACGCTTGAAAATACGGGTGAAATATTGACGCCCGCGGCACTTTCAGCCGATAAGTGATCTTTAAACGGGTGCTTGCATCCATGGGAGCCTAAATGTCGATCCTTGATTCCATCCGCAAACCCTTCGTTCCCATTCACCGGGAGGGCTGGCCTTTTATTGCGATTTTTGCGGTGGTCGCCAATCTTTTGGCGTGGATTTGGGGGCCGTTAGGCTGGATTGGCGCGTTTCTTACCGCTTGGTGTGCGTACTTCTTCCGTGATCCCGAGCGCATGGTCCCGGTTGGCGAGGGCCTAGTGATTTCACCCGCCGATGGCGTTGTGTCGCTGATTATGCCGGCTGTGCCGCCGCCAGAATTGGGGCTTTCCGACGCGCCAATGACACGAATCTCGGTGTTCATGAACGTGTTCAACTGCCATGTGAACCGGGTGCCGGTTTCGGGGACGATCGAGAAAATTGCCTATCGTCCGGGGCTCTTTCTCAATGCCGATTTGGACAAAGCCAGCGACGATAATGAGCGCAACGCAATTATCGTCGACACAGGCAAAGAGCGGTATGGTGTTGTGCAGATTGCCGGCTTGGTGGCGCGCCGTATTGTGAGCTTTGTTGATGAAGGCGATCATCTGGATGTCGGTCAGCGCTTTGGCCTGATCCGGTTTGGTTCGCGCGTCGATGTCTATTTGCCAGAAGGCGTTGTGCCGGTTGTAGGCGTTGGGCAGACGATGGTGGCGGGCGAGACCGTGATTGCAATGAAAAGCAAAGCCGCGACAGTGCGGGAATTTACGCTGCAATGACTGATTTATTTCCGCCCTTTGAGCCCGATAAGCAATCACGCCCGCGCCGGTTTAATACTGTGCCGCTTCGGCTTTTGGTGCCGAATGTTATTACTTTGCTATCGCTGTGTGCAGGTCTGACCGGTATCCGCTTTGGCTTTGAAGGGCAGTTGGGCGAGGCGATTATTTCGATCTTGGTTGCAGCCGTTCTCGACGGGCTTGATGGCAGGATCGCGCGATTGCTCAAAGGGACGTCCCGATTTGGCGCAGAGCTCGATAGCCTTGCTGACTTTATTAGTTTTGGCGTGGCACCTGCGATTATTCTCTATACCTATGGGCTCAATAATTTGAAATCGATTGGCTGGATCGTTGCGCTGCTGTTTGCCTCGGCCGCAGCACTCCGGCTCGCCCGCTTCAATGTCATGATCGACGATCCCGAGCGGCCTGAGTGGCAAAAGAACTTTTTTGTCGGTATTCCGGCGCCTGCTGGCGCGTTGACAGGGCTATTGCCGGCCTATGTGATTCAGTTGGGTTTTACCCCGCCGCCGCTGTTCTCGATCGTTGAGGCGTTATATTTGCTGTTTATCGCCTATTTGATGATTAGCCGGATCCCAACTTTTGCCGGCAAGACCTTTGGTAGCCGGGTGCCGCGCGAATGGGTGGTGCCATTTTTTGTGATCGCAATCGCGATTGTGGGCCTTTTGGTGACCTATCCGTTTCAATTTTTGGTGGCGGTGACGTTGATTTATCTGGCTTTGATCCCTTTAGGGGCCAATCGCTACCGTGCTTTGGAACAGGCGCAAAAAGCGGCGCATCCGGTAAATTGAAGCGGTTCACAAACGGGTTTGTTTCGTTTAGGGTCCGCGCAACGTGAAGGGGCGGGTTTTTCGTCCCCTATGTCGATTGAAGGTTTTGAATGGCGAAAGAAGAAGTCCTAGAATTTCCGGGCACGGTAACGGAATTGTTGCCGAATGCGATGTTCCGCGTGCAGCTTGAAAATGATCACGAGATCATCGCGCATACAGCAGGCAAAATGCGCAAGAACCGGATCCGTGTCCTGGCAGGCGACAAGGTGCTCGTCGAAATGACGCCTTATGATCTGACCAAAGGGCGTATCACCTATCGCTTCAAGTAAGTGCAAGTGAGGCGGTAGCCGCCTGTCTTTACTATGAGACATCGGCATGGGGCGGGGAACGGCGTGCACTCTCTTAAACTCTTTTTGGCCTCCGCATCACCAAGACGGCTTGATCTGTTACGACAGATCGGGGTGGAGCCTTTTGCGTGTTTAGCCGCCGATATTGATGAAACGCCATTCAATACCGAGTTACCGCGAGACTTGGCGTCGCGCCTTGCCCATCAAAAAGCTTTGGCCTGTGTCGGCCCCGCGCGCAGTGCCGCGCAGGATCAGCCCTTTCTCGTCTTGGCAGCGGATACGGTCGTCGCCGTTGGGCGTCGGATTTTGCCAAAAGCGGAAGTCAAGGAAGAGGCGGAATCGTGCCTTGATCTTCTTTCCGGACGCGCTCATCGTGTTTTTACAGCTATATGTTTCGCGGGTTCGGATGGCGCTCTTCGCCAACGCCTTGTTGAAACCCGTGTAACAATGAAGCGGCTATCGGACGAAGAGCGCAAAGCCTATCTCCTCAGCGGTGAATGGCAAGGCAAGGCAGGGGGCTATGCGATACAGGGGCGGGCGGCCGCGTTTGTGACGAGCCTGGTTGGATCGTATTCAAGCGTCGTAGGATTGCCGCTTTACGAAACCTCCCAAATGTTAACGGGGCTAGGATACCGGACGGAAATTTCGCGATGAGTGACAACAATCCTACCACCGACAAGAAATCAGCTGACATTGTGATGCTTGGCCGCTGCCCGATGTGTAAG
Organism: uncultured Hyphomicrobiales bacterium; assembly: GCA_903877935.1. Taxonomy (GTDB): domain Bacteria; phylum Pseudomonadota; class Alphaproteobacteria; order Rhizobiales; family Beijerinckiaceae; genus CAIUPE01. Next base: position 11,180 of record CAIRGA010000088.1, read on the forward strand.
AAACGGGCGACGTTGGAATACCGGCCATTTTGTTCAAAGCGGTGCGCCGATCTTGACCTCGCCAAATGGATCGGCGGTTCTTATGCCATTCCGGCGGAGGAAACGGATCTCAGCGAACTGGATCTGACGGATCCGACGCTCGAGCACTAGCGGATCGTGTTAGGTTGTAAATATTAATAATACACCTATTGATTGTGCAATCTGAAACGCTTAACCTTTGGTTAACCATGATGCGTTCATGGTTACACCGTTCGTTTGGCATATGGCACGGCAATGGCGCATTGGACCTACCACCTTAGCCGGAAATTTTTGGCGTCGAGCCTGATGGCTGTCGTTGTGTTAGTCCTTTATGTCGTGTTGCCGCTGAACAAAAACGCCATTGCAGACACCCCTCTCAAGCAACCCAAAGTTTGCTTTTCTCCCGAGGGGCACTGCGCAATTTATATTTTGGATGAAATTGCAGCCGCACAGCATAGCATTCGCGTTCAGGCTTATAGCTTTACCTCGCATGATATCGCCGATGCCCTTATTGCAGCGTCAAAACGCGGCGTTGATGTCGCTGTGATTGTCGATAAGAGCCAAACAAGCGAGCGATACTCTGTGCTGAACGATCTAAGCGATGCCCATATGCTCGTCTTCGTCGATTATTGCTGTGCGATTGCCCATAATAAAGTGATCATCATTGATGAGCATCGATTGCTGACGGGTTCCTATAATTTCACGAAAGCGGCAGAATCAAAAAACGCAGAAAATCTATTGATTTTAGACGATGCGACGCTGGCAAAATCCTATCTCGACAATTGGAATTTACACCGCGCCGGCGCCGAAAAGCTTGCGCTACGCTAATTTCGCTCCTGGACCGTTTTTTCGACCATATTGTAAAAATCTCTGGCGAAAACATGGGGCTGCCCCAGTGGTCGATCGCGTATGTCAAAGCGTAAGCCTGTGCGCAACAATTTACGCCGTTCGGTGTCGCCCGCCAATTGCACGGATTTTCTGATATAGTCAGCAATCGTAAAACAGCAGAGGTCGCCTAAGCCCGCATTCGACAGGTTGGAATAGCTCAAGCGTTCGAAAAAAGCGGGACCGACAAGCGAGATGACCGGCACGCCCATAAACATCGATTCGCACGTGGTCGTACCGCCTGTTTGCGGGAAGGTATCGAGCGAAATATCCATTTCATTATACCAGCGCATATGTTGGCCGCGAACAGCGGCGAAGATCAGGCGCTCTTCGCTTACGCCCTGTTTCGCAAAGGCCGCCCGCATGAATTCTTTAAAGGATGGAACCCCCGATTCCGGTCGAACAAACATGAATTTCGAACCGGGCGTTGCAGCAACAATCTTGGCCCACGTCTCCAATACGGTTGGGCTATATTTATAAGGGTTATTTGCGGTTCCATACGTTACAAAGCCATTGCGCTGCGAGGGAATGATGGGATTGATTTGCTCTTGCTCATTGAACCCTAAATTTCCCATCGCCACCCACGAATGAGGCATGATGAAGGGCTTCTCAATCAGCAGTGCTGGGTCTTGTGGATTGATGAAGGGATCCACCAAAATATAATCAATGCTCTCAAGGCCTGCCGAATGCGGATAGCCAAGCCAGCTGGCTTGAAGGGGTGCAGGCTTATAGGCCATCACTTCGAGCTTATTCATGTCGGTTGAGCTACCCAACTCAAAGAGCATATCGACACGATCCTTAGCGATAAGTTCGGCAGCATCGCGATCCGATATCGCTTTATGCCAACGAAACGCATTCACGCGGGTTTCGATATATTTTTGGACTTGGTCGGGCTCGTTACGGCACCAAGAGTAACAATAGACTTCAAAACGATTGTGATCGAGAAACTCAAAAAGGGGCATGGCAAAATAGGCGACCGGATGGTTTCTTAAGTCCGAACTCATGATGCCGAGACGAATCTTTGATCGCTTTTCAAGAAGGGCAGGGCTTTGCAACGGATTCATATCGGCTTTGGCCTGCTCGATCCGTCCCCATATCCGATGCTGTTCTAAGATTTCATAGCGATCTTCTGGCGCCTCAACCCGTGCAAGATGATAATGGAGTGCGTCGTGCAGGCTTTCATTCGCCCAGGTACGCCCCAACTCTTTAAAGGTGCCGAGCTTTTCGACGAGATCAAACCGTCCAATACGCACCAAAATATTGCGCGCCATGCGCACAAAACGGGATGGAAGGGGGCCGAGGCTTAAGGCCTTTGTGACCGCCTCATAGCCCGCTTGAATATGCTCGGCTTCATTGCCATAGCGTGATCGATCAAGGCTATTGGCGTAATTCATCCAATAGATTGCGTTGTTAGGCTCGATTTCGACGGCCCGTTTATAATGTTTGTTGCCGGTTTCACGATCAAACCGTGCGACGGTTTCTGCAAATTGAAAATGCGCCCAAGCGTCTTCAGGTTCTTCCGTAAGGCGGGCGAGGAGCAATTCTTCGGCTTTTTTAAAACGGCCTGCGCGCCGCAGCACCATAATGCGCGCTTCAATCAGACGGTTATTATTCGGTAATTTTTCAAGCGCTTTTTCGACCAGAGAAATCGCTTCATCATGATGTTCGAAATCGGTTGCCGCTTTGATACGGTCAATCCAGCTGGCAATATCGTCGGGCTTTAACTGAAGCGCGGTATCAAAGCGTACGACGGCTTTTTGCAGTTCGCCCATTTGCACATACGCATTACCAAGCATCCTTTGAAATTCATGGGCCTTTGGGTTTAACCGGACCAGCCGACCCAATAGGTCCGCGGCTTCGACGGGGCGCTTCTGCTCAAGTAGAATATTAGCCTTATTGACCAAAGGTGCTGCATTTTGAGGGTTTAGATTTGCAGCATTATCAAGCGCCTGAATGGCCTCGTTCGGGCGGCCAAGACGTCGAAGCGTTATGCCGATCATATTCCACAAGTCAAAATGACGCGGCTGGAGTTTGAGCCCTTCTTGAAGATGGGCATAGGCGTTGGCAAATTGTCCCGTGTTGATGGATAGGCGCGACAACTCGAAATATAATTCAAACGGGATTGGTTGGCTTTGACTAAGCTTTTTTGCCAGCTCATCGCTTAATAGGCGAAGCGCCTCCTGCGGAGAGCCATTCTTTTCGTGCTGTAACGCCAAATTCAACATATCACCCTGCCCATTTATCGGATTGATAAGATGTAGCCGGGACAAGTTTAAAGAATATTGACGTTAGGTAAAGTAAACCTTTCTAGCGTGATTAAATTCTTATCAGGTCGATGCCTTTAGCCACTGCACAAGCCCGGCGGTTGAACCGTTTAGCCCTGCTGAGGGTAACTCGCCTTTGACAACCGGCAGCAATTGGGTGGCGAGCTCTTTGCCGAGCTCCACGCCCCATTGATCAAAGGCGTTTAAACCCCAAATAGCCGCTTCGACAAAGACGCGGTGCTCGTAAAGCGCGATGAGACCGCCCAAGATTTCTGGCGTAAGCCGCGGATAGGCGAGCGTCATTGACGGGCGATTACCCGGAAAGACGCGATGGGGGGCAAGCGCTCTTGCGGCCTCTGGCGCGCGTCCCGTCGCCAATAATTGACGTTCGGCTTGTTCCTCTGTCCGCCCCGTTAAGAGGGCATCGGATTGAGCGAGGCAATTTGCGATTAAGAGATCGTGATGTTCTTTTAACTGAGGCTCATGGCTTTCTGACGCGATTAAAAACTCAACGGGAATGATATCGGTTCCCTGATGCAGGAGTTGAAAAAACGCATGTTGCGAGTTCGTTCCGGGTTCGCCCCACACGATAGGTCCTGATGCGCGGGTGAGCGGGACACCATCGATACCCACGCGCTTGCCGTTCGATTCCATATCGAGCTGCTGAACGTAAGCGGGGAAGCGGGCGAGGCGTTGGTCGTATGGGATTAAGGCTCGGCTTGGATGGCCCGCAATATTGCGATGCCATACGCCGATAAGGCCAAACAGAATGGGAAGGTTGGATTCGATCGGCGCCGTGCAAAAATGCTGATCCATGGCCTCGGCACCTTTGAGAAAATCCTCAAAAAGGTCGGTACCAAGGGCGATGGCAAGCGGAAGGCCAATGGATGACCAGATGGAATAGCGACCACCAACCCAGTCCCAAAATCCAACAATGCGATCAGCTCGGATGGGGAACGCTACTGCCTTTTCAACCGCGGTCGACACCGCCATAAAGTGATCGGCAACGGCCTCTTCGCCCAATGTTTCTTCGATCCATCGCCGCGCCGAATGCGCATTGGTCATGGTCTCGATGGTCGTGAAGGTTTTGGAGGCGACAATAAAAAGCGTATGCGCTGGTGAAAGATGTTGCAGCGTATCGGCTAAATGGGCTCCGTCAATATTTGACACAAAATGCAGGCGCGGTCCGGTGTGATAAGGCAGCAATGCGCCTGTTGTCATAACGGGTCCCAAATCAGATCCACCAATGCCAATATTGACGATGTCGGTGAACATTTTTTCGGTATAGCCAACGATTTCACCGCTGCGGATTTGTTCGGCAAGCCACAGCATTTGCTTGCGTTCGGCGGCGATATCCACCGTGACATTTCGGTCATCAACCAAGATCGGTTCGCCATCAAATCGACGCAGAGCCGTGTGAAGAACCGCGCGCTGTTCCGTGGTGTTGATTGCTTCGCCGCGGAACATTGCATCACGTTTGGCTTCGACCTGAGCGGCTTTGGCCAAATCGATCAATTTCGTGCGCGCTTGATCGTCAATCCCCGTCTTGGACCAATCGAACAAAAAGGGCCCGGCCTTTGTCGAATAGCGTTCAAACCGTTTCGGGTCCGATTCGAAGAGCTGGGTGATTGGACGCGTCCGGATCGCGTCGTAATAGGCGGCAAGGTCGGCGAAGGCTTGGCTCGTATCACGCGTCATGATCTTATCCGGATATGGGGTCAATGGACGTGTTGGTTATCATTGAAAGACCGCCCATGTCACCCGTTCTAACCCGAATTTTGCCCTTTTTGGCGCGTGAGCCTTGATTGAGGGGTGCAATCTGGGCCAAGACCGTGCACGTATAGGACGATGATCATCTCCCCATAAGAATAGGTTTTGTACCATGAATCAGCATGCAGCATTTTCCGCGAACAATGTCGCGGTGATTACCGGTGGCGCTTCAGGCATTGGATTAGCGGCAGCCAAGAGCTTTGCCGCGCGGGGCATGAAAATCGTCCTGGCCGATCTCGGCGGCGAACGGCTTGAGGCTGCGTTGCGCGAGGTGCGTGCCCTATCGACCATCGGTGCCGATGGTGTCCTTGCGGTGCCAACGGATGTGAGCAAGGCGGAGGATGTGCGCGCTTTAGAAGCCGCCGCGCGTTCCGCTTTTGGCCAGGTTGATGTCGTGATGAACAATGCGGGTATTCAGCCGGGTAGTTCGATTTTGGATGCAACAAGTGATTGGCGTCGGATTATTGATGTCAATCTTTGGGGCATCATCGAGGGTAGTCGCGTCTTCGCTCCGGCAATGATGGCATCGGGCAGACCGGCACTCATCATTAATACGGGATCAAAGCAAGGGATCACCACGCCCCCCGGAGATCCAGCCTACAATGTTTCAAAGGCCGGCGTAAAAGCATTTACCGAAGCCTTGCAGCATGAGCTGAGAAACAAAGAAGGATGCAAGGTAACGGCGCATCTTTTGATCCCGGGATTTGTTTTCACACCGTTGACGGCGAATGGTCGGACCGAAAAGCCGGCAGCGGCCTGGACTCCTGAGCAAACTGTTGATTTCATGATACAAAGCATTAATGCGGGCGATTTTTATATTCTCTGTCCGGATCATGATGTTAGTCGCGCGCTTGACGAGCGACGGATCGCTTGGGCTGCAGGTGATCTTATAGAAAACCGGCCACCTTTATCGCGGTGGCACCCCGATTTTGGAGATCGCTTTAAAGCGAGCATTGCCGATTTATAATCACTGAAGGATCCTTGCCTTGACGCATCCGGAATTATCGATCGGGCGATTTGAAAACAGCTTTGCACAGCTGCCGGATGGTTTTTTTGTGCGGCAGAATCCGACTCCCGTCAGCGAGCCGGTGCTGCTCGCGTTTAACACCGAACTCGCCGATGAGTTGGGCCTTGATACGTCTGGGCTCACTCGGGGAGAGCTCGCGACCATTTTTTCCGGTAATGCCGTTCCTTTGGGCGCTGAGCCTCTGGCTGCTGCCTATGCCGGGCATCAATTTGGAAATTTTGTACCTCAGTTGGGGGATGGTCGCGCCATCTTACTCGGTGAGGTGCGCGACAGGGCAGGGCGGCTGCGGGATATTCAATTAAAGGGTTCGGGACCGACACCTTTTTCACGCAGAGGCGATGGGCGCTCGGCGCTCGGCCCGGTGCTTCGCGAATATTTGATCAGCGAAGCGATGCATGTTTTGGGTGTACCGTCGACGCGCGCGTTAGCGGCCGTCTTATCGGGTGATCGTGTCTTACGGGAGGGATACAAACAGGGCGCCGTGATGACGCGGGTGGCTTCAAGCCATATCCGGGTTGGAAGCTTTCAATATTTTGCAGCGCGCGATGATCAAGCCTCCATTCAGCGCCTTATGGGTTATGTCATTGGACGGCTTTATCCCGAGGCGCAACACTCGGAAAGTCCGGCACTTGCATTGTTGCAGGCTGTTATTGAACAGCAGGCGAAGCTGATCGCCCATTGGATGATGATCGGCTTTGTGCATGGGGTAATGAACACGGACAATATGGCGCTGTCTGGTGAGACCATCGACTTTGGCCCATGCGCGTTTATGGAGGCCTATAATCCGGATATCGTGTTTAGTTCTATCGATCAATTTGGCCGTTACGCCTATGGCCGGCAACCGGGCATCGCGCAGTGGAATTTAGCGCGCCTTGCTGAAGCGCTACTTCCTTTGATTGACCCCGACGAGAAAAAATCCGTTGAGCTTGCCTCGGCGGCCATTTCTGATTTTGCGCCGATTTACCATGAGTTGTGGCTTGATGGCATGCGGGCCAAATTGGGCCTTTTTCAAAAAGAAGAGGATGACCGCGCTTTGATCGGGGCTTTCCTCGACGGGTTACAACGCACCGAAACAGACTTCACGCTCGCCTTCCGGCGGTTGGGCGAGCGTGATTTGGGCGCCTCTGCGTCCCCGTTTCTTGGATTGGTCAAGCATGATGCCGCCTTAATCGATTGGCTCGATGGCTATCGGGCTCGCCTCATGCGGGATGGCGGTGACGATCAGGCTCGTTTTGCGGCCATGCAGAAGGTCAATCCGATTTATATCCCACGTAATCATCAGGTTGAGGCGGCTTTATCAGCGGCGATCGATGAGGGCGATCTTGGTCCCTTCAAGGCACTACATGGCATTTTGGCTCATCCTTTTGAGGAAAAGGCCGAGTTTGAGGCCTATTCGCTTCCCTCGCAGTCATCTGAGCGGGTCTATCAAACCTTTTGTGGGACTTAAAACCGGACGAAAGCTTGACAGGGCTACGCCTTGAAGGCACTTGCCGTTCAGGTTAAGGCATTGGGTATGGGCCGCTTCGCTGTAACGGCTCGACTCGTAGGGAGAAAGACTATGATTGCTACCATCTTCGCTTCATCCGCTGAGCTTAATGCGCGGCAGAGCCTAATTCGCACGGGCCTTTTGGCGCTTGTCGGCTCAACGCTGCTCGCAATTTCCGCAAAGGTTCAGGTTCCTTTTTGGCCGGTTCCCATGACGATGCAGACTTTGGTTGTGCTATTGATTGGGGCGCATGGTGGCGTTCGCTTGGCCGCAGCAACCGTGTTGGCTTATCTGGTTGAAGGTGCCGCAGGCCTTCCGGTGTTCTCAACCGGTGCTGGGCTTGCTTTCATGGCCGGACCAACAGGTGGCTATCTTGTGGGCTTCATGGTGGCTGCAATGACTGTGGCATTCGCCTTTGAGCGTGGATTGGCCACAACGGTCGTGAGAGCTGCCGCGGTATTTATTGTCGCCGACACGCTGATCCTCGCGCTTGGCTTTGCGTGGCTTTCAACCTTGATCGGCTCGGAAAAGGCGCTGGCTGTTGGTGTGATCCCATTCTTGCCGGCCGAAGCACTTAAAATTGCTTTGGCAACGGCATCGATGCCTTTGGCGCGCGCCTTTTTTCAGCGTTCCAACCCAGCCAAATAATTATTCTTTTGACGCGAATAAATCTGGCGCGGCAACGACGCGCCAGAACGCCCTGTCCATGGCACCAGTGCCGCTCCAAAGCCATGGAAAATGGCCATAACGGAGGGAGAGTTGGCGAGAGGCGATATCTGCCGGGTCTCCTATGATCACCAAACGATAAAGCGCCGAAGCAAGGCCTGATCGATCCGCTCCCGCCTCGCAGTGAATAAGCAGAGGCCGTTGCGCGGATTGCATCATCAGGATGAGGCGCTTTAAGGTCGCATCATCCGGTTCGTGATTAGCCGATAGAGCGAGATTTTCGTATATTACATTGAGTGCTTGGCTGATGGCTACTTCATCACGGTACCATTCGTCCTCTTGATGTGTGCCGCGAAGATTAATGATCGTTTTAATGCCAGCTTCCCGCACAAGTTTTGTTAGGTGATCGGGTGATAATTGGGCCGAGCGAAAGACGAGACCTGCCTCGACTTCGTGGATATTTCCCGTCAACCGAAGATCCAGAACCCATCCCCCAAGGGCCAGCACCACGACGGCTAGACCAACCAATCCTCGTCTCACCGCGATTTTAAGCGTATACGACGCCATTATTGACCCTTATTGAAAATGTGCGCTGCAGCAAAATCCTTTTTTGGCGCCCTTTTAGATCAACTCTCAATATTGTGCGATTAACTGACGCACACTCAAGTTATGGCTTGTTAGGCAGCCATTTCAATTATAGCACTTAACACAATTCGAAGCGCTAAGACTTCGAACATAAAAATCTTGGTGGAACACGAAAGCAAGCCCAAGGGGGAAACAGCCATGATGGATGTTTCTAGCGAGTCGAACGAAGTGTTGGCGGATAATGGGCGAGGGTTGGACGCGGAATTTCGCGTGGATCCTTCAACCTTTAATGTCGCCGTAGAAGATATTGACGAGCGCACGACCAAGCTGGTCGATGTCGTGGCAAAATCGGTAATTCCCGAACTTCTCGCTAAGTTTGAAGATAATTTTGCTTTGCCGAATCCGTCTACCGTTCATGCGGGCGAAGCGGAAATTCTTCGGTTAGCCGCGATCATTCTCGGCCCAGACGATGTTGAAACCGTTACCTATCTCGAATCGTTGCGCGAGCGTGGGTTATCGCTTGACGTGCTGCATCAAGATTTACTTGAGCCAACGGCCAGGCATTTGGGCGATTTATGGGACCAAGATCACCTCGATTTTTTAGACGTAACGATTGGTGTCGCAAGGTTGCAAAGGATGGTGCATTATTTTGCCCGCCTTGATCAAATTCCGCCCTACGATGAAATGCGTCGCGTGTTGGTGGTGCAAACGCCTGGTGAATTGCACAGTTTTGGCATTACGGTCATCCGCCGATTTTTGACGGCGGGGGGGTGGAATGTTCGAACCGACGCGCATATGTCGGCTGAGCAGATCGAAGAGGCCGTTGCCAATGAGTGGTTCGGGGTTGCCGGGTTCTCGCTGGCGGGGGAAACGCATATTGAGCAATTAGCCGATGTGATTGCTCACGTTCGGAAAGCGTCAAGAAACCCCAATATCGGTATCATGGTCGGAGGTCCGGCCTTTGTGGCGAATCCGAATCTTGTTGGACAGGTTGGCGCTGATGGAATGGCTACAAATGGCCCAACGGCTGTGATTTTGGCAAAAAAACTGCTGGCTTCCAGTCTGGTTCCTTCAATTTAGCCAAGGAGCGAGCGCATTTTCACAGACCATCGGCGCTCCCGCTAAATCTGCATGCTCCTTTCGTCTGAGACCAATCTGACGATATTGTTCTTTCGTAAGAAGCAAGATCATCGTAAAACGATGAGCAGCGTTGCATAAAAAAAGGGAGAGCGCCAAATGAAGATGAAATTTGCATGGCTACTTGCAGCCACGATGATGACAGCGCCTGTCATGGCGGCCGATTCGATTAAGATCGGTGTGTCGGGACCATTTACCGGCGGGTCGGCTTCGATGGGCGTCAGCATGCGGGACGGCGTTAAGTTGGCCGTCAGCGAGATCAATGCGGCCGGCGGCGTGATGGGGCGTCAGATTGAGCTCGTTGAGCGTGATGACGAAGCCAAAAATGAACTCGGTGTTCAGATTGCGCAAGAACTGATTAACAAGGAAAACGTCGTAGCGACGGTCGGCTATATCAACACTGGTGTTGCATTGGCCTCACAGCGTTTTTACCAAGAAGCTGAAATTCCAGTGTTCAACAATGTTGCTACGGGATCTCTTGTAACCAAGCAATTTGCAGGCGCGGACTTTAAAGCCAACTACATTTTCCGTAATGCCGCGAATGATACCATTCAGAGCGCGATGATCGCAGAAGAAGCGGTGAAGCGTCAGGGTTTCAAAAAGCCTGCGATTTTGGCCGATGCCACCAATTATGGTCAGCTTGGTAAAACGGATTTGACCAACGCGCTCCAGAAGATGAACATCACGCCTGTTGCGACGGAAAAGTTCAATATCGGTGACACCGATATGACGGCGCAATTATTACGCGCCAAGGAAGCCGGCGCCGATGTGATCCTCACTTACGCGATTGGTCCTGAGCTTGCCCAAATTGCAAATGGTATGGCTAAACTCGGCTGGAAGGTGCCAATGATCGGTTCCTGGACGCTGTCCATGGCGAGCTTCATTGATACGGCTGGCCCGAATGGCGATGGCGCAATGATGCCACAGACCTTTATTCAACAGCCAAGCACGCCCAAGCGTAAGGCCTTTATTGAAGCCTATCAGAAGGCTTACAATGTCGATCGTATGCCTTCGCCTGTGTCAGCGGCGCAAGGATATGATTCGATCTACCTTCTTGCTGCTGCCATTACGCAGGCTAAGAGCACCGAGGGCCGCGCGATCCGTGAAGCTCTTGAAAATCTTGGTACCAAGGTTGATGGCGTTGTAACGACCTATGATCATCCGTTTACGGCTACCGATCACGAAGCCGTCTCGGACAATATTCCGGTGTTCGGCCTTGTCAAAGGTGGTCGGGTTGGTCCTGCCCATCCGGAAGATATCGAAGGCGACAAGGCCCTTCGGATTAAGCCAAAGGCTTAAGTTCGTCACGTGAATTGAACAATACAACCCGCCCGCATTCAGCGGGCGGGCTTCTTATGGGACCTTGCCATGCAAATATTGATGCAGTTGATCGTCAGCGGCATATCCGTCGGGATGATTTATGGCGTTATCGCCTTTGGGTATCAGCTAACCTTTGCAACCTCCAAAACGCTTAATTTTGGACAGGGTGAAGCGCTGATGCTGGGGGCGCTTGTCGGTTTGACGACCGTCAATTTTTTGATTGGCAATTCGCTTGGAAATTTCTGGGCCTATGTGCTCATGCTGCCTGTGGTTTTGGCCTTTGGTGCGTTGCAGGGTAGCGTCGTTGAATGGCTGGGTGTTCGTCCGGCGATGCGGGCTAAGTCCGAGGCTGGCTGGATTATGGCAACGATCGCCCTCGGCATCATTTTTAAAAACCTCGCTGAAAATATTTGGGGCCGTGACGCGTTGCGTTTTCCTTCGCCTTTACCCGAGGCTTCACTGTCCTTTGGCGGCATTCGAATTCAGCCGATGGAAATTGTTGTTGTGATCGGTGCCATCGTGCTGATGGTGGCCGTTGAATTGTTCAACCGCTATTCGATTTATGGCAAAGCCGTTGTGGCGACATCCAATGACCGCGATGCTGCCGGATTGATGGGCATTAACACCAACCGCATCATTACCTTTTCGTATGCGCTCTCCTCAATGAGTGCTGCCTTTGCCGGTGTGCTGGTTGCACCCGTGACGCTGACGGGTGCAACGATGGGCGCGGTGTTGGGCCTTAAGGCTTTTGCGGTTGCGATTATCGGCGGATTATCAAGCGGTCTTGGCGTGGTGATTGGCGGATTAATCCTTGGCATCACGGAGACGCTGACGGGGTATTACATCTCGACGGGTTACAAAGATGTGCCCGGCCTTTTGCTGTTGTTGATTGTTCTGTCGCTGAAGCCTTCGGGGCTCTTCGGCAAAGCGGCTATTAAGAAGGTTTAATCCCCATGTCGAGACTCGTTTGGATCCTCGCCATTGCGGCGATTGCGTTGCTCCCATTCGGAATGACAAGCCCGTATTATCTGCATTTATTCGTAACGATTGCGATCTTCTCGATTGTTACCCTCGGTCTCGACGTCGTGTTTGGCTACACAGGTGAAGTGTCGATCGGGCACGCGGCTTTGCTTGGCATCGGCGCCTATGTTGCTGCCGTTCTCTCGATGCATTTTGGGATTGGCTTTTGGGCGTCGATTCCAATCGCTATCGTCATTACGGCAGGTTTTGGCGCGTTATTGGCTTTGCCGGCGCTGCGTGTGACGGGGCCTTATCTGGCGATGGTCACCCTAGCCTTTGGCACGATCATTCAAATCCTCATTAATGAGATGGTGGATCTCACCAATGGTCCGTTAGGCGTCAAATTCAACACGCCGATCTTTCTCGACCTTCGCTCTTACAGCAATATCCTTCCGTTTCTCGATATGTCGTTCAAGCGCATGAAGGAAATGGAATTTTTCTATGTCACAGCGGCGGCACTCTTGCTGACGATTATCGTGATCAATCGCGTTCTAGCGTCCCATTACGGGCGGGCCTTTGAGGCCTTGCGCGATAGCCCGATTGCCTCCGATTGCATGGGCGTGAGTGTCTATAAACACAAGGTCATTGCGTTCGTTCTATCCGCTGCATTGTGCGGTTTGGCAGGTGTTTTATTTGCCTATTCCGAACAATATATTGCGCCTAATAATTTCACCTTCGAGCTCTCCGTGCAGTTTTTACTGGCGGTGACGATGGGGGGCCGTAAGTCCCGATTGGGGCCGATCCTCGGCGCTGTGATCATTGTCTTTCTTCCCAATCTTTTGGCCGATATCGGATTGTTCCGGATCATTGCAGGAGCGATTGCAGCGCTGGCCGTTGTCGCGGGCGGTATTAGCATTTACCGGAACCGCGAAAATACGGCTCGCATCTTAATTCCTGTCATCTTATGCGTCGCGTTCTTTGCCTTCTCGCTCATGCTGCAAAAGATAACGGACTACAAGCTCGCGATCTTTGGCGTGATGATCCTCTTTGTCGTTTATTATCTGCCGGAGGGTATTGTTGGTTTCCTATCGCAACTCTGGTCGCGTCGGGGTAAAGTATTCGATATTGAGCCAACCTTAGCCAACGCGTCTGAGACCCAAGCGATTACCGTTCAGGCGTCGACCCATGCCAACGCCGATGCGTTGCTTACAGTTGACAGCATCCTCATGCAGTTTGGCGGTCTTAAGGCGATTGATGGCGTTTCATTGTCGATTCTGCCTGGCACTATTCATGGATTGATCGGGCCTAACGGTTCGGGCAAGAGCACGATGATGAATGTGCTGACGGGTATCTATATTCCTACAGCGGGTTCTATTCGCTTTGGTGGTTTATCTATGGCGGGATTGAAATCACCCGAGATCGCATTAAAGGGTATCGCTCGCACCTTCCAAAATGTTCAATTGTTTGGCGAATTGAGTGTGCTTGAAAACGTGATGGTCGGTATGCACCATTCCTATAGCTCGGGCTTTTTCAGTGTTGCTTTGAACACATCGCTTGCACGCCACGAAGAGGCAAGGGTGCGCGCACGTGCGATGAACATTTTGCGGTTTACAGGTCTCGATGGTTTAGCAACAGAGGAAGCGCGTAATTTGCCTTATGGCAAGCAACGTCTGCTAGAAATTAGCCGCGCATTGGCACTCGATCCACGCCTCTTGCTGCTTGATGAACCGGCGGCTGGATTAACGGCTCCTGATATCGTGGAACTTACTGCGATCATCCGCAAGATCCGCGAGGCTGGACTGACGATTGTGTTGATCGAGCATCACATGGATGTCGTGATGAGCCTATGCGACACGGTTACCGTACTCGATTTCGGACAGAAAATCGCCGAGGGATTACCTGCTGACGTCCAGCGTAATCCACGCGTCATTGAAGCCTATCTGGGTGGCGGCGCTGCTGCCGAACCGGCGTAAGGAGAGAGTGTCATGTTGAAGATCGACAATCTCGTCGCAGGCTATGGCAAAGTGAAGGTGCTGCACGGTATTTCAATCCATGTGCCGAAGGGCAAAACGGTTGCTCTGATCGGATCGAACGGCGCCGGAAAAACGACAACGCTCCGCGCGCTTTCGGGCATGTTGAAGCCGGAGAGCGGGACTATTGTGTTAAGTGACAAGAATATTACCGGGCTTACTTCGCATGAAATTACACGGTTAGGCCTCGCTCATTCGCCTGAAAACCGTCGTGTGTTTTCGACATTGCCGGTGATGGACAATCTTTTGCTGGGTGCTTTTCCGCGTCTGACGGGTATGCGCCAAAAAGGCGATGTGGATGGTGACATCAATCGCATGTTCGAGCTGTTTCCGCGCTTGAAAGAACGTAAAGCTCAATTGGCGGGCACGCTTTCGGGCGGTGAACAACAAATGCTCGCAATGGCCCGTGCCTTGATGCTTAACCCTGATGTGCTTTTATTGGACGAACCTTCAATGGGTCTCTCGCCGCGCTTGGTCGAAGAGATTTTTCATACGATTGAGCGTTTGAAAAAAGCCACTATTACGATGTTGCTGGTCGAGCAATTCGCTGCCGCAGCATTAGACGTGTCAGACTTTGGCTATGTCATGGAAAACGGCCATATCCGGACATCCGGCGAAGCGAGCGCGCTTAAAAATGACCCGGCGGTTAAGGCCGCGTATTTAGGCGGCGGGCACTAACTCGGACCGCGAGGCTCCTGCCTCGCATTCTATGCGCCGGGAGGCGCGCGGTCCGTTTTTCACAGACCTACCCCCGCAACCCCGGCGCTTCTTGGCCCGTACGCTCGACATATTCCGTATAGCCGCCGCCATATTGGTGGATGCCATCCGGTGTAAGCTCTAGCACGCGGTTCGATAGCGCTGCCAAAAAATGCCGGTCATGCGAAACAAAAAGCATCGTGCCTTCATAGTGCGAGAGCGCCGAAATCAACATTTCCTTGGTGCCCATATCGAGATGGTTGGTAGGTTCATCAAGCACGAGGAAGTTCGGCGGATCAAATAACATGATTGCCATGACGAGACGTGCTTTTTCACCGCCCGACAGAACGCGGCATCGCTTTTCGACATCGTCACCAGAGAAGCCGAAGCAGCCGGCTAGTGAGCGAAGCGAGCCTTGGCCCGCTTGCGGAAAAGCATCTTCGAGCGACTGAAACACGGTGCGTTCGCCATCAAGCAATTCCATCGCGTGTTGCGCGAAATAGGCCATCTTGACACTTGAGCCTACAGAGACTTGACCTGCATCGGGCTCCGTTGTTCCCGTGATGAGTTTCAACAAGGTGGATTTGCCCGCACCATTCACGCCCATCACACACCAGCGTTCGCGTCGACCGATCTGGAAATCGAGACCTTCATAAATACGCCGGCTTCCATAGCTTTTATGAACGTTTTTGAGGTTGACAATATCATCTCCCGAGCGTGGCGCAGGTGGAAATTCAAACACGACGGTTTGACGCCGTTTAGGCGGCTCTACGCGATCAATTTTTTCGAGTTTCTTCACGCGGCTTTGCACTTGGGCAGCATGGGACGCGCGCGCTTTAAACCGTTCAATGAATTTGATTTCTTTCGCCAACATCGCCTGTTGACGTTCAAATTGCGCCTGCTGCTGTTTTTCAGCCATTGCGCGTTGTTGTTCATAAAATTCATAATTGCCGGAATAGGTCGTAAGCCCACCGCCATCGATTTCGATGATTTTATTGACGATGCGATTCATAAATTCGCGATCATGCGACGTCATGAAAAGAGCGCCGTCATAATTTTTTAAAAAGTCTTCAAGCCAGATGAGGCTTTCGAGATCGAGATGGTTCGACGGCTCATCAAGCAACATCACGTCAGGGCGCATTAGGAGAATGCGACCTAAAGCAACGCGCATTTTCCAACCGCCGGAGAGCTTGCCGACATCGCCTTCCATCATTTCTTGGCTAAAGCTCAAGCCGGACAACACTTCGCGTGCTCGCCCTTCCTGCTCATAGCCGTCTAGTTCTTCAAAACGCGCTTGTACTTCGCCATAGCGTTCGATGATCTCATCCATTTTATCGGCTTGACCGGGATCTGCCATGGCGGCCTCAAGCGTTCTAAGCTCTGCTGCTACGGCGCTAACAGGACCTGCGCCCTCCATGACCTCTGCAACAGCGCTACGGCCCGACATTTCGCCGACATCCTGGCTGAAGTAACCGATTGAAACACCGCGATCGACGGCGACTTGCCCCTCGTCTGGAAGTTCCTGTGCAGTGATCATCCGGAAGAGCGTTGTTTTGCCGGCACCATTAGGGCCAACAAGACCTATTTTTTCGCCTTTCTGGAGCGAGGCCGAGGCTTCGATAAAGAGGATTTGATGGCCGTTTTGTTTGCTGATGTTTTCAAGGCGGATCATGATCGAAATAGAACCTTTGGGGAGATGCGGCGCTCTTATGACACGGATGCGCGCTCACGTAAGCCTGATCTTGTACACAAAGTGAAGACGGCTCCAAAGCGGATGAATTTTGATCCCTTTGGATGCCATATTTGCCAGTCTGTGTCGTTCTGCCTGTGGATGACGGTGATTAATCCGAATCTCTTGCATTGGGGCAAATGCGAAATTTCGATGAGATTCGCACCTGATATGGATAGGATGCGTTCCTATATCCTCATATTCAACAAGAAATATGGAACAAATTCCTTTTATGACAGTCTAACGCGCTTTCTCGCTCAAAAGTTGGTGATAAATCCGGAGCCGACTGGGCATTGACCTTAAGCGGCAAGCCAACACACTAAACTCCATCTTGAAATGCGTCCGTGTTGTCGAACGTCACTTTACACCGTCTAGGTGTCGTTGAAGCGTTAGTTGTGGGGTTGGTATGGTTTGGTTTGGTAAAAAAAGTCCAAAGGAATTGCCTGCAACGGTTGGATTAAATCTCTCACCTGTGGGCGCGGATGAGGCGCTTTATGTTGGTCCCAAAAGCGAGGCCCAAACGGCTGAGTTGTCCTTTCCGCCACGCCCCCCGATTGTTCATGTGGAGCCTGTGCTTTTGGGACAAACGATTATTGGCCCCGACGCTGAATTCAAAGGTTCAATTACGAGCAAAGGCATATGCCGCGTTATCGGACGTATGGAGGGTGATGTTACCGCAACCGAATTGATCTTGGATCTTGGCTCGTCGATGACCGGCAACATAAAGGCAAGCACAGCACAGATCCAAGGTTCCTTGATTGGTAACATTGTAGCCGACAGCGTTTCCCTGTTGGAAGATTCGCATATCACGGGTGATATTATTTACGGCTCCATTTCAATGGAGCGTGGTGCCCATGTTATTGGTAATTTGAAACCGCAGGACCGATAATCCTCATGGCTAGTCCGAAGGTGAACAAGATGGAGACCGTGGTCGAAAGTTCCCTTGAACGCGACATGGAATTGCCAGATTTCAACGCTGCAATTATGGAGGCCCTCGCTGCCTCAAATCTGCCTATGCCAAACCCAAACCGCGCTGCGCAATTTGCGGCTCCGGCGTTAATTCCGGCAGAGCATTCAAAGTTTTTTGAAAACTCGGGCATTACCGTTATCGGGCCAACCACAAATTTAGACGGTCACGTGAACAGTGAAAGCGCCTGCGTTATTTTCGGGCGGGTCAATGGTAATGTCTCTGCTCCGCGCATTGTGTTGGAAATTGGCTGTTATGTGGAAGGCAATCTGAATGCGCGGTCGGTTAAAATATTAGGCACGCTCAATGGCAATATCATTTGCGATGAAGCAACAGTTTCAGCAAATGGTAAGATCCGAGGCAATATCGCCTATGAAACGATTGAGATGGATCGTGGAAGCGAGATTGTGGGTTCGCTCTGGCTTAAGCCAAACCCAGTAAGTGGTTAAAGCTAAGCCATTCGTTCGTTTCGAGGGGGACACCCACCCCCGGACCATTGCGCGTCGTCCGGTTTTTCCGCTATAAGCGATGTATTCAGTTAGACAACGACTCGTTTGCCACATTGCGTTTGATGGGGAGGACGGGCTTAAAACCTAATAGTCGAGGCACCATGTCAAAATTAGCTTCTGCATTCGCCTTGGTCGTAATGGCCGGCCTTTCGACCCCTGCATTTGCGGATTCATCCTGCTCTGCAGCGGCGGAAGCATCGGCCAAAAATTATGAACATGAGCAGGGCATTATTTGGGGTAAAATGGGCGGTTCCATCCGTGACTTCAAACATGTTCAGCATGAGAATTCTTGGGAAAAGAAGTGCTTGCTCGATGTAAGCTTCAAGATTTCGCACCAAGATGAAATTGTCACAACCCGTTTCCTTGTCGATGCGCTGCAACGCAAGATTTACGCGACCTATTATGGTGTGGCGAAAAAGAGCAATGAAGAACAGGCTCGTGTGCTGACGTGCAATTATGGCTTTAATTATGATGAAGCCAGCTATTGCAAAAGCGAAGCGGAATATGAAGGCGTTGTCGCAACGATGATTAAATAAAAGGCCCCCGCTTTTGCAGCGGGAGCTTTAAGCTAATGACGCGTATCTTGAACCCGCTGTATGTGCAGCGGGTTTTAGTTTGACGCCATTTTGGGACCGGCGCCCGCAGCGTCCGACGTCAGATCAAGCGTCCAATAATTCCGATAACGAGAATTAGGCGAGTCGGCGCGTGCCATGCCCATGCGGGTAGCGTCCTTCATCAGCATATTTTCTTTATGGTATGGCGAATTGATCCACGCGTTAATGGCATCAACCGCTGAGTCATGCGATGCGCCGACATTTTCAACCGCCGCCGAATTTGTGAAACCAGCACCATTGATGCGGCTTGTGAAATCGCCGGAAACTTCATGGGTCAATGCATCGCGTGCTGCCATCGCCATGGATTGGTATTTGGCAACTTCAATCAGATTAGCGTCGATAACGACAGGACCAAGGCCATGGCTGGCGCGGAATTTATTGAGTGCGGCCAAGCCCTCGGCTGATGTATCGCGCACGGTGACGTTGGCGCTTGCCAATTTGGGCGCGCTCGTCGTGTTGCAGGCAGCAACCGAAAGCGCAAGGGCGGCAACAAGACCGAGATGAAAGGTAGAGAAGCGTGCCATGGTATAATCCTTGATCAAGAATTGGTTCGACGATGTGCGAAATTTCCTTGTGTTCTATCTAGGTCGAAGCGGCGGATAAGAAAAGGGATTTCCAATGCAACGCACGGTATTTTATCGTTTTAGTGACTTTGGCCTAGGCTGTTTCGGTCGTCATTGGTGCGGCCATCAGAGCGCTTGTTGCTTGAATTTGAGCCTGGGTCGCCAAACGCCAAGGGCTGTTTGAGCTAAACAAAGCACTAAAATTGTCACGAGAACCGTCCACTCCGAACCAATGGCTTGGGCTAAACGTTCTGCAGCCTTTGTCGGATCATGGCTCTGCGCCATCTGAGCGGCAAATTCAGCGGCCTCTACCGCTTTCGATTGGGTTACAGCCAAAGTCGATTCAAACATCGAAAGTCCAAGCAAGGCCTTGGCCCATGCCCAGCGCTTTTGCTGGTATTGCCGGTGTACAATCATCGCCACTAATCCGCTGACGAGTGAAACGGCGAGGGAGGGTACAAGGAGATATCGGCAGATAAGGCTGATCATTTCCCGCATATCGGCATATTGCCCTATGCTTGCTTGGGGTGCCATTCTCAGGACGAGTATATAGGCCATCAAGGCACCCAAAAGGCCGCAGGATGAAACGGTATGCAAAAATTTGACGCTCTGCCGCATAGGCCTTCCACTCGAATTGTTCTCTTCTGCGAATACGCAGGCTGTTATCGTTTGGGTCAAAGATTAGATTTCATCGCATCAGGCGTCGCTTAATCGAGCTTCATGCGAGCTTTTAAGCGGCCTAAGATCTTTTGATAAATGCCGCTAAAATCGAGGATGAAACAGGAATGAATATCTACACCATTTCCGATTTCCGTTAGACGCTGCAAAACCTCAAAGGCCAGAACATCACCGATGAGCGGATGTAGGGCATCGTGATTTTTGTTGCCAACGATCAGCACGTCGTTCCGCGACCAAATATTAATTTCTGTCGGGACGGAGCTTTTAACCCCCGGCTTAGTCACCTTAAGATTAGGCGCAAGTTCGGAGGAGCGTCCCATCACATCAGTAATGTGATAGCCTATGACACCGGCCATTTTCGGCGTCACACCCATACGAACGAGTTCGGCCGTCACGCCAATATTGACCACCCTGCGCAGCGTAAAAATTCGGGCGCTGCCTTTACCGAGCGGCTTCATATCCGTTTCGCCGAGCGCAATGATGAGCGGTTCGCGGCTGAGCCAAGCTTTAAGAACAGTTGTCGTCAGATCAGCCGTAAATGCCGCGTCCCCGAGAAGGAATTGGGGCACGTCTAAAAACCCTTGGATTTGGGCTAAATCTTGATGCGAATAGGTCATGATCGCTACAAGATACAGTTGTCACTTCCCCTGTCAATGTGGTTAACGATTATGGTTAATGTCTTCTTAAAGCACTTTAACCATGCACCATTGCGGGGGTGCGACAAGGAAGTGCGCAGCGATTGCGCGACGCAACGGGTGATTGTTGTTTGCGCGTGCAACAGCCTTGGCGCAATGGGGTGGGGCAGGGTAGACTAGGGTCAGGACAACAAAACGCAACGCCTGTTTGGATCTTTGAGCAATGCAACGATTAAGCCTTCGCGAAGCGGCCCAATGGTCTGGAACCAACAAGTCAACGATCCT
>CAIRGA010000089.1 GCA_903877935.1 uncultured Hyphomicrobiales bacterium
ATTTCGGGAATTGGTGGCTTTTTAGGCTGAAAAGAGCCCCCGCCGGCGGCAATTATGAGAGATTTGGTTTCAAAACGCGTGCCTGCATCTGTCTGCACGTGAAACAGAGGCGCCGTCTCAGAACCAACGCTTTCAACCGAAACCACCATCTCGGACAGATGAAACTCTGGATGAAAGGGCTCAATCTGTTTGATGAGATTATCGATCAAGCCCTGCCCTGTTACCGATGGAAAGCCGGGAATGTCATAAATCGGCTTTTCAGGGTAAAGCTCAGCGCATTGGCCACCGATTTTGGGCAAAATATCGACCAAATGGGACTTAATATCGAGCAATCCGAGCTCAAAAACAGCAAAAAGGCCGACAGGCCCTGCCCCGACGATGAGCGCATCGGTCTTGATGACATCCGACATGATTGTCCCAATCTTCCTTAATGGCGTTTTTAAGCTTGGCGTTCCGGCGTGTGCAAAATCAAGCCATCCAGCTGATCCGTAATCTTAATTTGGCACGAAAGGCGCGAATTAGGCCGCACATCATAGGCAAAATCCAGCATATCCTCTTCCATTGAGGTCGGCGGCCCTACAATCGCCTGCCATGCGTCGTCGATGTAAACGTGGCACGTAGCACACGCACAGGCGCCGCCGCATTCCGCTTCAATGCCTGGAACCGCGTTTTTGATCGCAGCTTCCATCACGGTCGACCCTGTTGTCGCCTCAACCGTCCTTGCAGTTCCGCCAAAATCGACAAATTGTAGTTTCGTCATTGTACCCTCGTGATAATAAACGGAACTGTCCCGCTCCGAAGTTGTCATTTGATATCGGAACAGCTCAGCTTTGACGAGGGGAAAACGCAAAAACGCCCCAATCATTGACGAAAAGGTCGCAGGTTTGTGAATTTTACGATAGGGTAACTTTCCCGTTAACGTTGTTTTCATTCTCCTGACCAAGCGGGTATTCTTTTAGGACCGCGATTGATAAAATGTCCGATGATCGGTTCCTATCCGGGGCAAACCGGAAACACTGAGGCATAAAATGGCGACGCAGAAAAAAGTTTCGGATTCGGCTGAAGCGGCCCTCTCGGCGATTGAAGAGGCGCTCAACCTCTCGATTAATGGATCAGCCGCAGAGACGGCGGAGGACCCGTCGGCGGAGGGATCAGCGACCTCTAAAATGCGTATGCCTCGGACGGAAGCCAATTCCTCTGATGCGAATGTGCCATTGCGAAACGCCGACACGCCTGGGCGTCGGGACCGCGCCCCTGCCGAACGTTCGCGTTCGGACGATGGAAATAGAACTTTGCCTGGTCAGCCGGCAAATGATGACCGGCGCGCTGTCGGTGAAATTCTTCATGCACTTCAAGCCCAGTCCTCGCGCCGTGCCTATGTCGTTGCCGCCATCGCCTCAGTCGTCTGGCTCGCCTTCACGGGTTATGCGTTCTGGGCGACGGTTGATCTGGTATCCGGCGCCGGCATTGGTCTATTCAGTCAGGGATTTAAGGCGGTATTGCCCTATCTTGCTTTCGCGAGCGCTCTTCCCATTATTGTCTTCTTCGCCCTCGCTTTCGCGTCCGTCCGTGCACGCGAAATGCAGGTTGTTGCCCAATCCATGGCGCAAGTTGCCATGCGGCTGGCAGAACCAGAAGGTTCGAGTGCTGAAGCCGTCGTTAGTCTTTCTCAAGTTGTTCGCCGCGAAGTTGCCGCAATGGGCGATGGCATGGAACGCGCTGTTGCGCGCGCCAGCGAACTTGAAACCATGGTCCATAACGAAATCGCCACCCTTGAGCGTGCCTATGGACAAAATGAAGTCCGGATCCGCGCTCTCATTGATGAATTAGCGCTTCAACGCGATGCGATTTCCACGAATGCAGACCAAATTCGCTCGTCGATCCTGACAACCCATGAACATCTTGGCCGTGAAATTGATACGGCAATGAACCGTATTACCTCATTGGTCGAAGATGCGGGGCAAAAAGTAGCATTCGCCATTGATTCAAAAACCGGAAGCATCGCGACGACTTTAGGCCGCACAGGCGAGTCGTTGATCTCTATCTTGACGGATAAAGGTGACGACCTACTGCGCAATTTAGGTAACGCCAATGACTCGATTACAGGCCGGTTGACCCATGTTGGCGAAAACATTGTAACGACGCTTTCAAATAAAGCCGACGCCGTTGCTGATAAATTAACCGCGACCGGAACACATCTGACAACCGAACTCGTTTCGCGCGCGGAAGATATGGTTCAAGCCATTGAAATTTCTGCCGAAAAGGCCGGATCGAAAATCGCGGATGGCTCATCGACTTTTGCGGCTAATATTTTAAGCTCGGGCGAAGAAATCAGAAGCGCCCTCGCCCGCCAATCAGACGCGATTGAAAAAACCTTCGACGATACCGCGACGCGTCTTTCCATTATAATGGATGAAAAACTATCCGAGTCGCGTGCTGTATTTGCTGAAGGCTTGGGTGATATCTCCAGTACTGTTACATCACATGCCGAGCGTCTAAGGGATGATTTCAGCCGTGAAGCTGAAACGATCCGTTCGCGCATGACGGAGGCGGCTGGCGGTCTTATCGACGAATTATCGTCTGAAACAAACCGTCTTGGTAGCGTTCTATCGGAACGGTCATCCGCGATTCAATCGACTGTTGAAGGCGCATCACAAAAACTTGATGCCAGCCTATCGATGCATCTCTCACGGATTGATGGCAGCCTTTCGGACGCCGGTGGTTCGATCGACACGAAGCTAAACGGCCATATTAATCGTATCGAAACAAACCTACAAACGATCAGCGATCGCTTGGACAACAAGCTCGGCGTGCATGCTGATCGTATCGAAGCAAATCTCGGTCGCGCGACAACAGATATCGATGCTCGCTTAGGTGGGCATCTTACCCGCATTGAAAACGGTCTTGCAGAGACGAGCAAAACCATTGATACGACGCTTCATAATCGGGTCGAAACGCTCGCAAAGGCCCTTGAATTGGGCGCGCAAGCGGTTGATGAAACCATGGGTCGCCGTTCTGATGCCATTGAGCGCACCTTGTCGGACCATGTCGTAGCACTCGAAACCAAAATTACGAATGCTAGCGAGAGCTTTACAGGAATGATTGGCGAGCGGGTCGCGGCCGTTTCGGCTTCGTTCATGACGGGTGCAAGCTTGCTCGAAACGAGCCTGTCACGCAATGTTGAGCACATTGAATCCAACCTTGCAGGTTATGCAACACGGATCGACCAATCCATCGGAAGCCGTGTCGCCTCGCTTGAAGCAACCATTCGTGATGGCGCAACGACACTCGACCGGAACCTTTCAAGCTATCTGGGTGAAATCACGGCTACCTTGGATCAAGGCGGCGCGCGTATTAACTCTACCCTATCGGGTCAAATCGAAGCCTTTGAAAAGACCGTTATCGTTAAGGGTGGCGCATTGAGCGAAACGCTCTATCGCCGCTTGTCGGATTTCCAGACCAATATTTTGGACCGCAGCAGCGATATCAACGTCGCCATCACGGACAATCTTACCAAACTCGAGTTGGTTCTTGAAACCAATGGCAGCGTCTTGGCTGACCGGATTGAGAAAAATACAACTCAATTCACCTCAACCATTGAGGCGCGTCTCGGTGAGGTCGCCCATCTGTTCTCGACGGAGGGTAAAGCACTCTCGGATCGCTTGTCTGACCAAGCCAAAAATGCGGCCGGTATCATTGAACATCAGCTCACCGCAATTGAAGAAAATTCGCGCCTGAAGAGCATTGCCGTCGCCGAAGGCATTGACGCAATGTTCGCACGCGTTGACCAAGGTATCGCGCAGCGCACCACGGCATTGGTTGATGCCATGGCCGATCGTGCCGCGGATATTGAAAATACGTTATCGATCAGTAATTCTGCGATTGGTGCGACCATCGAAGCCAAAACCGAGGATCTCGGTCGTGTGATGACGGAACGTGCAGAGCGCGTGACGCAAACACTCGCGGTGCGTGCGACAGAAATCAATGAAATTCTCGGCGAGCGTGCTCTTGAAATCGCAGGTACACTCGATGGGCAGGTACGCCACTTCGAAGATAATATTGTTTCGCGCCTTGAAACGATTGGTACCGTTATTGGTTCACAGAGCGAGCGCTTCGGCGAGACCCTGCAAGGGCAAACGGAGGCTATTTCGGGTGCTCTTGACAGTGTTATTGGCAAGCTTTCGACGGCGCTTGATACCCATGGCAATGGCTTGATCGACAATCTTCGCTCCCATGCGACGAACGTCTCGCAGACCATTACAGAAGTCGGCCAGACTGCTGCGCGCAACCTTACCGATGCAACGTCCACGATCCAGTCGGAAACAATTGTTACACTTCAAAAATTGGCAGATGCCAGCCAAATCGTTCAAACGGTCATTGGCTCGGCCAATGAAGCGATCGTCAAATTGGAAGGCACGCTTGCAGATCGTATTGTTGGCCTGTCGCATGCCGGATCAATTATCCGCGACGATGCCATGGAATCCACCAAGCTCCTCATGGAGCAAATTGAAGCCATGCGTTATGTAACGGGTGCAGGCGTTGGCGAAACCCGCGCCCTCATCGATATGTTGGATGAACGGACGCGCGCTGTTTCATCCGTCACACGCGAGCATGTCGATATGCTTGAATCGGCAACTGGCATGCTGACACAAGTCGAGCAACGCCTTGGCATTGATTTGGCAACCCGCCGCGAAAATATTGAAGCCCTCACCGCGGGCCTCAATTCGCGCATCAGCGACGTCCAAAATGTTGCCGATAGCTTCGCAACCAAAATGGCTGAAGCCCTCGAAGTCGTTGAAAACAGAACAACTGCAATTAACGCATTGATGAACGACACTTCGGCCAAAGCGGGGCAAGCCCTGCGTGATCAATTCGCAGCCGTCCGTGTGGAAGCTGACAATGAGAAGGATCGCACCCTTGAAACCGTTCGCGGCGTAACCGCTGCTACCGTTGCAGAAATGGGCGATGTTCTGTCGAAACTGATTCAGCGTTTCGATGAAACGGCGAAAGACGTCAAAGCAACGACCATTCAAATCGCACGCGAGATTGAAACGACGCGGGATGAAATTGCCAACAGTCTCGTTGATCTTCCGCGGGAAACACAAGAGCAAGGTGCAAATCTGCGCCGTGCGATCAGTGACCAATCGCGCGCCTTGAGTGAGTTGTCGAATATTTTGGTTTCAGCAGGACGTTCAACGGACGTGGCCAAGCCTGTAATGGCCGCACCCGCGCCTGCTCCCGTCGCAACTCGCCAAGAACCAGCCTATGTTGCGCCTGTGCAGACCATCCCAACAGTGCCTGTTGAGCCAATCAAAACTGAGTTTAAAGTTCCGGCCGTTGCGGCTCGTGAACTTCCAAAGCCAGCCCCAGCAGCACCAGAAATCGGTATCCGCCAGGATGCAAAACCATCGCCGACTCCGGCCGGTGATAAGTCCCAACGTGCCGGATGGCTTTCGGATCTCCTCGATCGTGCTTCACAGGACGAGGGTAAGGTAAGCGAAGAACCAGAAGCCGCTATGCCTTTGGCTAAACCAAAGGCGCCGGCTGTGGTCGAAGCGCCAAAAGTTGAAGTACCAAAAGAGGCTATTTCGGCGCTTTTGAGCGATATCGCAAAACTTGTCGATGAAAGCGCTCTAGCCCGCCTCTGGAACAGCTATCTCAAAGGCGAGTCGGCCGCATTCTCCAAATCCATTTATACGCTGGAAGGCCAACGCCGCTTTGAAGAACTGACCGCGCTTCATTCCAAGGATGATCGCTTCCGTGCGAGCCTTGAGGCTTATGCGTCCAAGTTTGAAGCGGTACTGCGTGACTTGACGACATCCGACCAAGACGGTGCGATCACCCGTTCCATCTTGGCCTCGCCTGAAGGTCGCGTTTATACCGTCCTCGCCCATGTTAGCCGCCGGCTCGGCTAAGCGCCTTCATTGAACAAAGAACCTAGACCTTAGGGTCTGGGTTCTCGGTATGCCCATCCACGGCAATTGCCTGTCCCGATACGTAGCGGCCGCCCTCGCCCGCTAAAAATTGCGCCATCGCGGCAACATCTCTGGCTTCGACGAAGGTGCGCATGGATGTGCCCGACGCATAGCCCTCGTAAATCGCATCGCGCGTCGTCCCCTTTAACGCCGCTTCTTTTGCGAGCACACGCTCCATACGAGGCCCTTCGACGGAACCCGGGCAGATCGCGTTGGCTCGGACACCGAAGGGACCAAGCTCCATCGCAACCGTCTTCATAAGGCCGATAATGCCCCATTTGGCAGCCGAATAAGGCGAGCGGTTCGGGTAGCCATAAAGCCCCGCCGTCGACGATGTAAAAATCATGCAGCCGCTTCGTTGCGCTTTCATCAGCGGGGCCGAAAATTTCGCGGCTAAAAATGCCCCCTCTAAATTGACAGCGACACACTGGCGCCAACCATCGAGCGGCATATCTTCGATCAACGCGGTAGGCCCCGCAATGCCGGCATTGGCGCACAAAACGTCAAGCCCGCCCCACTCCTGTTTCAATTCTTGAAAGAGGGCTGCCATATCGGACTCTGAGGACGCATCCGCTTTGCTTGAGCGCCACGATGGATCGAGTTGGCCAAGTGCATCTTGATCAAGATCCGTTACCCAAACGGACGCTCCCTCTTCGGCGAAAGCCTTAGCCATAGCCAGACCGATACCCGATGCTCCAGCCGTTATCAGAACACGCTTTTTAACGTCAGCGACCATGCAATTCCTCCCCTTTTCATCACGATCTCATGATCCGGGCTATTTGCCTACCCCGACAAATTAACCCTTTTGAAAGGAATTGCTTGTTCTTGGTGTTACAAATGATTAACCCTTTATTAATAAGTGAAGGGAACCATTTTGCATTTACTCGCAAAGCTTGTTCTGTGCAGTGCCTTGATTGCCGGGCCAGCTCTTGCGAGCTCCCAGGCGAAAGATTTGCGCGCGTCACTTCCAAAGCCAACGACAATGGCCCTTGCAATATCGGATGCGAAAGCACCGTGGGGTTGGACAGATTTTTGCACCCGTCACGAAGATGAATGCAATCTACCCGACGCGCCAGTAACATCGATTGCGCTCACGGCCGATAATTGGAAGCTCATCACGAGCACGAATGTGATCGTAAATGCGGCAATCCGTGAAGCAACCGATCAAGAAGTGTATGGTGTTCCAGAACGTTGGGAATATCCGACATCAGGCGCAGGCGATTGCGAGGATTTTGCGCTGGAAAAGCGTAAACAGCTCATCAATGCAGGCCTTCCACGCCAGTCCCTTTTAATGACGGTCGTCACCGATGAAAATGGATTTGGCCACGCGATTTTAACGGTGCGCACAACGAATGGCGATTTTGAACTCGACAATCGCACGGACCGGATCTTGGCTTGGGAAGCCACAGGCTATGGCTTCGTCAAGCAGCAGGCGCAAGATAACCCCAATCATTGGGTTCGCTTGGGCGGACCAACCGCTCCGCTCATGACCGCGACCGCGCAAAAGTAAGACAAGCCTACCGTTAGCACAGCGTGTTATCCGATTTTCTGCAGTCCCTTGGCAAAGCGCCGCCAATTAGCGACGTAATTATGCGCCGACTCGATTAACCGCGCCGCAGCCGCTTCGTCTAACGTCCGAATAGCTTTTGCGGGCGATCCGACAATCAGAGAATAATCAGGAAATTCTTTTCCTTCGGTGACCAAGGCATTGGCACCAACCAGACAATACCGTCCGATTTTGGCGCCATTTAATATGGTTGAGCCCATTCCGACGAGCGATCCATCACCAATGCTGCAACCGTGCAAAATGGCGTGATGGCCGATGGTACAATCCGTACCAACCGACAAGGGAAACCCGATATCGGTGTGCAGCATTGCCCCTTCTTGAACATTGCTCCGATCACCGATTGTTATCCGCTCATTATCGCCACGCAAGACGGCACCGAACCAGATCCCAACATCGTCGCCGATCTTGCAATTCCCGATGACATGCGCATCAGGCGCTACAAAATAGCGGTCGGCTGCCGGCAATTCCGGGACTATGCCATCGAGCTGATAGATTGCCATGAGGGAACAACCCCAAATCGAGGATTAATCGATATCTTCGAGATCAATATCGAGGATCGACATTGTGAACGCAAAAGACCGGTCACCATCTTCAATATCAAGAGAAATAATGCCGATAAATTCATCACCGATCATCACTTCAGCCGAATCCGTCTTCTTAGGACGTGAAACGACTTTGATATTGGCATTGCCGAAAAGCCGGCGGAAATAGGTCTGCAGTTTTAGAAGTTCGGCCTTGTCCATCGAGATCCTGCCATGGTTGTTTCACCCCGATCATAGGGTGCCAACCCGATGCCACGCCATCGGTCGAACTGCAACCTTTTTACACCGAAATTTACAGGTTAGCCTTATCGGCCAAAATTTGGTCCATGCTACGGGCAGGTTCAGCACAGCCCGATTCACCAACGATTTTGGCTGGCACGCCCGCAACGGTAACGTTTCGCGGAACATCTTTCAGAACGACCGAACCGGCCGCAACACGCGCGCATTGGCCGATCTCGATATTGCCGAGAATCTTGGCACCTGCGCCAATCAATACGCCTTGACGAATTTTAGGATGTCGGTCGCCAACGGCCTTCCCAGTTCCGCCCAAGGTAACCCCTTGAAGAATGGAAACATTATCTTCAACGATGGCCGTCTGGCCCACGACCAATCCCGTTGCATGGTCAAGAAACACGCCGAGGCCGATTTGCGCCTCCGGGTTGATATCCGTCTGGAATATTTCCGACGAACGGCTTTGCAGGTAAAGCGCGACGTCGCGACGTCCCATGCGATAAAGCGCAAAGGCCATACGATGGGTCTGTAGAGCGTGGAACCCCTTGAAATATAACAAAGGCTCAATCATGCGCGAGCAGGCAGGATCGCGGTCCGCAACAGCCAGTAAATCAGCGCGAAAACCCTGGCCGATGGCAGGATCTGACACAGCCAACGACGTAAAAATTTCGACAATTCTATTACGTGGAAGATCAGCATGGTCCAAACGCGATGCTAGTCGTGCGATCACTGCGGAATCAAAAGAAGTCTGATCGATTACATTTTGCCGAACAAAGGACCCAAGATCGCCATCGGAAGCCAAAATATCAGCCGCCTCACTTCGAATTTGCACCCAAAGCGGATCAATTGATGATTCAATTTCCACGGCTGCCAAAGGCAATTTCGCGGTTATCCCCATGTCCGGCCCTCCACGCTGAAACCAGCCCGCTCAATATGAGGGTATAGCTATGAAGCCATGCGCAGTTTGGCAAGTTCATCCGCCGAAATTTTCGAAAGCACTTTGCAATCCTGCAAAGTCATCGCTTAGCTTCGACGGGTCAAAAACGACAGGACCGCGTCTTTATGCGTGCGATCACCAACCGCGAGATTGTGGTCCCTACCCTCAATATCAAACGCAAGGGCACCTGGAATCATAGCGGCCAAAGCATGAGGATCACCCGCGATATCGTCTTTGGTTCCAACAGCAATATGCACTGGGACTTTGATCGCTTGAACATCCGTCTTTGTAACACCTTGTCGTGATCCCCGCATACAGGCCGCGAGCGCCCGTCGATCACTCCCCGTCCGATCCGCAAAGGCGCGAAACATGCGTGGAACGGTTCCGGTGACATCGTCCAAGGATCGCGCTTCTAGGGCCTCAGCTATGCCGGGTGGAAGCCCATTGCCTTCAACCAGATGGATACCAAGCCCACCCAGCAGCGCCGACCGAACGCGCTCGGGATAATGGCAAGCGAGAACCGCCGTGATGCGCGCACCCATGGAATACCCCATGACATCGGCTTGTCTAATCGCCAAATGATCCATCAGCGCGATGACGTCATCCGCCATTATCTGAGGCGTATAAGCCTCTGGATCATAAAGCTTCCCGCTCTGTCCATGACCTCGATTATCGAGCGCAATGACGCGAAATCCTGCATCAAGGAGCCGTGCAGTCCAAGACGTATCCACCCAATTAATGCGATGCGTGGACGCAAAACCATGGACAAGAATGATCGTGTCGCCCTTAAAACGCTCTGGCATCAGGTCGACAAAGGCCAGTTGAACGCCGTCAGATTGAAAAAACTGCATGATGAGCTTTCGAAGTTTCTCAAGGGAGGTGACCATAAAAGCCCATCCGATCCCCGGCAAGACCGCCGATGAAGGCGGATCGCGCTCTGGCATAGCGCACGGCAAAAGATTATGCTAACTCCCATCCAACTGAAGGATTGAGAGCGATTCAATGGCCGACCACGCAATTCCCTATTTCAAGAATGATAAAGGCGTCTCGTCAATCAGGATCGGCGCGCACAAATTTATGTGCGTCGGCGCTAGCCCACCTTTCGATCATCCGCACATTTTTCTCGATATGGGCTCCGATACGGAAGTGGTGTGCCCCTATTGCTCAACGCTCTATACATTTGATGCGTCGTTACACGGATCAGCAGACCCGGCCGATTGCGTCTTTGAGGCGCCTAAAGCTGCCTGATCGGATCCAGTGAATGCCCGACAGTCCATTTTTGATTGCGGGTGCCGGGATAGGCGGGCTGACAAGTGCCCTCGCCCTCGCCCGTATCGGACAACCGTCGATCATTGTCGAACAAAGAACACGGATTGATGACATTGGTGCCGGCATCCAGCTATCGCCGAACGTGTCGCGGATCCTCATCGAATTAGGCTTCGGCCCCGCTTTGGCAAAGGCTGCAGCAGAACCAAAACAACTGCTTATTCGTTCGGGCAAATCCGGGAAAATATTAGGCGGCATGGCGCTGGGCGATGCGATGCGAAATCAATATGGCGCGCCCTATTTGACGATCCATCGCGCCGACCTTCAAACCATCCTCTTGGACGCGGTGCGCGGCAGCGACGCGATACGATTAGCCTTTGGCCGAACCGTGGCAGCCATCGACGACAATTCGCAGATGTCCGTTACCATTCGATGCGATTCACAATCGGCGAGCGAGAACGTAACCGGAAAGGCATTGATTGGCGCTGATGGTCTTTGGTCCAATGTGGCCCGCCTCATCGGCGACCCCTCTAAGCCCGAATTTCGCAAACATATTGCATGGCGTGGCCTTGTTGCACGAAAAGATTGGCCTGCGGATCTGCCAACGAATGAAACACGCCTATGGCTTGGGCCAGGCGCCCACCTTGTCCATTATCCAATTCGGCGCGGTGAGTTTATAAATTTGGTGGCGGTAACCTCTGACATCGACAATGCGCCAGGGTGGTCGCGTGCGGGCGAACCGTCGATGATTCAAAAACGCTTCGCCCGATGGCATCCGGATGCTGTACGCGCTATTCATGCCGTAAGCGAATGGACAATATGGTCGTTGTTTGATCGAGCCCCGCGGAAAGCGTGGTCGGACAATCGGGTCGTGCTCTTAGGCGATGCTGTTCATCCCGTCTTGCCGTTTCTTGCCCAAGGTGCGGCCTTGGCAATTGAAGATGCCTATGTATTGAGTACCGAACTTTCAAAGAAGCCGGATGACCCTAGCGCCGCCTTTACGGCCTATGCCGATATCAGGAAGCCACGCACGTCAAAAGTGCAAGCGGCCGCGCGACGAAATGGTGATATTTATCATATGCGGTGGCCACTTTCGATGGGACGGGACTTCACAATGTCTCGTATGACGTTTGCCGATCATTATTCTTGGATCTATGATTGGCGCTATGTCTGAAGTGATAGAACATTGGTCAGTAAACGAGGGCCTCAAACCATGTCAGTCGAACACGATATGAGTCACGCCTATCGTATCAAGCCGAATACAAAAGTTGATCTTAACGCGATCGATCCAAAGGACACGAGTGGCGTTGGCGATGTAGAAAAGGCACATGCCAATCTTGCCGAACTGATTGAAGAGATCAACATCCTGCAAGACCGCCTTTATGCAGAAGGTAAAAAAAGCCTGCTTGTTATCTTACAGGGAATGGACACGAGCGGAAAAGACGGGACCGTGAGAGGCGTATTCAATGCCACCGGTCCAATGGGTGTCACTGTCCAACCCTTTCGCCAACCGTGCGGCGAAGAATTGATGCATGATTATCTCTGGCGCGCTCATCTTGCCGTGCCCCGCAAGGGCACAATCGGAATTTTCAACCGTTCCCATTATGAAGATGTTTTAGTGGCCAAGGTAAGAAAACTTAGCCCCCATAATGACATCGAAAAGCGCTACGATCAGATCAATGCCTTTGAAAAAATGCTCGTCGAAAATGGGACGGTCATCCTGAAATTCATGTTGCATATTTCAAAAGGTGAACAGGGAAAGCGTTTACAAGAGCGCCTCGATCACCCGGATAAAAGGTGGAAGTTTCAAAAGGCCGACCTTGATGATCGCCGAGATTGGAAAGAATTCATTCAAGCCTATGAAGTGATGCTGGAGCGGTGCTCGACGTCCTATTCGCCTTGGCATATCATCCCGTCGGACCACAAATGGGCTCGTAATGCAGCTATTGCCGACATTGTCTGTGATGCACTCCGGCAAATGGATCCCCAATATCCCCAGCCAACATGGAAGCCGAGCGATTTCGTCATCGACTGACATCGTACATTTACAAAAATATCGGAATATTCGAATTAAGGCTTGCGCTTTAGAACAAAAACAACACGATGACGCGTAATTACAATCAGGGGTAGACATTATGGTTCGGTATACGACGTTTGCGCTGGTCACACTTGCCTCCATCGCGTGTTTATTTGTTTACACATTGCACCCCTTATTTGCCTTCGGCTTTTGGATTTTTGCGCCATTAACCCTCGTTGGCGTTTATCATGTCACCCAGACGAAACACAGTATTCTAAGAAATTATCCGGTGATCGG
The DNA here is from genome assembly GCA_903877935.1 of uncultured Hyphomicrobiales bacterium. Classification (GTDB taxonomy): domain Bacteria; phylum Pseudomonadota; class Alphaproteobacteria; order Rhizobiales; family Beijerinckiaceae; genus CAIUPE01. The sequence goes on from CAIRGA010000089.1 coordinate 12,833, forward strand.
CCTTGTGCGTTTCTTTCTGGAAAGCACGCGCAAAGAGATGCGCCAATACTTTATCGAGAGCGATACCGACGGAACGCCCTTTAGCCGTAATAAGCGCTCAATCGTCTATCAGCGCGCCAAAATCCAATTGGATAAGCGACCTTTTGGTACCATTCTCGATGTCTATCAACCGGGATTTGAATGGCTTTCTCATTCCTTGTCCCCAAAACATCCGGACCCAACAACTTTTCGAGTGACAATTGGTGGTCCGGAATGCAAGCAGCCTTACGAAGCGTCTGTCTTTAATATCTCGGCCATGAGTTTTGGAGCACTCAGCGCCAATGCCATTAAGGCGTTGAACAAGGGCGCATAAATCGGCGGTTTTGCGCATGATACGGGCGAAGGAAGTATCTCCGTCCATCATCGCGAATTCGGCGGCGATTTGATTTGGGAGCTTGGCTCCGGCTATTTCGGTTGTCGCAATGCAGATGGAAGTTTTTCGTCTGAAAAATTTTCTGCGCAAGCCAAAGACCACCAAATTAAAATGATCGAAATTAAATTAAGCCAAGGCGCAAAGCCGGGCCATGGCGGTGTTTTACCTGGTGCCAAAGTAACACCCGAAATTGCCGAAGCACGTGGTGTGCAGGTTGGCGAGGATTGTGTTTCGCCAGCATCGCACCCAGCCTTTTCTAACCCTCGCGAATTGATGAATTTCATCGTTCAATTACGCGAACTCTCCCATGGCAAACCCGTTGGCTTTAAACTTTGCATCGGTGATAAAAATGAGTTTCTGGCCATTACAAAAGCAATGATCGAAACAGGCGTTACGCCCGACTTTATCGTTGTCGATGGCGCAGAGGGCGGAACAGGCGCAGCACCTCTCGAATTCACCGATCATATCGGCATGCCCTTGCGCGACGGTTTGAATTTTGTTCATTCGACGTTGATCGGAATTGGACTACGGGAAAAAATAAAAATTGGTGCAGCCGGTAAAATAACGTCGGCCTTCGATATGGCACGCGTCATGGCATTAGGAGCGGATTGGTGCAATGCGGCTCGGGGCTTTATGTTTGCAATCGGCTGCATTCAATCGCAAAGCTGCCACACCGACCAATGCCCTGTAGGCGTGGCGACACAAGACCGGCTTCGCCAGCGTGCGCTAATTGTGCCTGACAAGGCTCAGCGGGTTGCAAATTTCCATCACAACACCATGCACGCGCTCGCGGAAGTCATTGGTGCTGCAGGCCTTATGCATCCAGCAGACATTCGCGCTTCACAACTTCATCGTCGGATTAGCCCGACCCAGACGATGAATTTTGCTGAGCTTTATCCGGTTATGGAAAAGGGCGAATTGTTAACAGGCGGCGCCGATCACGAGATGCAGAAAAATTGGAAAATGGTATCTGCTGATCACTTTACGGCCGCAGCTTAAGACTTCTTACGCCACACTAGAATGCTGCTTGTAACGTAATTAAAGACGGCCCCCGTGAGGGCACCGGCAAGGCCAGCGACCCACCATTGCTGGCCTTCAGAGAAGATCAAGCGCGCAAGCCCGACATTGGCGACAACGCCAATGCTGCAACTTGCGGCAAAGAGAAGAAAGCCTGAAATAAGATGCCAACCCGAAATCCGGCGATCACGATAGGTCAGCCCATTATTAAGCAAGAAATTGCTCAGCATCGCAACAAAGGTTGCTGTCGTTTGGGATAGATCAAATCCGTAGTCTGGAAAACTGGCCAACATAAATTTTAAAGAAAGCAGGTGCACAACGACACCTGAAGCACCGACAAGACCAAATAGAAAAAAGCGAACGGGCACGAGGCGTCCGGTTAGATGGTGCAACAAAAAGCCAAGATAATCGAAAGCCACACGCGCATCGAGTTTGCTTTCACCATGTTGACGTTCTCTGAACACATACGGCGTTTCGCGAATGCTGAGCGGTTTATCGGTCGTTGCCAATATATCCGCTAAAATCTTAAATCCTTCTGTCGCAAGCTTTGGTGCGGCGGCTTCAACAATATCGCGTCGGATCATAAAGAACCCGCTCATCGGATCTTTGACATCGGCTTTAATGACAAGGCGCGACAGAAACCGTCCAAAATCACTCACGACGCTCCGTTGTCCGCTTAACCCTGTGATAGCCGTGCCTTCACGCTCACGCGTCGCAATGACAAGATCAACGCCCTGTGCGCGGATAAGAGCCAACATACGAACAAGCACGCGCTCATCGTGCTGAAGGTCACCATCCATGACCGCCACATAGTGCGCGCTAGACGATAGCATTCCCTCAATCGAGGCGCCCGATAGACCGCGACGACCAACGCGCCTAATGCACCGAACGCGAGCATCTTTTGCAGCTATTGCTTTTACGCGTTCAGCTGTCCCATCCGGCGAATTATCATCAACGAAAATCAGCTCCCAGGAATCGTCTTCAAGCGCTGCTTCAACCAGTTGAACAAGCGGGCCAACATTCGACACCTCGTTAAACACGGGAACGATGATCGAAAGCTCAGGCGCTTTCGCTTTATGGTCGTTACTCTGTTGCACAGCCATCGCTCCGCTACCCTGTCAAACTTCGTCCGTACCCTGAGGGTAATGATGCGTATAGCCTTGCCAATCGGTGATCCGCCAGCCCTCTCCTTCAATTTCGCACGAGAGTGGAGCAATCGGCACTTTGCCATGCCCGCCGGGCAAATCGATCACATAGGTTGGCTGGGCAAGACCCGAAAGCCGCCCGCGCAGCTGATCGATGAGTGCTTTCCCCTCCATCAACGACGTCCGCCAATGCGCGGTGCCGGGAGCAAGATCGCCATGGTGCAAATAATAAGGCTTAACGCCAACCTCAACAAAGGCCCGCATTAAATCGGCCAGCGTGGCCGCATCGTCATTAACATCTTTCAGCAAAACCGTCTGGCTGATCAGATGAATTCCGGCTTTTGAGAGCTTTGCCAGCGCGAGCCGTGCGTCGGGCGTCAATTCCCGCGCATGATTGGCATGGATCGCAAGCCAAGCGGTCTTGCCCTCCGGCTTCAACGCTTGGGCTAAGTCATCCGTCACTGCTTCCGGCATGACGACCGGCACCCGCGTATGCCAGCGAATGATCTTGATATGAGGGATAGCGGACAAGCGCTGGCCAAGGGAACTCAGGCGCCGGGGCGAAAGAATAAGCGGATCGCCGCCTGTAATCACCAATTCCCAAATCTCGCTATGGGCTGATAAATAGTCAAAAGCGCGATCAAGCGCCGCCTCTGACAGCATTTCACCCTTATCAGGCCCAACGCTTTCGCGCCTAAAGCAAAAGCGGCAATAGACCGGGCAAATATGAACCAGCTTCAGTAATGCCCGATCCGGATAGCGATGCACAATGCCTTCAACGGGACTGTGTAGATCATCCCCGATCGGGTCGACCAATTCGCTTGGCAAAACATCCAATTCGCGGGCATCGGGTAAAAATTGCTTTGCGATTGGGTCATGCGGATCATTTGGTTGAATGAGCCTCGCCATCGCTTCCGTAAGGCCGATGGCGTATTTTTCAGCAACCGGCGCGAGCTTTTCACGCTCAGCCTCGGGCACAAGCCCGTATCCGATTAAATCATCAAGGGAACGCAGGATTTTCGACAAGCTTCGCTTAAGCCTTCAATCAATAGATGGTGCGGACAGCGGGAGTCGAACCCGCACAGTATTACTACCGAGGGATTTTAAGTCCCTTGCGTCTACCAGTTTCGCCATGTCCGCCGATCATGGTCAGCCCGTCGATTCCGACAGCGACAGAGGGTTACAGAAGCACTGGCGACCGTGCAAGCCCCCTACCCCCTCGCTTTATGCTGAATCTTACCCTTTATGCCCGTCTGCAATCGGCGCTTGGTAGGCAAGGCCCATATCCCACGGGAAATAAATCCAGGTATCTTGAGACACTTCCGTAATAAACGTATCGACCAAAGGTCTCCCAAGCGGTTTGGCATAGACGGTGGCAAAATGCGCATCGGGCAAAATATCCCGCACAATCCGTGCGGTTTTTCCGGTATCAACCAAATCATCGATCACCAAAATGCCTTTGCCGCCCTTTTCGCCCTTGGCAATGACATCATCGGCAATGCGCTTCAGCACCATTAGCTCGCCTTGGTTGGTATAGTCATGATAGCTCGCAATGCAGATCGTTTCGATCACCCGAACGCCTAATTCACGGGAAACCACGGCTGCCGGCACAAGTCCGCCACGCGTGATGCAAATAATCGAAGAAAACGGGCCGGATGACGCAAGCCGCCATGCCAGCGCCCGCGCGTCACGGTGAAATTGGTCCCACGAAACCGGAAATGCTTTCTGTGCCTGGCTCATCAATCACTCACACTGCGTTGGATTTAAGGTTAGAAATAAGTTCAGAAACCGCCACTTTGGCCGGTTCTAACAAGGCCTCGTCGCGCGACCTCAGAACAATCTGATTGATAAAGCGTTGGCCATCAAAATGCGGATAGGAGCCAATAATAACACCCGCATGAGCCTTTTGAACCTCACCAAGCCCAGTCGCATAAGCGCCTTCGGGAAGACCGCCCGAGTCAATCGATACCGACATCATTGTCTTGCCGACCTTGAGCTTGGGCATCACGCCTTCTAGCATCGCTTGCATGATGGCCGGAACACCCGCCATGACAATGACATTTTCCACCATAAAGCCGGGCGCTTTGGAAATCGGATTTTCAATCAGATCGGCGCCATGGGGGATCCGCGCCATGCGCAAACGCGCCTCGTTGAGGTCGTCTGGATTGGCATAACGCTCTTTGAGCATCGCAACCGCTCTTGGGTCGTGTGAAATATCAACGCCAAGCGCCTTAGCGACGCAATCGGCCGTAATATCGTCATGGGTCGGACCGATACCGCCGGTCGTGAACAAATAGGTATTTCTACCACGCAGGGCGTTAATCGCCTCGACAATGGCTACCTCATCATCGGAAACAACCCTAACTTCGCGAAGATCGATACCAACGGCCGTTAGATATTCGGCGATATAGCCGATATTTTTATCTTTCGTACGCCCTGAAAGAATCTCGTCACCGATCACAAGCAACGCGGCGGTTACCCTATCCGGATTTGTCGATACCATCGGCGACCCCTTTTCTGCTCTGCTTCGTTCTATAGCCCACTAACCCGATGGCTCAAGCGAAACTGAACCGCCATGCACCAAGAAATAATAACTTAACCAGCCTGTCGATGAAAAGCTTGCAAAGCGGAGAGCTTTAAATCATTTCTGGAGGAACATCCTGCCGCCACAGAAACGGATCCGATGACTTTCGTTGAAGCCACCCACGCAACCCGCCGCAGACCGGGCGAAATTAAGCTTTTTGGGGCTGACGCATTCGCCGCCATGCGCAAAGCTGGGCAATTAACGGCAGAAGCGCTTGATCTGATGGTCGATCTTGTTAAGCCCGGCGTCACCACCGATTATCTCGACCAGATAGCCTTTGAATTCGCGATGGATCACCATGCCTACCCCGCGCCGCTGAACTACCGAGGTTTTACGCGGGGAATTTGCACCTCCATCAACCACGTCGTGTGCCATGGCATACCGAACGACAAGCCACTCAGAGATGGCGATATCGTGAATATCGATATTACGTTGGTGGTTGATGGTTGGCATGGCGATTCAAGCCGCATGTATGGCGTGGGCGAAGTCCCGCGCCGCGCCGAACGCCTCGTTGATATTACCTATGAATGCCTGATGCGGGGCATTGCCGCCGTTAAGCCCGGCAGCACGACAGGTGATATTGGCTATGCCATTCAATCTTACGCCGAGGCGGAGCGGTGTTCGGTGGTGCGTGACTTTTGTGGCCATGGCTTAGGACAACTCTTCCACGACGAGCCGAATATTCTTCATTACGGACGCAAGGGCGATGGCGTTCCCCTTAAACCCGGAATGCTGTTCACGATCGAACCGATGATCAATCTCGGCCGCCCAGAAGTCAAAGTGTTGGGCGACGGTTGGACCGCTGTCACAAGAGACAGATCGCTATCGGCCCAATTTGAGCATACGATCGGGGTGACGGAGACCGGCTGCGAGATTTTTACACTCTCTCCCAAAGGCCTCGACAAACCACCTTTAGGGTCGGCACCAACAGGGGAATAGACCATGGCTGCATCTCATCCTCCTGACGCTTTAAAGGCCGTCGGGGAGGATCATGCCGCCGGCCACCGCCATAGGTTGCGCGAACGATTTTCTCGCGCGGGCGCTTCCGCCCTGCAAAATTATGAATTGCTCGAGCTCCTACTGTTTCGCACCATACCAAGGCGGGATGTGAAACCTTTGGCCAAAAAGCTGATCGCCGAATTTGGCTCGGTGGCCGAAGCCCTCGGCGCTCCTTATACCAGACTTTGCAGGGTTGAAGGCATAGGTGAGGCCACTGCAATCGATTTTAAAATCATTGAAGCCGCGGGTCGCGAACTCGCGCGCGGCGAAATCAAAAAACGCACCATTCTCGGCTCGTGGACATCCGTGATCGACTATTGCCGCGCCTCAATGGCGTTTGAGTCACGCGAGATTTTTCGTATTTTATTTCTTGATAAGCGCAATGGCTTGATTGCCGATGAGGTGCAACAAACCGGAACCGTGGACCATACCCCCGTCTATCCGCGCGAAGTCGTGAAACGCGCGCTTGAATTGTCAGCGACGGCCGTCATTCTTGTTCACAATCATCCATCCGGTGACCCAACACCATCGAATGCGGATATCGCCATGACCCGTCAAATTGTCGATGCGGGCAAACCGCTCGGCGTCTTGGTGCATGATCACATCATCATCGGCCGCAACGGCCATTCCAGCCTTAAAGGGCAAGGGCTGATTTAAAGAGTGAAGCAGCTTATGTCTCATGCGATCGACGCGAGACGATTAAAAAATATGCGAAGCGCCCGTCAATACGGCTACGATAAAACCATAAGAAAACGCCACACCCATTAACCCGATGGCAAATCCGATTAACGTTAAATAGCCATCGCGCTCAACAAGTCCAAGCCCCATCAAGCAAAGCGCAATACCGATCGGAATTTGTCCAATCACGGGAAGCGCAAAGACAAGCCCGAGCGACAGAATGAGCAAGCCTAAACCAAGAACGCGCCAGCTTGCAGCATGATCAAAGAGCGAGAGACGCGGGCGCGCGAGCTTCTCGATCCAACGCACCCATGGCATCGCCGTATCAACAGCTTTTGCTACATCGTGACGAGCAATCGAATTTTTTAGCACCGCCGAGGGCAACCATGGCGCTGCGCGACCAAAGATCAGCTGTAAGGAAATCGCGATCATCATAAAGCCGCTGACCAAAGCAATCGGCGGTGGCATCGGCAGGCTATTGGGCAGGCCAAGGATCACGATGAGAAGCGAAAATCCTCTGGCACCCAATGCATCAACAATCTGGCGGACGGTGATGCGATCCCCTTCACCATCTTTGGTGATCTTGGCGAGGAGCGTTGAAATACGAGGTGGATGCGCGGACATGACCAATTCCATTCCCATTGCCGCGAGCCTTAGCAAAGCGGGCCTCAAAGCGATAGATAGCAATTACACTTTATAGGCCGTCTAGGAAGTCTTTCGCTTCAACCGCGATTTGCTGCCTTTTTTCAAAGGACATCGCGGCTAAGGTACGGTACGGCATCGCCAAACGCTGATTATTGCTCAATGCGGGGCGGTTTCGAGCCAGAAAATCCCAATAGAGGTAATTGAAGGGGCAAGCCTTCGGCCCGAGTTTTTCCTTTGGCGAAAACGCGCAATCGGCACAATAATCGCTCATTCGATCAATATAGGCACCCGATGCGGCGTAAGGTTTGGACGCCATAACGCCGCCATCCGCGAACAATGCCATACCATGAACATTCGGCAATTCGACCCACTCAAATGCGTCGGCATAGACCGCCAAAAACCACTCTTCCACCTCCGATGGCGTGATGCCTGCGAGCAGCGCGAAATTACCCAAAACCATGAGTCTTTGGATGTGATGGGCATAAGCGTTACGCATCGTGTCGCCAACGCATTGTTTCAGACAATTCATCGCGGTGGCGCCCGACCAATAAAAGGCTGGCAGCGGACGGTTGGCGTTTAGCGCATTACCTTCAGAATAATTTGGCATTTTGAGCCAATAGAGCCCGCGCACATATTCACGCCAGCCGAGGATTTGCCGGATAAAACCTTCCACAGCATTCAGCGGCGCATGACCCGTATGATTGGCAGCCTCAGCCTTCCGACAAACTTCATCGGGCACTAAAAGGCCGATATTCAACATCGGTGAAATCAGCGCATGAAATAAAAAGCCTTCGCCCTGCTTCATCGCGTCTTGAACATCGCCAAAAGACGGCAAGCAATCCTCAATAAAATGATCAAGCGCAAAGAGTGCATCAGAGCGGGTTACCGGCCATCCAAACGACTCGATCTCTCCAGGATGTCGGGCAAACCGCTCGCCTACCATGCTCATCACATCACGCGTTATCGCATCGGCTTCAAAGCGATGGCGCGTCGGCAAGGCAAGTCCCTTTGGAAGAGATTTTCTATTTTCGCTATCAAAATTCCATTGCCCGCCAACGGGTTCTTGGTCCTTCATGAGCAAGCCGGTTTTACGACGCATCTCGCGATAGAAAAATTCCATGCGCAGTTGCTTTTTCCCATCGGCCCAATGTGCAAATTCCTTTGGTGACGAAAAAAAACGAGTGTCACTTAAAATTGCAACGGGCAGATCAAAGGCATCCTGCCAATCGTCCATGAACTGACGAACGCGATATTCACTTGGCTCGGTAACGATCAAGGCGCTAGGCCGATGGCGCTTAATCGCGCGCTCTACTTCACCGGAAAACGATCCCGAATTGCTCGCATCATCAAGTCGCACATAATCGACGCTAATGCCGCGCGCCGTCAGTTCTTCAGCGAAATGACGCATTGCCGAAAGCACTAAAACGATTTTCTGTTTGTGGTGCGGGACGTAAGTCGTTTCCGTTTGCACCTCAACCATCAAGACAATATCATGATCACGATCGATATCGTTGAGCGAAGATATATCATGACTAAGTTGATCACCGAGGATCAACCTTAGCCGACCCGATCCGGCCTTCATCCTTTGGTACGCAACATCGCGCGACCACCGTCTACACCGATCGATTGACCCGTTATCCAACCCGCTTCATCCGAGAGCAACAACGCCGCGAGTGGCGCGACATCCTCTGGCTCACCAAGCCGTTGCATTGCATGCATCGAGGCTATCGCCGTTGCCATTGTTTCGTTACCCAACAATGATGACGCAAGCGGAGTTCGCGTTAACGATGGCGCGATACAATTAACACGAATTTTTGGCGCAAGTTCTGCCGCGAGAGAAAGCGTTAATCCTTCAACCGCACCCTTGGCCATCGCAACCGAAGCATGCGCGGTAAAACCTTGGTGAACCGCAACCGTTGAAAAGAGTAAAATTGAAGCTGTGCCCGAATAGGCCTTCAAAGCAGGTATCGCGGCTTTGACCGCATAAAACGCGCCTTGCGCATTGATCCGAAAATCACGCGCCACATCGTCACCGGTCAAACGTCCAACGGGTTTAAGATTGATGGTGCCAACGGCATAGCAAAGGCCTGCTAATTCGGTCCCCGCTTCTGCAATCGCTGATATAACCGATGCCTCGTCTTCTACATCAGCAACAGAGTAGCCGGCCCCGCCGAGGGCATGAGCCGCTTCCGCCAACCGTGCAGAATTGCGACCGATCAGATGAACCTGATAACCGCGCGCTTTGACAGCATGCGCTATCGCAGAGCCCATACCACCTGAGCCACCCAAAATGACAATCGTACCTGACATTCAAAATCCCTTTTTCCGCCCAGAGGCGTGACCTAAAGCCCACTGGCCATCGTACGCAGTTCGATCATCATTAGATTATTGAAAGACCGCACATGCCCCCTATGCGTCGCAAATCGGATCTGCCGCAAAAGACCTGTATCACCTGCGCGCGCCCATTCGCTTGGCGGAAGAAATGGGAGAAGGTCTGGGAAGAGGTGAAATATTGTTCGGATAAATGTCGAGCAGAGAAAACAAAAAAGTAAGGCTAATCCGCCTGTATCCGCGCTCTTGCCAACGCCTCTGGCGTATCCAGATCGATCAAGACCGCATCATTCGAAACGGGAACTTCTAAAACCTCACCCGCCCGCCCATTGAGCAGTTTACGCGCGCCGGCATCGCCTTGAAGGGCAGCAACCGCTCCAAAGAGCGAGCGCGACAGCAGCACGGGATTACCCCACTCGCCCTGATAAACCGGAACGGCAGCTATCGCCTGCGGTTGTGCTTCAAAAGCTTGGATCACGGAATTAATGACTTCTGAAGTCACCCGCGGCATATCGCCGAGCAGAACAACGACACCCTTTGCCTCCGCCGGCAATGCCATTACGCCCGCTTTGAGCGATGTCGAAAGCCCAAGAGCAAAATCTGGATTATGAACGAAGCGGATGCCCAACCCGTCCAATCTTGCGCGAACACTCTCCCCTTCGTGTCCGGTGACGACCCATACCGAACGCGCAATTGAGCCCAATGCAGCATCGGCTACATGGCGTACCAATGCCTTGCCATCCAATTCTTCTAATAATTTGTTCGAACCCATGCGAGTGGATCGCCCGGCCGCCAAAATGATCGCCGCAATCGACATTAGTCTTGCTGTCCGGCATGAGGATCGCGCGGGTGGCCGCGTTGCACGATTTCCATCAGCAACCCGCCAACACCCAAACCGGTTAAATCCGCACGCCTCACCGGAATACCGGCCATAACGCGCTGCAAAACCCAATCAAACCCGTTCTCCTTCGGGCTTCTTGCGCAGCCCGGCGCACCCAGCACCGTACGACCGTCAACCTCGCCTACGAGCATCAAATTACCCGGATCAACCGGCATACCAAAATGCTCGATGCGACCGCCCGCGAGCTCGATCGCTGCGGGGATGACATCGCGTCGGTCCGTAATCGCGGAGGCGCCATAGACCACCACGAGATCCGCACCGTCGACAATTGCGGCCTTGATGGCGAGAGCCACTTGATTTGAGTCATGGGCAACGCGCAGATCAAAGTCGACCGTCGCCTCGGCTGGCGCCAACCGACCTTCAAGCACCGCCAATGTCTTATTCACAACACTCGGCTTAAGCCCGGGAAGCAGCGTTGAAACAGCAGCTACCTTCAGCTTGCGGAAGGGCTTTACCTCGATCAATGGCATCGCACCCGCATCGGATAGTGCTTTTTCGATCACCTCGCCGGACACCGCAAAGGGAATGATTTTGACCGTCGCAATCATCTCGCCACGTTCCACGGCTCGGTAATCGGGTAATGTGGCAAAGGTTACGGCCTCATCGACCGCGTTCAGTCGGTCGATCGCATCCGCATTGACCCGTAAAACGCCGGCCATGTCGGCAAACAGATTATTGCGTCCCGTAGTCGGTTGATCGCGTCGAATATACGGGCCGGAAAGAGCATGCGCGAGCCGCTCAGCGGCTTCATCTTCCCCGATATCACCCGGATCACGAATGGCGACAATCACCTCATTGCGCCCATCCGCCTGAATAGCCGCCAAATCATCGGCGGTTAGACGTGCCCCTTTTTTAATTACGCGTTCGCCTAAGCGAAGGGAATGAGCCGATACAGCATCAAGCGCAGCAAGAAGCGGAACCGGGCCAAACCGCATCTTACGCCCGTGTCCCATCGGGCTTCAGACGGAGCTTTGCGGTAATTTGTGCAAGGATCGAGAGCGCCACTTCGGCAGGACTGATACCGCCAATATTCAACCCGATAGGCGCATGGATGCGGGCTATCTCATCCTCGCTAAAGCCTGCTTCTTTTAAGCGCTCAACGCGCGTCGCATGGGTTTTCCGCGAGCCCAACGCACCAATATAAAACGACGTCGATTTTAACGCGAGATGCAGCGCCGGATCATCAATTTTCGGATCATGCGTCAGCATCACAAAGGCTGTGTACCGATCAACACCTAGTTTAGGCAGCGCCACATCAGGCCATTCCGCATGCATCTCAACATTCGGGAAACGCTCGGCCGAAGCAAAGGCGGTACGCGGGTCAACGATGACGACATCAAACCCTAATTGCTGCGCCATTGGCACCAAGGCTTGGCTGATATGGACAGCACCAATGGCAACAATACGCACAATAGGGGCTTGCACCGTCAAAAATAGTTTACCCTCGGTCGATTCAACAACGCCGCTCTTGCCCATACGAAGTGCGTCGGAAAGGACACTTGAAAGCGGATCTGACAAAAGCGCCGCCTCAAGCACCAATCTCTGCTGCCCGCTCGCCATATCGGTAACCAGCACCGCGGCGCGACGGGCGGAGCGCTCTTCGTTCAGTTTTGAAAGAAGTGAAAGATCCATACGAAAAACCCTTTTAAACCCGCTCAAGCGCCAATCGTGTCCCGAGCCCGACAAGCACAGTACCACCCAAAAGCCTTAGCGCATGTGCCAATCGTCCGCTCCGCTGGATCCGACGGGCAATGGCGCCTGTAAACCAGATCACCACCAGGTCGGCGGAGGAAAAGGCGATGTTGACAATAATACCCAAGATCAAAAACTGCACCCACAACGGATAGGTCGCGGACGGATCAACAAATTGCGGAACAAAGGCCAAAAAGAACAGGGCTGTTTTCGGGTTCAACAACTCGACCGTGATGCTTTCAACCATCGCACGTCGTGCCGTTTTTGGCTCAATGGTCTCAACCCGTGCCAGTTTGCCGTTACGGATCATGATAATCCCAAGCCAAACAAGATAGACTGCTCCGGCGATTTTAACGGCCAAAAATAATTCTGGCACGTATTGAAAGAGCGCCGAAAGGCCAAAGGCAGCGGCTAAAACATGCGCATAACCGCCAATATGGAGGCCAAGCGCCGCCATTAACCCACCCCGCCGCCCCAAAGCCATGGTTTGCGCCATGGTGTACATCATCGCGGGTCCCGGGACGTAAGCAAAAATGGTGGTCGCAACGGTAAAGCTAATCAAAAGTTCAAAGGAACCCATTAATCGACTTTCTCAACATAAACGCTGATACGCCCGCCGCAAGAAAGGCCAACTTGCCATGCCGTTTCATTCGCCACGCCGAATTCCAACAACTTCGGAGCGCCACTCTCGATCACGTCAATGGCTTCAGTGAC
>CAIRGA010000090.1 GCA_903877935.1 uncultured Hyphomicrobiales bacterium
CATCGCAAGCAACAGTCATTTATAGATTTCTGCAGTTCAATAAAATTCGACCCTATATGGGGATTGGTCCAGTTGCCTATATCGTTATTCTTCATGCCGACGGCCGTTCAGGAAAAATGGTCAGTCCCATCGTTATTCCTACTTATAACAATGGAACGCTGGGGGATGGTTTTGGGACGGGCTTTGGTATTGCTGGGAAAGTAGGCCTTGAATATTTACTTGATGACAAGTGGTCCTTAGATTTTGAATATCAAACCTCAAAGGGATCGATCAGTATTGATCATTTTCGTAGTTTTTCTGATATCAAGGTCGATTTTTCTGATCAAATATTGACGACAGGTTTGAGATACCGCTTTTAATTGAGTTGGTAAGTAAGCAATCGATGCTCTTGATCTCATCATTTGTGCCTGTACCGGCGAGCAAATCGACGGATCGCAACGCGATGTCTTAAGTTCCATTGGGATCGCGTGCCGGGTGATGGTCAATATAGTTTAAATATAACGGCCTATTACACTGCTCAGATGATTTTTAGTTGAATGCAAGATCCTGACGATGTACCGGATCTTTCTACGCCGGAATGGCAGGCTATCTTCGATAGGGTTCCGGTGCGTCGCGGGCGGCCGCCGGTTTTGTCGCCTAAGGTTTCGACCACTATCCGGTTGGATGCCGATATTCTCGAGGCCTATCGGGCTCAGGGGCCGGGGTGGCAGACGCGGATCAATGAGGTGTTGCGGCAGCATTTGGAGCGCGAGGGGCGGGGCGGCTAGGCGCCGTTTTCCTTTTAATGGCAATATCCCCTTGACGTCTTGGCGCTTCCGCACTAGCGTTTGTCCCGAAATTCAAGCTCAAGGAGCGCAGGATGCGCGGTAACCTTATTGTAGTACGCAAGCGTCAGGAACGGGCCGAACGTTAAGTTCGGTATCCCGAGACTGACGCTGACCTGAAGCCCCCAAAAGGGGCTTTTTTATTGCCTAAATGTTTAGACCCTTCAAAGACGGCCCGGAGAGTAAGACAATGTCAGAGACAATGAGCGGCGCGGAAATGGTGATCAAGGCCATGCAGGATCAAGGCGTGGAACATATTTTCGGCTATCCCGGTGGTGCGGTTCTGCCGATTTATGATGCTATGTTCCATCAGGACAAAGTGAAGCACATTTTGGTGCGCCATGAGCAGGGCGCGGTTCACGCGGCGGAAGGCTATGCGCGCTCGTCTGGCAAAGTGGGTTGTGTTCTGGTGACGTCCGGTCCGGGGGCGACGAATGCGATTACCGGTTTAACCGATGCGCTCTTGGATTCCATTCCGCTTGTCTGCATTACAGGGCAAGTGCCAACGCATTTGATCGGCTCAGACGCGTTCCAGGAATGCGATACGGTTGGTATCACGCGTCATTGCACAAAGCACAATTATCTTGTGCGTTCGGTTGAGGATTTGCCGCGCATTTTGCATGAAGCCTTTTATGTTGCTGCCAATGGCCGTCCGGGTCCGGTGGTGGTTGATATTCCAAAGGATGTGCAATTTGCCATGGGCCAATATGAGCGCCCGCAGAGCAATCAGCATAAGACCTATCGTCCACAAATGGATGGCGACATCACAAAAATCCGTGAGGCTATCGAGCTGATGGCCAACGCCAAAAAGCCTGTGTTTTATTCAGGCGGTGGCGTGATTAATTCAGGCGATGAAGCTTCCGCTTTGCTGCGCGAATTGGTGCGCCTCACGGGCTACCCGATCACCTCGACCTTGATGGGTTTGGGCGCGTTTCCTGCGGCTGATCCGCAATGGCTCGGCATGCTCGGGATGCACGGGACATACGAGGCCAATATGGCGATGCATGATTGCGATGTGATGATCTGCATCGGCGCTCGGTTTGATGACCGTATCACGGGTCGGTTGAATGCGTTCTCGCCACATTCGAAAAAGATCCATGTCGATATTGATCCATCTTCGATCAATAAGAATGTGCGCGTCGATATCGGTATTGTGGGCGATTGCGCAAGCGTGTTGAAGGATATGCTTGCGGAATGGAAAGCGTTGAGCAAAACGCCGAATGCACAGGAAATCGCGCCTTGGTTGAGAGAAATCGAGACATGGAAGGCGAAGGACTGTTTGGCCTATCGCGGTTCTAAAACCACGATCAAGCCGCAATATGCGATTGAGCGCCTCTATGAACTGACCAAAGACAAAGACCCCTACATCACAACCGAGGTGGGTCAGCATCAAATGTGGGCCGCGCAATATTTCCGCTTTGAGAGCCCAAACCGCTGGATGACATCGGGTGGCTTAGGTACGATGGGGTATGGCTTGCCGGCAGCGATTGGCACGCAGATGGCGCATCGTGACTCGCTTGTGATTGATATTGCGGGTGAAGCCTCGATCCTCATGAACATGCAGGAAATGTCCACGGCCGTGCAATATCGATTGCCGGTGAAGATTTTCATTTTGAACAATGAATATATGGGCATGGTGCGCCAATGGCAGGAATTGCTGCATGGTTCGCGCTACTCGGAGAGCTATTCGGAATCGCTGCCTGATTTCGTGAAGCTCGCCGAAGCCTATGGCGGCAAGGGTATTCGGTGTTCGGATCCCGCCAAGCTTGATGATGCGATCCGCGAGATGATCGATTATCCAGGTCCGGTTATTTTCGATTGCTTGGTCGAGAAGATGGAAAATTGCTTCCCCATGATCCCATCGGGCAAGGCACATAACGAGATGATCTTGAACGACCTCTCGGATGATGCCGGTGTCGAGATTGGCAATATTATCGACCAGAAGGGCAAGGCGCTGGTTTAATTGAATATGTGCGGGTGGGACGAAGGCTTAACGCCGTGCCGTCCCATCGCGTTTGGTTAAAGCTCGGCTGAGGAAATCTTATGATAACGACTCGCTTATCCAGCAAGGGACAGGTGGTAATCCCGAAACATATGCGGGACCAACTTGGGTTGGAGGCTGGGGCGGTATTGTCTGTGGGTGTGGACAATGACGCCATCGTCCTGCACCGGGGCAAGGCGCTTCGCTTACCCACTGAAGATGAGGTCAACACTGTCGCGGCTTGCCTCAAAGTAGGAGGGCCTATGCCAACACCTGCGCAAGAAGAGGCAGCTCTTTCGGCCTTTTTCCGTGCCACACATTCTGACACTTTGATTTAGGATACAAACCTATGAAACTCGCGATTGGCAATAAAGCCTATTCCTCCTGGTCGCTTAGACCTTGGATTTTGATGAAGGTGCTCGGCATTCCGTTCGAGGAGGATTTGATCCCGCTCGATACGCCGGAATTTCGTCCGCGCGTAAACGCTTATCATGCGGGCTCGACGGTTCCGATTTTGGTCGATGCGGATGTTACGGTGTGGGAGTCGCTCGCGATTATGGATTATCTGGCCGAGCGGTTTTCGGAGAAAGCGGTTTGGCCGAAGGATTTGAAGGCGCGCACTTTTGCCCGTGTGATTTCAAATGAAATGCATGCCGGATTTCGCGGGCTTCGTGGCGCGTGTCCGATGAATATTCGCAAGCGTTATGCTGCTATGGACCGTGGCGAGCTCGTGGCCAAAGATGTCGCCCGCATTTCGTTGCTGTGGACAAAGGCTTTGACCGAGTTCGGCAAACCGTCGGGGCAAGGGCCATTTTTGTTCGGTGCGTATAGCGCCGCGGATGCCATGTTTGCTCCCGTCGTGACCCGGCTGCATACCTATTCGATCAAGGTTGATCCCATTATCCGCGACTATATGGATGCGGTGCTGACAAGCCCCGCCTTTGTCGAGTGGCATAAAGGCGCGATGGCCGAGCAATGGATCGTCGCGCATGATGAAGTCGATGAGCCAAGCATCGGCCCCTTCTTTGCCTGAACCTATTTATCGTGATGTTTAATCTGAAAGTTTAAGTCCCATGACACAGTCTCACTACTCCGATGCGCCTGCTTCCAGCATTCCGGCCCGCCATACTTTGTCGATTTTGGTAGATAATGAACCGGGCGTGCTGGCGCGTGTCGCAGGCCTTTTTTCCGGCCGCGGATATAATATTGAAAGCCTCACAGTGTCGGAAACCGAGCATGAAAAGCATGTCTCGCGTTTGACGATTGTGACAACCGGCACGGCGATGGTGATCGAGCAGATCAAGCATCAGCTTGATCGGTTGATTCCCGTGCATCGCGTGATCGATCTGACGGTGCAGGGTGACGCAATCGAGCGGGAATTGGCGCTTGTGAAGGTAACAGGACGCGGCGAGCAACGCAGCGAGGCGTTGCGGATCGCGGCAGCCTTTGGTGCGCGGACGTTGGATGCGACGCTGAACTCGTTTGTGTTTGAACTGACGGGCGCGTCTGAGGATATTGAGCGCTTTGTTCGCGTAATGGCCGAGCTAGGGATTGCCGAAGTGTCGCGGACGGGCATTGCGGCCATGAGCCGGGGCGCTGAAGCGCTGTAATTTCTTGCCCGCTTGGCTTGAATGATCTACATTGTAGATACATTGAAGGGAAGCGGGAAAGGCCAACATCATGCGCGTCAAAATCGCCAAATGGGGTAATAGCGCCGCGATACGCCTGCCGAAGGCGGTGATGGAGGAAATGCGGCTGG
>CAIRGA010000091.1 GCA_903877935.1 uncultured Hyphomicrobiales bacterium
TAAAAACCTCATCGTGAGCCGCCGCGCCGGTAGAGACGAAAATGATAACGTTTATGTCATTGAAATCATGAAATAATATAGTCCATCTACAGTACCCTGCTTTTGCGCAGGGCCTGGCTGATCTCATAACAATGAATATCGTGTAGCTAACCGCCGTGAGTGGCTAAAAGGCTCTTTAATTTAAGAGCAGGATCTCGGAGCGCAGCAGGATCGGGATGGGCGCGCTTGGCAATCAGCATTTCGGCAAGTCTGATGTCGCGCGCCACGTTATTGCCTAGGCCTATGCCGCTGGCGGCCAGCAGGCGACCATTTTCGGCAAGATGGAATAGGATAAAACATCCATCCGCCAGATCGCGTCGCACTGTTTGAGTGGCATCGCCCGATAGCCCTGCCATCTGAAGACCCAACTCATATTGATCCGACCAAAACCACGGGACGGCTTGGTAATCATCCACGGATCCCAGCATCGCACGCGCCGCATGCTCCCCTTGTTCCTGCGCGCCTCGCCAGCTTTCGATGCGGATGCGTTTTCCGTCATACAGCGGGTGCGGAAACGAGCAGCAATCACCCGCCGCAAAAATAAACGGATCGCCTGTTCGGAGCGTTCTATCTACAGCAATCCCGTTGTCGATTGTAAGCCCTGCGGCTTCTGCCAGCTCCGTTTTGGGAAGCGAGCCGATGCCTGCAACGATCAGATCGCTTTCAAGAACACGACCATCGTGCAGCGTGACGGTGCCGAGCGCTGTGATATCCGTTATGCTTGCATGACAGATCACCTCGACGCCTTCGGCCCGATGACGGGCCTCGATCACGGCGGCAATCTCTGCCGGAACGGCACGACCGAGCAACCTCGGCGCTGATTCAATCAAGGTGACGTGGGCTTCTTTCAAGCGGGCTTGAACGGCCAATTCCAGACCTATAAACCCACCGCCGATAATGATCAGTCGGCTGCCTTTATGCAATCGCTCAAAAATCTGGACTGCATCGTCATAGGTCCGGAGATAAAAGTGGGTTGGTGGCTCGTGGCTGCCCAGAGAAAAAGGTCTTGGCGTGGCGCCCGTCGCGATCAGCAAGCGGTCATAGGCAAGGTTTTCGCCGTTTGAGAGCGAAACCTGCTGCAATGTCCGGTCAATCGCTGTCGCCGCTAAAGCACGATGCAGCGTGATATTTTTTTGAGCTAAATCGATGGCGCCGATAATCGGCGTAAGCGACAAGCCATCCGCGTTGGGCTTGGACAGGGGCGGGCGTTCATAAGGTGTGTGGCGTTCACCATGGATCAGATCAAGCGTTCCATCGAACCCTTGGTCGCGTAAGGCGAGAGCGGCCCGAACACCACACTCACCAGCACCGATAATGACCACCCGATTCATTTTATTTCCTAGCTTTAGGCAAAAGGCGGACGTGATGCCCGCCTTTTTAATCGTCTAAGTGTCAGAAATTTGCGTTCAGATTGAAACTTTTACTTCCATACCCGTTTGCATAGATTGCACCGCCGCATCGGCGAGTTCGAGGGCCTTCAAGCCATCGAGCCCCGTTGGCGAAATCACTGCATTGCTTTCGATCGCTTTGACAAAGCTTTGCAGCTCGGTGCGATAGGCAACCGCATAGCGCTCCATAAAGAAGTCCAGGAGGGGCGCGTCGTGGTAGCCATCTTTATTGGCCATCGTAACCGTATTGTTGTGAACATTTGCGGCGCTTACTGCTCCCTTGGAGCCATGCACTTCAATGCGTTGATCATAGCCA
>CAIRGA010000092.1 GCA_903877935.1 uncultured Hyphomicrobiales bacterium
CGATGTTGGTATTATCTCGACAACAGAGCCGAATCGACAAGGATTTTCTTATACGCCCTTGTTTGAGGCCCGTCTAATTGCGGTGTGCAGTCCGAAGCTCTTGGAACAGAGCCCGCCAATTGTGGAGCCAGGTGACGTTGTACGCCACACGTTGTTACAAGTTTACACCGCCCAGCATGATTGGGACGTTTGGCTCGGAGCGGCTGGATTAGCGGTATTGAATGAAGGCGCTACCATTCGGTTTGACAGCTATCTTCTAGCGCTTGAAGCGGCGATGGATGGACAGGGCATTGCGATTGTTCCTGATTTTCTCGCGCGGCAAGACTTAACCTCCGGTCGATTGGTGCAACCGGTTTTGCAATCCGTACCGCAACCGGCACGCTGGTATCTTGTTTCGCGCAAAGACCGGACCGACGAGCCTGCAATTTCACGCTTCAGGTTTTGGCTGTTGGGTGAAGTGGCGGAGATGCAGCAGCGTTGACAGGATAAAAGCGCTCAAAGAAAAATAGACTGAATTAAAAGACTGGGGGAAGTTCGATGAACAATGAAACCGTAACCGATGGTGTCCGCGTCATCGAGAATATTTTCATCCCACTTAAAGACGGCACCAAGCTGGCAGCACGTTTGTGGCTTCCTGTTGACGCAGATAAAACGCCTGTCCCTTGCGTGCTTGAATACATCCCCTATCGTAAAACGGATGGCACGCGGGGTCGTGATGAGCCGATGCATGGATGGTTCGCGCGGCACGGCACGGCCGCCATTCGGGTCGATCAACGCGGGTCAGGTGAATCAGATGGCTTGATGGAGGATGAATATCTTCTGCAAGAGCAGGATGATGCGATTGAAGTGATTGCATGGATTGCCGAACAAGACTGGTGCACGGGCTCCGTTGGCATGATGGGTAAAAGCTGGGGCGGCTTCAATTGCTTGCAGGTTGCGATGCGCCGCCCGCCTGCTTTGAAGGCCATTCTCTCCGTGTGCTCGACGGACGATCGATATACCGACGATATTCATTATATGGGCGGTTGCCTGCTCAACGATAATTTATGGTGGGGTGCGATTATGCATGCCTATCAAGCTCGTCCACTTGATCCCGCGATCGTTGGTGAGCGGTGGCGCGAGGCTTGGCTGAGCCGCGTTAAAGCGATGCCGAATTGGCCGACTCTTTGGCTTAAAAATCAGCGGCGCAATGCCTATTGGAAGCATGGCTCGGTGAATGAAGATTGGAATGCGATCAACATTCCTGTGATGATCACAGGCGGATGGGCCGATGCCTATACCAATACGTTGCCGCGTTTATTGGCGGGATTAAACGTACCGCGTTTGGGCATAGTGGGGCCTTGGGCGCATATCTATCCGCATGATGGTGTGCCGGGTCCGGCCATCGGATTTTTGCAAGAAGCGCAGCGGTGGTGGGACCATTGGTTGAAGGGTGTTGATACCGGCATCATGCAAGAGCCAATGTTGCGAGCCTATATTGAAGATGAAGCAGGCGCAGGTAAATGGGCCGAGCATCGCAATGGCTATTGGGCAGGCGAAGTAGTATGGCCATCGCCTTCGATTAAGTCGCTTGAGATGGCGTTGGGCGACAAGATACTCGGAGGCAATGTAACACCTTCTCAAGAACTTTCGTTCCGATCGCCGCAATGGGTTGGCATGGGCTGTGGCGAATGGATGGGCACGGGTGTTGCGGGCGAGCAGCCGTCGGATCAGCGGATCGATGACGGGATGAGCCTGTGTTTTGATACCGCACCTTTGGATGATGATTTTGCCATTTTGGGAGCGCCCGAATTTGAATGCGAAATTGCTTCCGATAAGCCGATCGCGCAGCTCGCTGCTAGGCTTTGCCATTTAAGGCCCGACGGTGCTTCGCATCGCGTTTCTTATGCGGTGTTGAACCTCACGCATCGCGACTCGCATGAGCATCCAGAAGCGTTAGAGCCGGGGCGTTTTTATAAAGTCAAAGTGACACTGAACGCCTGCGGCCATGTGTTTAAAAAGGGCTCGCGCGTGCGTCTTGCTTTATCGACGGCGTATTGGCCGTTGATCTGGCCTGCGCCGGAGGCCGCGACACTAACACTGCGGACGGGTGGATCGTATCTATCGCTGCCGGTTCGGGAGCGGTCACTTGATGACGCTGATGTGGTTTTTGATCCGCCGATGAGCGCACTGGATGCCCCGGTGACAATTGTGCGGCAAGGCCGTGCGGAGCGGACAAGCGAGATTGATTTGCTGAACAATAGCGCGACCTACCGCACGGTAGGTGAGGGCGGTGTGTTTGGTGAAGGCGTGCGACGGTTTGATGAAACAGGCACTTCGTTAAGCCATGATCTCACACGTGAATTGACGATTTCAGCCGATGATCCGTTGTGCGCGCGTTATGTTATTAAAGGTGCCTATGA
>CAIRGA010000093.1 GCA_903877935.1 uncultured Hyphomicrobiales bacterium
AATTCTTCACGCACTTTAAACCGCGCTACACCGGTTAGAGAAATAACATACCGATTATCGCCAGCTTCCGCGAATTGTTTAATTCGGCCAACGCATCCTACCTCAAACAAGCCATGGTGATGGCCACGCAAACGATCGCTAGCGTCAGGTTGAACCATTCCGATCAATCGTGACGTTCTGATTGCATCGTCGATCATTGCCATATACCGCGGCTCAAAAATATTGAGTGGCATTTGACCTCGCGGCAACAAAAGCGCACCGGGAAGCGGAAACACGGGAATAACTTCTGGTAAGTCGTTTGGTCCGGAATAGCTCACATTCATCGCTCATCTCCCGGAAAATGTGTTGATACCATACTCAACGGAAAAGAAGGGTAGACAGTTTCCTACGCCCCGCCTTTGTCATTTCATCCATTGGTCCCCACGCCTCAAAGAACTGTAGAAGCTGAACACGAGCGCCATCTTCCTTCCATGTCCGATCACGTTTGATGATTTCGATCAAGGAATCGGTCGCTTCTTCGCGTTTTCCCGCGGCGGCAAGCGCTAAGGCAAGGTCGAAGCGCGCTTGATGATCATTTGGGTTCGCGGCAATTGCGGCTTCGAAACCGGCCGTGTCACCCAATGTTGCGGCCTGTTCAGCAAGCTCGAGAGCAGCGCGGGCGGCGGCAATAATGGAATCATTTTCTTTGCCCTCTGGTACGGCTTCGAGATAGCCGCGTGCTGCTTCCAGATCCGCGCTTTCGATGTAAAGCTTGATAATACCGGCCAAAGCTTCCAGATTCTCGCTATCTTCGACCAAAACGGCACCATAAGCCTCGATAGCAGCCGAAAAATCGCCTGATTTTGCCAATTCTGCTGCGGATTCAAGAAGAGCGGCAGAACCGTCATCGATGGGTCCGACAAGGCGTTCAATGAACCCGGAAATTTGCGATTCGGGTAAAGCGCCGACAAAACCGTCAATCGGCTGGCCTTTACTGAAGGCAATGACGGCTGGAATGGATTGAATGCCTAATTGGCCGGCAATTTGGGGGTGATCGTCAATGTTCATTTTGACGAGTTTTACCTTGCCTTTTGCCGCTGCAACGGCCTTTTCAATGATGGGGCCCAATTGTTTGCACGGTCCGCACCAAGGAGCCCAGAAATCAACTAATACGGGCTGCACCATCGAGTCGGACACCACATCTTGCCTAAAGCTGGCCGTGGTGACGTCTTTTATTTGGGTTGCCGAAGTGCCAGAATTTTCCATCAGCGTCATAAACCCAATCCCTTTTCGCTATTTGTGGCGGACGATTTAAACGATCATTTCACAATCCATCATAGATAGTAAGGATGGGACAAAAGAACAATCCACCCGCTACGTTCCGTCGCGCTTAATCATCCAGCGTTGAGGCTTCGCCTACCTTAATTATCAAGGGCTTATGACCTGTTTCGATCATAAAAGTCACCAAATCATCCCGGGCGATGCTGGTCGTCATGGTGTTGACCAGAGGGTGAACATTGATGATGTCATAGGCCATTAAACGCTCGTCCAGAATGGCTTTTACCCGGTTTTCGGTGTCATTTAGGACGGCAAAGGGGGTGACGGAGCCCGGTTCGACGCCTAAATGCTCTCTTAATTGGTCGGCCGAGCAAAAACTGACCCTGCCTTGGCCGCCAATGACGTCATGGATCGTCTTTAGGTCGATTTTCGTGTCTTCCAGCGCCGAAATTAAGAACAAATTGCTCTTTTTATCCTTTAAAAAAAGATTTTTGACGTGGGCACCATCAATTGTGCCACGTAGGGCTTTTGACTCCTCCACCGTGAAAACAGCCGGATGTTCGATTGATTTCGAGTGAATATGGAGGGCTTTGAGGTAGTCAAAGAGGCGGTTCGGATCATTCTGCATGCGATTCAACTTAGTGTTGGATGACGATTTGCCTGAATAGGGCGCGAAGGGAACAGGGGCAAGGTCAAACAAGATCAAAACCTCGCGCAAAGGCAGTTGCATCTCGCGTTCAGATGAGTCATATAGCCGGGATCGGCGGTCAATGACCGTTGTCGCGACATCAGGATGCGGGTGTAGCTCAGTGGTAGAGCA
>CAIRGA010000094.1 GCA_903877935.1 uncultured Hyphomicrobiales bacterium
GGAATGGGCAAAAGGCTTAAGCCTTAGCGCATTTACCGTCTTTCCAGACCATGTGATGCTTAACGCAGGTCTTTTCTGTTTTGTAGGTTTTTGCAGAAGCGATAGCTGGGGCAAAGGCAATGCCCGCAACAATGAGGCCCATAGCGATGCGACGAATCATAACATTCTCCTTTGAGAGTGGCAGTTCGGGCCAAGCGATTTGCTTGGCGTGACGTGAATAGTAGGTCAGCGAAGCTGCATGCTCGATGAACGGTATATTACAAATTTGTTATGGTTATTAACAATTGTTAATGAATATGTACGCGGTTGACGGTCAGTTTTGGTGCGGGCAGTCATTCCGTATGGATGACTTTGTACCGTAATTTTGAATGAATCCATCCGTTCTGGCCTTGCCCTGACCGTTGTGCGGGATTAGGGTCCGGCCGCCTCAAATGTATTTAACGTTAATTTCCGGAGTTTGATCATGGGTTTTCTTGCCGATGCCTTGTCCCGCGTGCAGCCTTCTGCGACGATTGCCGTAACGCAGAAAGCGCGTGAGCTTAAGGCTCAGGGACGGGATATTATTTCTCTCTCCGTAGGCGAGCCAGATTTCGATACGCCGGAGAATATCAAGAAAGCCGCGATTGACGCGATTATTCGTGGCGAGACGAAATATACGCCAGTTTCCGGGATTACGCCGTTGCGCGAAGCGATTGTTAAGAAATTTAAGCGCGAAAATGGTCTTGATTATAAGGCTAGCCAAACGATCGTCTGCACCGGCGGCAAGCAGGTCCTCTATAATGCCTTCGTGTCGACGCTGAACAAAGGCGACGAAGTGATTATCCCGGCGCCCTATTGGGTCTCCTATCCGGACATGGTGTTGCTCTGCGGTGGCGAGCCCGTTTTTGTTCCCACGACGTTGGAAAAGGGCTTTAAGCTTCAGGCCGAAGACCTCGATCGGGCAATTACGCCACGGACCAAATGGATTATTTTGAATTCTCCATCCAACCCATCGGGTGCCGCTTACACGCGGGATGAATTGAAGGCGATAACCGATGTGCTGTTGCGCCATCCGCATGTGTGGGTGTTGACCGATGATATGTATGAACACCTCACCTTTGGTGATTTCGTGTTTACGACACCGGCTCAGATTGAACCCAACCTTATGGACCGGACGTTGACCATGAATGGTGTTTCAAAAGCCTATGCGATGACTGGTTGGCGTATCGGTTATGCCGCAGGTCCGGATCGGCTGATGAAGGCGATGGACATGGTGCAGGGTCAACAGACGTCGGGCGCGTGCTCGATTTCGCAGTGGGCCGCTGTCGAGGCTTTGAATGGCCCGCAGGATTTTATCCAAGTTAGCCGTAAGGCATTCGAAGGACGCCGTGATCTCGTCGTATCCATGCTCAATCAAGCAAGCCTGCTGGATTGCCCGATGCCAGAAGGCGCATTTTATGTTTATCCGAGCTGTGCGAAGGCGATTGGTAAAACGACACCATCGGGCAAAGTAATCAAGACGGACGAAGATTTTGTTACAGAGTTGCTGGAAGCCGAAGGCGTCGCCGCTGTTCATGGCACTGCTTTTGGACTTGGTCCGAATTTCCGAATTTCTTATGCGACGTCAAACGAACTGCTTGAAGACGCGTGCGGGAAGATTCAACGGTTTACGGCAAGCTTGCGATAATTCATCCGATAGACTCCTTGCATGCGAGCTTTGAGCGCTCGTATGCAAGGGGCGGTTTTATTGATCATTATTGACTTTAATGGGCCCAGCGCTGCGCTTTGCTAACCAGAAAATCGCGGAATACCTGAACTCGGGCGACATTTTTGAGTTCTTCGGCATAAACAAGATAGCTCTCTAACGATGGTGTATCCATGTCATTGAGCACCTGGACAAGGCCCGCATCTTTATCGACGAGGTAATCGGGCAACACAGCGATCCCTGCGCCGCGGACTACGGCTTGGGTGAGGGCTGTGATATTGTTGACGGTTAGCGCTGCGGGGCGTGGATTGCGGCTCTCGCGTCCCATCGTGGTCAGCCAATGCACATCAAGCAAATGTGAGGGTGTAGGCCCGCCAAATGTCAAAATTCGATGTTCTTCGAGTTCGCTAATCGATTTTGGCGCGCCCCGCTTTTTGATGTAGTCTTGTGACGCGTAGGCATGGAAATGAACCGTAAAGAGCTTTCGCTGGATAAGGTCTCCCTGCGTCGGTTGCCTTAGCCAGATGGCGACATCGGCCTCGCGCATCGCCAGATCGAGTTCTTCATCCGTCAGTAACATTTGGAGGCGGATATCGGAATAAAGATCTAAAAATTCGCCAACACGGGGTGTTAGCCAATTTGTTCCTATGCCTAGCGTTGTTGTGACACGCAAATCGCCATTCGGCTTTTCGCGGCTATCTGTCAGTCTTATCCGTGCTGCTTCAAGTTTCAGCATCATTTCCTTTGCCGTGCGGAAAAGATGCTCACCTTGCTCGGTTAGAATAAGCCCGCGCGCATGGCGATGAAAGAGTGGTACGCCGAGATCACGCTCTAAGGCACTGACTTGACGGCTAACAGCGGACTGGCTGATCGATAGCATATCGCCCGCATGGGTAAAGCTGCCTGCATCGGCTGCGACATAAAATATTCTGACTTTATCCCAATCAATATCAGAGGACGGCGCAAAATTAGGGGTCGTGGCCATTATTCTGCTGCCTTTAAATGCATTTCTTGGGACGCTAACCAACGCTCAGCTTCGAGGGCCGCCATGCAACCCATGCCGGCCGCCGTAACGGCCTGGCGGAAGATATCGTCGGTCACATCGCCTGCTGCATAGACACCTTCAATTGAAGTTGCCGTTGAGTCCGGAGCTGTCCAGATATAGCCGCTTTGCTTCATTTTAAGCTGAGCAGCAAATATCGCGCTCGCTGGACTGTGGCCAATGGCGACAAAAAGGCCGTCGGCATCAAGCCGCGTCACCTTGCCCGAATTGGTATCTTTAATATCGGCGCCCGTTACGGAGACGGGAGTTCCAGATCCAATAATTTCTTCGACCGTGTGGTTCCAAATAACCTCGATTTTCGGATGCGCGAAAAGTCGATCCTGGAGAATCTTTTCGGCTCGGAATGAATCGCGCCGGTGAATGACTGTCACCTTTGCCGCAAGGCCCGCCAAATAAAGGGCTTCTTCAACTGCGGAATTGCCCCCACCAACCACGATGACGTTTTTCCCTCGGAAAAAGAATCCATCACAGGTTGCGCACGCGGAGACACCAAAGCCCATGAATTTTTCTTCTGACGGAATACCCAACCATTTCGCTTGAGCGCCTGTCGCAATGATGAGGGCATCACAGGTGTAGGTGTCGCCGCTATCGGCTTCTAAACGGAAGGGGCGGACCGATAGATCAGCTGAAACAATCAGGTCGGAGATCATTTTAGTGCCCACATGTTCCGCTTGGGCCCGCATTTGCTCAACCAGCCAAGGGCCTTGGATAGGATCGGCAAATCCCGGATAATTCTCGACATCGGTGGTGATCGTGAGTTGGCCGCCAGGTTGTAGGCCACTAATGAGGGCCGGTGACAGCATCGCCCGAGCCGCATAAATGGCCGCGGTATACCCGGCTGGTCCTGACCCAACGATGATGACTTTTTCGTGCCGGAGCGTCATGATACTTCCTCACTCGTTAATGACGTCAAGATGTAGCGCTAGATATGCAAAATGCAACCTATCTGGAGCGCTGGACACATCATTTTTGCATGGGTGGACTAGCCCCATTGGCATCACCTGACGGTTTTTCCTTGTGAGTTTGAAGGCTTCGGGCTATCTCGAAGTAGGAATCGCCCATTTATATTCCGCGTTTATCAACGGGATCGCTCAATGACCATCTCCCATTCTGCCTATCATGAAGCGCTCGAAAAGAGCCTATCGTTGGGTATCCGCTCCGAAACGCCCTATCGCCACTGGTTTGTTTCCGATGTCTTCCCGAAAGCGGCAGCGGACGCTTTAACAGTATTGCCGTTTCCTGTGCCGGAACTCGGTGGGGTTTCCGGCAAACGGGAAGTTCACAACGCAACGCGGCAATATTTTGATGTCGAGAATCGCACCAAACATGAAGTGTGCGGCGAGATTGCTGATTTCCTGCAAACCCCTTCGACGATCGCGCTGTTTAATAAAGCCTGCGGTCTTGACCTGACGGGTACTTATTTGCGCCTCGAATATGCTCAAGATACGAACGGGTTCTGGTTAGAGCCTCACACGGATCTTGGTGTGAAGAAGTTCACGATGCTGATCTATTTGTCCTCAGCAGCAGGACACGAAAATCTAGGAACCGATATCTATTCCGATAAGGACACGCACGTTGCTACTTCGCCCTTTAAGGCAAATGGCGCCATGATTTTTGTGCCAGCGGACAATACCTGGCATGGGTTCGAGCCGCGTGAAATTCCAGGCGTCCGTCAATCTTTGATTTTAAATTATGTAACGCCTGAGTGGCGTGCGCGTGAACAATTGGCATTCCCTGATCAGCCTGTCACGGCAGGATAATTGTTTCACTTTTGTTTGGATGCGAGCATGGTCCTTACCCGCTCGGCGGCCAATGCCGTGTAATCAGATAACATCACATTTGATGTTGACGGTAAGTCACCGTTGAATCGTGTGATCGCTTTTTTATCTAAAAGATTATCAATAAATTTCAAATGACGTGGCGCATGGCCTTCAAGGGATATCGTCGCCACAGGCTTTCCTGAGGCGATCGCCTCCGAAACCATTGAAACTGAATCTTCTGTTACGATGAGGCCATCGCATAAAGCCAGCATGCCAAAATAGGGGTTATCACCGTTTCCGTCCCATAGAATTGCATGAGACTGATTTTTAACAAAGGTTTTAAAGTGGTCAATGATGTGCGGGTCTGTGCGGCGGGATGGCGTTATAACGAAGCTTGCACCCGTTTTATCCGCTAAGGCCGACAGGTTCGCGATGGCGCTTTTGGCGACAGCGTCGGTAAATCTAAACGATCGATTGCGTCCGCCAAGAATAACACCAATTAAGGGCCGCGGAAAAGCGCCAAAGCGCGCTTGCCATTCCATGCCAGCATTATCCAATTTTATCCGCGTAACCCGATGAATGGCCGTATCAACGTTCATAACATTCGGGCCCGATTGCTCATCATGTTTCATCGAGACAACGAGATCAAAAGAGGGCGTCGCGCCTTTAGGATTTTGAATGTAAATCGCTTTTGTTTTTCCAGCCGATTGACGTTTGATCTCAAGGGCAATTGGAATGGTACGGCGACCGCAGCCAATGACAACATCAGGCCAAGGCGGGGCCAGTTGGTCCAATGAAGGATCGAGTCCCCATAACGGAAATGGGCAGAGGGTCGATGGCAGGAGCGACCAGGGCGCACGTAGATCGATGTTTTTCTCGATGACGTTACCGCCAATCGATTCTGCGAGGCCCATTACCTGACTTCGAAAGCCCGCTTCTGGCAAAAGAAGCGCCCATAGTGTCGGTGTTGAAGGGGCGGCTGGCTGCACGCTATCAGTCGCCACGTTCTCGACGCACTTCATCCGCATAGCGTTGTGTCAATTCAATCAGACGCTCTTCATCATCAATGGTGCTGATCGGATTATGACCGCGTCGTTCATTGGTAACGTAAAGATTGGTGCGGCTGATCACAGTGGAACCTTTTCGAATTGTGATGTAGCCATCCAGCGTATCATTTGATGATGTAAAATGTGGCATGATGGGCTGGTTAATTCCCATACCCATTGAAAAGTCCGATGAAGCGACGCCAAAATAAATCGAATGTATTTCAACCGTTAACGTTGGAAGCGATTTATTTTTGCTATCCACTGAGCCCGCATAGGTTTTGCTCAGGCCCTGTTTGACATAGGCTCCGATTTTGTCGGCATAGTCGCCAATATTTTTTGCCCTAACCGGCTCAACATCGACATTAATTGCAGAGTAAACGGGGCCGGCCGATACGCGGCTCGTACCCATTGTGTTACACGCCGAAATAACGATAGCAGCGACGCTGAAGATCGCTAATTTAGAAAGAAAATTACGGCGATTATCGGTAGAGTACATCGATGATTTCATAGCTCTTTCCTCCGCCTGGTGTGTTGACTTCGATGGCGTCACCGGTCTTTTTGCCAATCAAAGCGCGCGCAATGGGGGAGCTAATGGAGACTTTTCCGTCGCGAACATCGGCTTCACTATCGCCGACGATCTGATAAATTTTTTCTTCTTCGGTATCATCGTCAATCAATTTGACAGTCGCACCAAATTTGATCGTCGAGCCCGATAATTTCGAAACTTCGATTACCTCGGCGCGGCCAATTTTATCTTCGAGTTCGGCAATCCGACCTTCGTTTAACGATTGTTGTTCTTTTGCTGAATGATATTCCGCATTTTCTGATAAATCACCATGCGCACGGGCTTCGGCAATGGCCTGAATAATTCTTGGGCGATCGACCTGTTGGCGTTGGCGCAACTCTTCTTCGAGTGCTTTGAAGCCGTTGGTGGTCATCGGGATTTTATCCATAACGATATCCGTTCGTGTTATTTATTAAAATGCAAAGTCTGGCCGTCGTGATTGTAGGCTGTGGTTCAAAATGCTTATGAGGCTTGCGCCGGCTTACCCTCGAAATAATCCTGTAGAGCCTTTACTTCAAGATCACCCGCCATATACGCTTTAATACCTTCGGCTGCCGCGATCGCCCCCGAAAGGGTCGTATAATATGGCACTTTATGCAAGAGCGCGGTGCGCCTTAGGGATCGTGAGTCGGCTAAGGCCTGTTTGCCTTCCGTCGTATTGAAAACAAGCTGGACACCGCCATTTTTGATTGCATCGACGATATGCGGGCGTCCTTCAAGGACTTTATTGATCATTTTACCCTTCACGCCGTGGTCTTCGAGATAGCGCAGCGTGCCGACTGTTGCCATAATCTCAAAGCCGAGATCTGATAACATACGCATGGTTGGCACGATCCGCTCTTTGTCGGAGTCGCGGACAGAAACGAAGACAGTGCCCTTTTTAGGCACGATCGTTCCAGAACCCAGCTGGCTTTTTGCAAAGGCGACACCAAACGAGCTGTCAAGCCCGATGACTTCGCCGGTTGAGCGCATTTCCGGCCCGAGTACAACGTCAACACCCGGAAAGCGTGCAAAGGGGAAGACGGCTTCTTTGACGGCAATATGGTCGTAAGGTTCAGCCTTTAGCTCGAAGGAGGCGAGGCTTTGTCCTGCCATGATGCGGGACGCGATTTTTGCAATCGGCTTGCCGACAACCTTTGCAACGAATGGCACTGTGCGCGATGCGCGAGGGTTTACTTCCAGCACGAAGATCGTGTCATCTTTCAGCGCATATTGAACATTCATAAGGCCTACAACATTCAAGGCCAGTGCAAGTTCCTTGGTCTGCCGTTCTAGCTCCGCGATCATGGCAGGCTTTAAGGAATGCGGTGGCAAGGCACAGGCGGAATCGCCCGAATGAATCCCGGCCTCCTCGATGTGCTCCATGATGCCGGCGATAAACACGTCTTTTCCATCCGAGACGCAATCGACATCGACTTCGATGGCGTCGGTTAGATAGCGATCAAACAGCAGCGGGTTTTTGCCTAAAAGCGTATTGATCTGACCTGTTTTATCGTTCGGATAACGGGCCTTGATATCGTTGGGTACGAGCTCTGGCAGCGTGCCCAAGAGGTAGCGATCAAAGGCTTGCTCATCGCGTAGGATTTCCATCGCTCGGCCGCCGAGCACATAAGAAGGACGAACGACGAGCGGAAGGCCGAGTTCTTGCAATACAAGGCGAGATTGCTCGACCGAATAGGCGATACCGTTTTGCGGTTGCTTGAGACCAAGCTTATCTAACAGGCGTTTAAAGCGGTCGCGATCTTCTGCCAGATCAATCATATCCGGTGAGGTGCCGAGGATTGGAATACCCGCTTGCTCGAGCGCATGGGCGAGTTTCAACGGGGTCTGCCCGCCGAATTGCACAATCGCGCCGAGGAGTTCGCCGCTGGATTGTTCGAGCTTTAGAATTTCGACCACATCTTCAACCGTTAGAGGCTCGAAATACAGGCGATCCGACGTGTCATAATCGGTTGAAACCGTTTCCGGATTGCAATTGATCATGATGGTTTCAAAGCCCGCATCGGCGAGAGCGAAGCACGCATGGCAGCAGCAATAATCGAACTCAATGCCTTGTCCGATCCGATTTGGCCCGCCGCCTAAAATAGCGATTTTTTTCCGGGTTGAAGGATGGGCTTCATTTGCCGGTACGCCGTTAAACGGTGTGGCATAGGTCGAATACATATAGGCGGTAGGCGACGCAAATTCGGCCGCGCAGGTGTCAATTCGTTTATAGACGGGACGAATATTTAATTCACGCCGTGCTTTCGAAACATCCGCCTCATGGCCGCCTGTTAGCATGGCCATGCGTTGATCCGAGAAGCCCATGCTTTTTAAGCGACGCAGGGCTTCCGGCGTCTTTGGTACACCGAATTCGCGAATTTTACTCTCTGTATCGATGATGTCTTTGATCTGCTCCAAAAACCATGGATCTATTTTGCAGGACTCATGAACTTCATCAATCGTAAAACCAAAGCGGAAGGCTTGTGCAACTTGTAAGATGCGATCCGGTGTCGGCGTGCCTAGCGCCGCTTTAATGGCGTTCCGATCATCGCCGAGGCCCAAACCTTCGATTTCAATTTCATCAAGTCCAGACAGGCCTGTTTCGAGCGAGCGTAGCGCCTTTTGGAGCGATTCCTGAAACGTGCCGCCAATGGCCATGGCTTCACCAACGGACTTCATCGATGTCGTCAGTGTCTTTTCTGCGCCCTGGAATTTTTCGAAGGCGAAACGTGGAATTTTAGTGACGACATAATCGATGGTTGGCTCAAAAGAGGCAGGCGTTGCGCCGCCCGTAATATCATTATCGATTTCGTCGAGCGTATAGCCCACCGCAAGTTTGGCCGCGACGCGTGCGATCGGGAAACCGGTAGCCTTGGAAGCCAACGCAGACGAGCGCGAAACGCGCGGGTTCATCTCAATAACAATCATGCGACCCGTCGCAGGATCGACGGCAAATTGGACGTTCGAGCCGCCGGTTTCGACACCGATCTCACGCAACACCGCGAGTGATGCGTCGCGCATGATTTGATATTCTTTGTCGGTGAGGGTGAGAGCCGGCGCAATGGTGATCGAGTCGCCCGTGTGCACGCCCATCGGATCGATGTTTTCAATCGAGCAGATGATAATGCAGTTATCCGCTTTGTCGCGGACGACTTCCATCTCGTATTCTTTCCAGCCGAGCACGCTTTCCTCAACCAGCACCTCGTTGGTGGGTGAAGCGTCGATGCCGCGTTCGATGATCTCGATGAATTCCGCTTTGTTGTAAGCAATGCCGCCGCCAGTGCCGCCCATGGTGAAGGAGGGGCGGATAATGGCGGGTAGGCCGATGTCAGCGAGTGCTTCGAGGGCTTGTGGCAGGGTTTTGATGTGGTGCGAGCGTGGCGTATCAAGCCCGATCTTGGTCATCGCATTGCGGAACAATTCACGGTCTTCGGCTTTGTCGATCGCCTCAGCGGTGGCGCCGATCATCTCGACATTGTATTTTTCGAGTACGCCCATTTTTTTGAGCGATAGCGCGCAATTCAAGGCTGTCTGGCCGCCCATGGTGGGGAGAAGCGCGTCTGGGCGCTCCTTTTCGATGATTTTGGCGACAATTTCCGGCGTGATTGGCTCGACATAGGTGCGGTGCGCCATATCGGGGTCGGTCATGATCGTTGCGGGGTTCGAATTGACCAGAATAACGCGGTAGCCTTCTTCCTTCAGCGCTTTGACGGCTTGGGTGCCGGAATAATCAAACTCGCAAGCTTGGCCGATTACGATCGGACCTG
This sequence comes from uncultured Hyphomicrobiales bacterium, assembly GCA_903877935.1. Lineage (GTDB taxonomy): Bacteria > Pseudomonadota > Alphaproteobacteria > Rhizobiales > Beijerinckiaceae > CAIUPE01. Next base: position 9,868 of record CAIRGA010000094.1, read on the forward strand.
CTCCGATGATCAAAATTGAGGAAATATCAGTGCGCTTTGGCATGGTGCTTGTTCACTCGTCTTCAACAACCGCTGTGCCGCGATCAACCAATCGCGCACATAAAAAAAGGCCGCGTCTTTTGGCCAATCCAAAGGCCAAAGCGCGTCCTTGCCGGACAAACTTGGACGCGAGGGATTGAATTTCAACCTTCCGCGCTTTCATCTTCTGTCTTCTAGCCCAGAATCATAACCGTGGGAAGGCAAAGCCCACCTTTTTCAAGGTCAAAGCATGACCTTTCCACCAAAAGCGGGATGGCATGGATGTTTATCGTTTGAGGTCATCGATCACGGCTTTCTCAAGTGCTAACCGCATGAACCGTTGAGCCGGCATGCCAATGGTGGCGGCCCGGTTGCGGATTTTCTCCAAGAGAGCGTCGGGAAGGCGAAGGCTAACTGTTTTGTCTTTCGGACGTAATTCGAAGGTTACCA
>CAIRGA010000095.1 GCA_903877935.1 uncultured Hyphomicrobiales bacterium
GGCATGGGCAAGGATCACACCTTGTTTGCGACGACGACCGGCACGGTCGAATTCCAGAAAAAAGCCAATGACCGGATGTATGTTACGGTCCATGCCAAACTAGCGGCAGAATAAGACGGCGAAGCTTGAAGGGCCCCGCCGGTTTTTTAAACCCCCGGCGGATTGACCCTTTCAAGTAAGTGTCCATCCGGATCGTCCTTAGGGATCGAAGCGGGGAATGTGGAAAACACATTCCCCGCTTTTTCGTTTTAGGATCTTTTCCAGAAGCGGCAGAGGTCAAAAAAATTGGAGTGAACGCCATGTTTCATGAAATCACCCGCGACGATATTTATCGTATTGAAACCCCGCGGCTCTGGCTGCGCTGGCCGAAAGTGTCAGACTCCACGCATCTCATCCGCCACCTTTCAAACCACGAAATTGCGGACATGACGGGGCGCATTCCACATCCTTATCCGCATGAGGCGGCCGATCAGTATATTTTCGAAGCGCGCAAGAACAATCTCGAAGGCAATGGGCTCGGCCTTGTCATCACACCCAACGCCAAACCCAATGAAGTCATCGGCGGAATTGGACTGCGCCGGATTGAGCACGGCGGCGATGTCGAGCTTGGCTATTGGATCGGGTTACCTTTCTGGGGGCGCGGTTATGCCAGCGAGGCGGTATCAACGCTGTTGCAAGCCGTCTTCGGCTTCGGCTTTGCAGGCCGCATCATTGCGTCGGTTCGAACCAATAACCCAGCCTCGCGGCGTGTGTTAGAACGCAATGGCTTTGCGCATACGCATGATTCATCGCCCTTTATGCCCGCGCGCGGGGGTGCCTATCCGGTGCATTGGTTCGAGCTTGATCGGGCCGAATGGCTCGTGCGACAGGTAGCATCCGAATGGGCTGGCAATCGCCAATCAAATGAATATGCTATAACGTAAGGTCAGCTTTTATTCGTCATATGGAGATTTAGCGATGCGTTTATTATTGCTTATCATGGGCCTCCTCAGTTTTGGCGGGCTTACGGCTGCCCCCTCTTATGCGCAGTCTGAAAAGCCTTTCGTCTTGGAAAAATTTTTCTCCGGCGATCTCGTAGCAGAGGGCCATTTCACCAATGTCTGGACCGGCGAACGGCGCGATATGACCGTTCAAATGAAGGGCAAATGGGATGGCGTCGTGCTTACTTTGAAGGAAGATTTTGTCTATTCGGACGGTGAAAAAGCACAAAAGACGTGGATTTTCACGAAATTGGGCGAGAATCTATATTCCGGCATGCGAGAAGACGTCACCAAAGAGGCCGAAGTTAAAGCCGACGGAGATGTCATTTCACTGCGCTATAGCGCCAAAATAGGCTCTTTTGATCTCGATTTCCGCGATACGCTAACCCGAACCGATCCGGTAACCGTTCACAACACGGCGGATGTCTATTTTCTCGGGTTTATCAAAGTGGGCGAGGTCGACCTCACAATGACGCGGAAGACAAAATAATTAGATTGATCGCTTCGTGCTCCCCTTTTGCGGAAATTGCTGTAAAGAGGGCGCATGAAATTCCTTGATCAAGCTAAAGTATTTATTCGTTCAGGCGATGGCGGCGCGGGCAGCGTCTCTTTTCGGCGTGAGAAATTTATTGAGTTCGGTGGCCCTGATGGGGGCGACGGGGGACGCGGCGGCGACGTGTTTGTCGAATGCGTCGAAGGCCTCAACACGCTGATCGATTACCGTTACCAGCAGCATTTCAAAGCGCGCCCCGGCGTGCACGGAATGGGTAAGAACCGGGCAGGCGGCAAGGGCGACGATATTGTTTTAAAGGTCCCTAAAGGAACCCAGATTTTTGACGAAGACGGCGAAACCATGATCGCTGATCTGACCGAACTCGGGCAAAAATTTAGACTTGCCAAAGGCGGCAATGGCGGTTTCGGCAATGCCTATTTTGCCACGTCCACAAACCGTTCACCGCGCCGCGCCAACCAGGGTTTGGAGGGTGAAGAGCGTTGGATTTGGTTGCGTCTGAAATTGATTGCCGATGCCGGTCTTGTTGGGTTGCCGAATGCCGGCAAGTCGACTTTTCTTGCCTCCGTTACGGCGGCCAAGCCCAAAATTGCCGATTATCCGTTCACCACGCTTCACCCAGGTTTGGGCGTTGTTCGCGTCGATGAGCGCGAATTTGTTTTGGCCGATATTCCGGGTCTCATTGAAGGCGCGCATGAAGGCTTGGGGCTTGGGGATCGTTTCTTGGGTCATGTCGAGCGCTGCCGTGTCTTGTTGCATCTGGTCGATGCCACGTCGGAACATGCGGGCAAATCCTACAAGATCGTTCGTGCGGAATTGGATGCCTATGGCAATGGCTTGGAAGACAAGCCCGAGATTGTTGCGCTTTCAAAGGCCGATGCGGTTACGCCGGAAGTGCTCAAAGAGCAAAAAGCCCGCTTGAAGCGCGCCGCAAAAAAAGAGCCGATGATCCTTTCTGCCGCTTCTGGTCAAGGTGTCCAAGACGCTTTGCGCGCCATTCTGTCGATTGCCACCGAAGCGCAGCAAATCGAAATTGCGGCCGCCAAGCCTGCCGAGGAATGGCATCCATGACGATCTTCTGCCTATGACGGCACTGCCCGATTTTTCAGCCTTTCGTCGGGTCGTCATCAAGGTCGGATCGTCGCTGCTCGTCGATCCGGTTAAAGGTCTGCGCGCGGAATGGCTTGCGGCACTTGGCCACGATATTGCGGCTCTGCGGGAGCGTCGCGCCGATGTCCTCGTTGTCTCGTCGGGCGCGATTGCGCTTGGTCGCGGCGTGCTGGGTCTGGCGCGCGGAGCGTTGAAGCTGGAGGAGAGCCAGGCAGCGGCGGCCGTCGGACAAATCGCTTTATCGAAAGCATGGGCCGAAGTTTTAGGCGAGCGCGGCATCATCACGGGCCAAATTCTTGTCACGCTTGGTGATACCGAAGAGCGTCAACGTTATTTGAATGCGCGCGCCACCATTGGCCGTCTCCTCGATTTAAAAGCGCTTCCCGTCGTCAATGAAAATGACACGGTTGCGACCAATGAAATCCGCTATGGCGACAATGATCGCCTCGCCGCGCGCGTGGCCACAATGGCAGGTGCCGATCTTCTCATTCTGCTCTCCGATATTGACGGCCTCTATACCGCCCCGCCAGCCGATGACCCTGACGCCAAGCTCATCCCCGTCATTCCGCGGATCACGGCGGAAATCGAGGCGATGGCGGGTGGTGCGGCGTCTGAATTGTCGCGCGGCGGTATGCGTACCAAAATCGAGGCGGCGAAAATCGCGACGACGGGCGGCACGCATATGGTGATTGCCGATGGCCGCGTGTTGCATCCGCTCAAAGCGATTGCCGAGGGTAAACCGTGCAGCTGGTTCCTGACCGGCTCCAACCCCGTCTCGGCGCGCAAGACATGGATTGCGGGCGCCTTGGAGCCCAAGGGCGTGCTGCATCTTGATGCGGGCGCGGCAAGTGCTATCCGCTCCGGCAAGAGCCTTTTAGCGGCGGGCGTCAAACGGATCGAAGGCGTGTTCGAGCGTGGCGATGCGGTGGTGATGCGCGCGCCCGATGGCGGCGAATTGGGCCGTGGCCTGATCGGCTATGATTCCTCCGAAACCATGCTGTTGGCAGGCCGTTCTTCGCGCGACATTGTGGCGCTGCTTGGCTATGATGGCAGGCCTGAGCTTATTCACCGCGATGATATGGCCTTGGGCAGTTTGTGAAAGCACGACACGACTATGCATTCCGTGACGCAAGATAACGACAATTTGCAGATGCTGATGGTGAAGATCGGTCGGCGTGCGCGTGCCGCTGCGCGGGTGCTGGGCAATGCTTCCACCGAGCAGAAAAACCAAGCACTTCTCGCCGCAGCCGATGTGCTTCGCCAGCGCGCTTCCGATATTCTTGCTGCCAACGCGCTTGATAGGGCGGACGCCGAAATCAAGGGCGTCAAAGGCTCGTTTCTGGACCGTTTAAAACTCGATGCCGCGCGCTTGGACGCCATCGCCAAAGCGGTCGCCGATATCGCCGCGCTCAACGATCCCGTGGGTCGCGTGCTTGCCGAATGGACCCAGCCCAACGGCCTGCGTTTCGAGCGCGTGGCGACGCCGCTCGGCGTCATCGGCGTGATCTTCGAAAGCCGCCCCAATGTCACGGCGGATGCCGCCGCTCTGTGCCTTAAAAGCGGAAATGCCGCCCTTTTGCGCAGCGGTTCCGAGAGCTTCCGCACCTCGTCTCTGATTGCGGATGCGATGCGCGCGGGGCTTCGCGCGGCTGGCTTGCCCGAAGATGCGATCCAGCTCGTGCCAACGCGCGAACGCGATGCTGTCGGGCTGATGCTCTCGGGGCTTGAGGGTGCGATTGATGTCATCGTCCCGCGCGGGGGCAAAAGCCTTGTCGCGCGCGTGCAGAACGAGGCACGGGTGCCGGTGTTTGCTCATCTCGAAGGCATTTGCCACGTCTATATCCACGCCAAAGCCGATCTCGCGATGGCGGTCTCGATTGTGCTCAACGCCAAGCTTCGCCGCACGGGTGTATGCGGCTCGGCGGAGACGCTGCTGATCGATAAAGCGGTTGCAAAAACCCATCTCCAACCTTTGCTCGACGCGCTCATCGACAAAGGCTGCGCCATCCGCGGCGATGCGACCGTGCAAGCCGCCGATCCTCGCGTCACCCTTGCAACCGAAGAAGATTGGCGCACGGAATATCTCGACGCCATTCTCGCGGTGAAAATCGTCGACGGGCTCGATGCCGCCATCGACCATATCGAGACCTATGGCTCGCACCATACCGAGGCGATCATCACGGAGGATAACGGGGCCGCCGAGGCGTTTCTAACCCGGGTCGATTCCGCCATTGTGCTGCACAATGCCTCGACGCAATTTGCCGATGGCGGCGAGTTCGGTTTCGGTGCCGAGATTGGCATTGCGACAGGCCGCATGCATGCGCGCGGGCCGGTGGGGGTGGATCAGCTAACCTCGTTCAAATACCGCGTCCACGGCTCGGGGCAGACGCGGCCTTAAACCGGCGCAACCAAGCCGCTGAGCGCGATGCCGATGGCGGCCAAATAAGCCGCGCTCCACACCAGCGAGCGGGCGGCGGGCTTATCGGCGAGATAGGCGGCGATATAGGCGATCCGCGCCACGACGAAAATCACCGCCAGCGTATCGACGAGCTGCGTCGAGCCATCGGTCCACACCGCCACGAACATCGCGGTCAGAAACACGCTCAGCGCCTCGTAGCAATTGGTATGGGCGGCATAGGCGCGGCGGCGATAGCCCTCGAGCGATTGCATCCAGAGGCGCGGCTCGCGGTTATCATAGCCCGCGCCCCATTTGGCGATGCCAACGGTTACGACCGGCATAAACGCCACGATCAACAAGCACCAAGCGGCTATCGGCATAGGCTAAACTCCTCTAACGGAAATTCTACGCCTCAGCGGTGGGATTGGTTCATTCGGTGGTCGGCAGTCGGCAATCGTAAAGCGCTCGCCCGACCGCCGACTGCCGAAAACCGACTGCCGCCCACCTTGCAGCCAACCGCACTTCGTGCTTCATCGCCTCGCACCCCTACCGGAGAGCCCGCTCTTGGACGATATGCCGATCCCGCTGCCAAGCCGTGCCTATTCGGCGCTTGTCGCCTCGGGCGCGATTGAGCCCGATCAGGCGCAGCGCCACGCGCTTGGGTCTATGGATGCGCTGTGCCAGCACCTCGCCGCCTACGAGGCCAAAACCTCCCGCCTTTTGGGCTTTCTGCACGGCAAAGCAAAGCCACCCAAGGGGCTCTATCTCTATGGCTCGGTCGGGCGTGGCAAGACGATGCTGATGGATCTGATGCTCGAGGCAGCGCCTACGCCGCGCAAAAAGCGCGTGCATTTTCAAAACTTCATGGCCGATGTGCATGACCGCATCCACGCCTATCGCGCCAAGGTCAAAAACGGCGAGGTGAAGGACACCGACCCCATCCCCCCCGTGGCCGCCGCCATCGCGCAAGAAACCCGGCTTTTGTGTCTCGATGAATGCGCCGTCACCGATATTGCCGATGCGATGATTTTAGCCCGTCTCTTCGAGGCGCTTTTCGCGCGCGGCCTTGTGCTTGTCACCACGTCCAACATCCCACCCGAGCGGCTTTATGAAGGCGGCCTCAACCGTGCTTTGTTTCTGCCCTTCCTCACGCTGCTGCAAGCCCATGTCGAGACGGTGGAAGTGGACGCCAAAACCGATTACCGGCTCGAAAAATCAGCCGCCGCGATCACCTTTCATGTCCCCGCCAACCAAGCGGCCAAAGACGCGCTGGATGAGCAATTCCGCGTGTCGCTCAAGGGCCATCCCCCCGCCCCGCAAACCCTCACGGTCAAAGGCCGCACGCTTAACGTGCCGCAAGCCGGTATAGGCATCGCGCGCTTTCCTTACGCGGATTTATGCAAAGCGGCGCTCGGCAATCTGGATTTCATCGCGATTGCGAAAGCCTACCCTACAGTGTTCATCGACGATATTGCCGTCATCGAAGCCGACAACCGCAACGAGGCCAAACGCTTCATCGCGCTTATCGATGCGCTCTACGACCAAAGCGTCAAACTCTACGCCACCGCCGCAGCCATCCCCGAAGCGCTCTACCAAGCCGACACCGGCCGCGAAGCCTTCGAATTCGCCCGAACCGCCTCAAGACTCTATGAGATGCAATCCGAAGACTACCGCGCGCTGCCCCATGGCCGAAGGGTAGGGATGTAAAAAACCCGGACCGCGCGCCTCCCGGCGCGCTTGCATCTAATGCGAGGCAGGAGCCTCGCGGTCCAAACAGTTTCAACCAACTCGACCTCATGGTGAGCCGACGCGAAGCGTCGTGTCAAACCAAACCCTGTCATCTTTAGACACAAAAACAAAACTCTACCGGTTAAATTTTCGAAAATTTCGTTATTTCCTGACAAAACTTTCGATCTGCACAAGATTCTCATGGCGTCGGTGGACAAAATTTGGCTTCATGCCGTGTGGTTCGCGCCTGCGTGCGAGGGAACCCTATATCCACCGGGCTTTCAATTCCTCTTCGGTCGGTGGTCGACGTTTTCGGGTTAGGTATAGCCCGTATTGTTGATCGCCATGGTCCACGTCACGGAGAATTAAAACCTTATCCCAAATAGCGTGAAGAAACCGGACCTCGCCGCGCTCGTAAGCGCGTTGAGTGGCCCATAAGCAATAATCAATCAATTGCAAATTTTCTCACCGCTTCCGCCCCCTCTTCTTCGGCGCTTCCGTAAACAAAGTTGCGGTCAGCTTTTCATAAAGACCGAAGAGATGCTCGACGCGTTCGCGGTCGGAGGGGAAGGGGTCGCGGCGATAGAGCCTGTCAATCGCGCCATCCAGCGCCTGATGCGCTTTGCGCAAATCGGGCGGCATGGTGAGCGGGTCATACAAATCCGCCAGCGTTGCGCCCTCATGCGCGGCGCGGGCATCGAGAATCGCTTGTGCCAGCAAGCGGATTTTATCTTTCGTCGCCTCATCGGCCTCCGGCCATGGGAAATTGTTGTAAACGACACCAACGGAATACATGTAATCACTCTTCATTCGTCCCGTGATGGCACGCATCCACGCCATATGCATGCGTGAGGTAAGGACGGCGAAATCGTAGAGGTCGGCGTTTGCTAACAAACGCAACTTTTCGCTTGGTATCGTGGGAGGCTTCATCCATGCAATCGGAATATATTCTCTAGTCTCCGAGCTAGTTTGTGGAATAACTAGAAATGACTCCGTAGGAATGACAGTCACTCCATAACGGGTTGGATAGTTGGCAAGAGCGAGAGTAC